>JAFEDG010000100.1 GCA_018241745.1 Pseudomonadota bacterium
TTGTAGTTCGGGATCGCGCGCACGGCCCCGAGGTAGGACAGCGTCACGATCGAGCCGCCGGAAGCCTGCATCAGCGGCCGCGCGCCGCGCGCCAGCGCGGCAAGGCTGTAGCTCGAGATGTCGTGCGCGATCGCGAACGCCTCGCGCGTCATGCCGTCGAGCAGGTCGCCGGCCAGCGCCTCGCGCGGCGCAAAGGCGATCGAGTGCAGCATGCCGTCGAGCGTGCCCCACTCGCGGCCGAGGTCGTCGAACAGCGCGGCGACGTCGTCGTCGTGCGCGACGTCGCATTGCAGCACCGGCACGGGGCCAAAGTCCGCAGCGATCTTCAGCACGCGGTCCTTCAGGTCGTCGTTCACGTACGTGAACGCGAGCGTCGCGCCCTCGCGCTGGCACGCCCGCGCGACACCGTAGGCGATCGAGCGGTTGGACAGCACGCCGGTGACGAGGATCTTCTTGCCTGCGAGGAAGCCCATCGCGCTTGCCTTTCGTGGACGTCAGTTCATGAACGACGTGACGGGGCCGACGACGCCGCACAGCACGCGCTTGTTGGGCTCGCCCGGACGCGTGTCCGCGACCGTCGACCCCTGGTGCAGGACGACCGAGCGGCCCTCGAGGCTGTCCGGCCCGCTGATGCGGACGCCGGCGATGCGAAACGTCGTCGTGATGTCGCCTTCGCCGTTCGTGTAGAGCGGCGGGGCGATGTCGACGGCCGGCTTCGTGCTGCCCGGCGGCGCCCACGCCGGCCCGGCCGAAAAGAAGTTCGGCGACGAGCAGTTGTCCTTGGCGTGGATTGCGAAGCGGTACGCGCCCGGCGCGAGATTCTTCACGTACAGCGTGACCAGCACGCCGTCCCCGCGATCGGAGAACTTCGCCGTGCCCTCCCACGGCCCGTTGCCCGGCGCCTTGAGCTGCGCCTCCACGACCGGCGATTTCGAGCGGATGCCGTCGCTCGTGGGATCCGGCGCGTCGCGGGAGGTCGACCCGCACGCGGCAAGCGCGGCACAGGCGGTCGCGGCGACGATCGAAACGCGGAAACGCGGCATCATGGACAGGCCGTTGGCACGTGCGAAGTCCGGAATGATACGGCAGCGCGGCGGCCGGCTCGCCGGGGAGCGCGCCGTGCACGGTTACAATCCCCCGATGCTTCCGCGCACCACGCCGCCATGTCCACGATGACGCCCGAGGAGATCGTCTCCGAGCTCGACAAGCACATCGTCGGGCAGACGCGGGCCAAGTGCGCGGTCGCGATCGCATTGCGCAACCGGTGGCGCCGGCAGCAGGTGCCCGACCCGCTGCGCCAGGAGATCACGCCGAAGAACATCCTGATGATCGGCCCGACCGGCGTCGGCAAGACCGAGATCGCGCGCCGGCTCGCGCGGCTGGCCGATGCGCCGTTCGTCAAGGTGGAGGCGACGAAATTCACCGAGGTCGGCTACGTTGGGCGCGACGTCGACACCATCGTTCGCGACCTCGCCGAGGTGGCCGTCAAGCAGACGCGCGAAGCGGAGGCGCGCAAGGTGCGCGACCGTGCCGCCGACGCCGCCGAGGAGCGGGTGCTCGACGTCCTGCTGCCGCCGTCGCGCGAAGTGAACTTCCACGACATGCAGCCGGCGGATTCCGGCACGCGCCAGAAGTTCCGCAAGATGCTGCGCGAGGGCCGCTTCGACGACAAGGAAATCGAGGTCGAGGTCGCTGCGTTGCCGCAGGCCATGGAAATCATGGCGCCACCCGGCATGGAGGACCTGTCGTCGCAGTTGCAGGGCATGTTCCAGCAGCTCGGCGGTGCGCGCCGGCGCGCGCAGAAGATGAAGGTGCCCGAGGCGCTGAAGGCGCTCACCGACGAGGAGGCAGGGAAGCTCCTGAACGAGGACGAGATCAAGCAGCGCGCGATCGCCAACGCCGAGCAGAACGGCATCGTGTTCATCGACGAGATCGACAAGATCGCGACGCGCTCCGACGCGACCGGTGTCGACGTATCGCGCCAGGGTGTCCAGCGCGACCTGCTCCCGCTGGTCGAGGGCTCGGCCGTGACGACGAAGTACGGCATCGTGCGCACCGACCACGTGCTGTTCATCGCATCGGGCGCGTTCCACCTGTCGAAGCCGTCCGACCTCATTCCCGAGCTGCAGGGGCGCTTCCCGATCCGCGTCGAGCTCGACTCGCTGTCGGTCGCCGACTTCGAGCAGATCCTGACGGCGACGGACGCGTGCCTCACGCGCCAGTACGAGGCGCTGCTGCGCACGGAGAACGTCGAGGTCGTGTTCGCACCCGACGGCATCCGGCGGCTCGCGGAGATCGCGTTCGCGGTCAACGACCGCCAGGAGAACATCGGCGCGCGCCGGCTCTACACGGTGATGGAACGGCTGCTCGACGACGTCTCGTTCAATGCATCGAAGTACGACCGCCATGCGATCACGATCGATGCGGCGTACGTGGAGGAGCGGCTCGCCGGCATCGCCGGCGACGACAATCTCGCGCGCTACATCCTGTGATCGCGCGCCTGCTCGGCATCGTCCTGCCGGTCTTCTCGATCGTCGCGCTCGGCTGGTTCTTCGGCCGCCGCGCGAAGCCGGACATGACGTGGGTCAACAAGATCAGCATGAACATGCTGGCGCCCGCGCTCGTGTTCTCCGCGCTCGCCGGCGGCCACTTCGACCTGCGCGCCAACGCGGTGCTGATGCTCGCGTCACTGGGCGTCGTGCTCGGGTCGGGGCTGCTCGCGTGGCCCGTCGCGCGGTGGCTGCGCGTCGACTACCGGACGTTCCTGCCGCCGATGATGTTCAACAACTGCGGCAACATCGGCCTGCCGCTCGCGGCGCTCGCGTTCGGCAACGCCGGCTTCGCGCCGATGGTCGCGCTGTTCACGATCTCCAACCTGCTGCAGTTCTCGGTGGGCATGTGGATCGTCGACCACCACGCGAAGCTGTGGAACCTGGTCCGCAACCCGATCGTCATTGCGACGATCGCCGGCTTCGCATGCGCGCTGACGTCGCCGCCGATCCCGTCGTGGCTGCAGACCGCGATCCACATGCTCGGCGAGGCGCTGATCCCGATGATGCTGCTGTCGCTCGGCGTGCGGCTCACGACGCTGTCGTGGCACGGCGCGCGGATCGGCGTCATCGGTGGCGCTGTCTGCGCGCTGACGGGGCTCGCGATGGCGGCACTCCTGATCCCGCTGCTGCGGCTCGACCCGCTGCAGTCCGGGCTGCTCTATCTGTTCGGGTGCCTGCCGCCGGCGGTGCTGAA
>JAFEDG010000101.1 GCA_018241745.1 Pseudomonadota bacterium
GCCACCGCCTTCAGCGGCCGCGCGATAGGCTCTTGCGATTCCTGAGCTCGACCGCGACCGAAGTTTCGCCGTCTGCCACCAGGACGTGATCGTCCTGGATCGTGAACTGCAGCCGCATCGTTCGGTTGGCAAGTTGCGAGAGCGACCGGCTCGCTTCACTCGGCACCTCCGCTACCGCAAGGCGCTCCTGGCGTTCCAGCGACGCGTGCACGTTCTGCCACCACAGATCGACGGCGCGCCCGCCATACGCCAGTACGTAGACCGCGCGCGCGCGTCCACAAGCCTTGCGCACCTCGCGTTCGTCCGGTAGTCCCACTTCGATCCACTCGTCAATGGCCCCGGTCAGGTCGCGCAGCCAGATGTCCGGCTCGTCCTCTGCACTCAAGCCGCGGCCGAACGCCAGCGCGTCGTTGGCGTGCAGCGCGAACGCGAGCAGCCTGACCATCATCCGCTCGTCCGTCTCTGAAGGATGCCGCGCGATCGTCAGGCTGTGATCGCGGTAGTAGCCGCGGTCGATGTCGGCAATCGAAAGCTCGGCCTTGAATATCGTCGACTTGAGTGCCATGCGCGAGCGTCTACGCTCCCGCCATCGTTTCGCGGGTCACTTCCCAGCCCGCGTCGATGCCGCCAGGCAGCATCTGCCCGCGATCCTCGCCGACCTCCTGCTCGAGCAACCGATTGAGCTTGCCGTTGAGCGCGACGATCAGTTCGCCATTCGCCTTCCGGTCGATCGCGAGATTCTTCATTTCATGCGGATCGGATGCCAGGTCGTACAGCTCGACGTCGTTCCAGCGGAACAGCTCCTCGACGGTGGCCGGTTGATTGTGCTGCTTCGGTGAGAAATATCGCGCGAACACGTAGCGGCCGTCGTACATCGAGCGGACTGCACCGCGCTTCATCAGGTCAGGCGCGATGCCCGCAGCCTTCAGCTCCTTGGGATTGCCACCCTTGTGCAGGTAGTCCACCGCCTTCAACACGAAGTCGCCGTCGAGGTAGGCCAGCATGTTGTAGTTGAAGAGCGCGCCATCCCGCACCGCGTCCACGTTCGCGTGCTCGGGCGCCGCGAGGACCGGTGCGATGCTCTTGCCGGGCGTGCCCTTCAGGATCGCGCGCTGCTTCTCCGGCGCGGCGCCCGTGAACGCAAGCAGCGTAGGCGCGATGTCCACATGCGACGTGACCGCATTGCATCGCTTCCCGCCCGCATACGCCGGGTGCGCGACGATGAACGGAACGTGATTCTGCTCGCGATAGGACACCGCGCCCTTCGCGTGCAGCTTGTGCGCCCCGTCCATGTCGCCATGGTCCGCGGTGAGGATGACGATGGTGTTGTCCGTCAAGCCGGCGGCGTCGAGCTCCGCGAGCACCGACGCGATGTTGCGGTCCACGTCCCGCATGCAGTTGAGGTAGTAGTTGTGGCGGCGGCGCCACCGTGGCTCCTCATCCGGGATTGCGCCGACGAGCCCGTCGTGCGACAGCAGGAAGTCACGGTGCGCGGCGGGCCGGCCGGGCGCGTCGATGGCCTGGAAGTGGTTCGCCGGTAGCTCGAACTGCCACTGCGCGGCATACAGGGCGTCCCTGGGATCCCGCGCGACGGTCACCAGCCCGCGCTTGCTTTGCACCGGCGCGCCGGGCTCGTCGGTGTCATAGAACATCACGTCGTGCGGATTCACGAGGTTGACCGCCAGGAACCACGGCTTGCCCTCGCTGGCCAGGTCGCGCCCTATCCCCCGCAGCCAGCTCACGCCCATCGCCGAGATGACCCCGTCGTGCCGGTAGCCGCCGCGATCGTGGGCAATGATGTCGCCGACGCCGACGTAGTCGGAAAAGCCGTAGGCCTTCATCTCTTCCGTGAAGATCCTGGTGGGGGCCTCGAGCGAATTGGTCGTCTCGAATTCCTTCGTCAGGTGCCACTTCCCCTTGTACGCGGTGTAGTAGCCCGCGTCGCGCAGCATGTCTCCCAACGTTGGCATGTCGGTCGACATGCTCGTGATCCACGGGAAGTTCGTGTTGTCGAACATGCGCGTGTGCTGGATGTGCTGCCCGGTGTAGACCACCGAACGCGACGGCGTGCACACGCACGAGTTGATCTGGTGGTTCGTGAAGGTGGTCCCGCGCTTGGCGAGCCCCTCCTGCGCGGGCAAGTGGAAGCCCGGCGGCAATGCACCTGGCGCAAAGTAGCGCTGCTGGTCGACCAGGATGAAGAGGATGTTGTACGGCCGCGAGTTGGATCCGCCTTCGTTGTTCATCGAATTCACCATGTGGGGATACCTCCGCCCAACAGGCGATGTCGAACCGCCGGCGATCGAGTTGGCGCGAGGCTTTCGCCCGGAACGTTGACTAGCCGCGGATTGTATCGCGGTGGGACACTGCAACGATGCGGCCACCCGTCACACCGGCCGCCGGGCACTCCGCGCTTCAGGCCCTCACTCGATGCGACCGCGTCCGCCGCGACGCCTGGAGTACGCCTTGCTGAACTCGGCGCCCAGCAGGAAGACCTGGGCCGAGTAGTAGATCCAGACCATCAGCGCGACAAACGCGGCAGCGGCCCCGTGGGCGGACGTGAACCCATGATGGCCGATATAGACGCCGACGAACCACTTGGGTGCCGTGAACAGGACGGAGGCGATGACTGCCGCCCCCCACACGTCGCGCCACGCCACCGCGGTGCTTGGCAGTTCCTTGTAGAGAAAGGCGAAAGCCGCCGCCACCGCAGCCAGGCTGACCGCGCCTTCGATCACCCGGTAGAGCCACGGGCCGTGGGACGACCCGGCCCAATGAAGTCCCAGGGCCGAGACGAGCATCGTCATCGCCAGCGACGCGATGATCAACAAGCCCGCGCACAGCATCAGGCCGACGGCGAATACTCGCCTGCGGAACGAGTGCAGCAGTCCCCTGCGGTGGCGTGCAGGCACGTCCCAGATGTCGTCCAGATCCATCTGGATCTCGACGAAGACCCGCGTGCCGGCGACCACCAGCACGAGTACGCCTGCCAATCCCGCGGCCAATCCATGCTGCGTCCACGCGACGCGTGATACCAGCGAGGCGATCGTCGCCGCACTGTCGGGCCCGACCATCTCGGCGATCTCGCGAAAGACGTAGGTCCTGGCGCTGTCGCGTCCGACCAGCGCGCCGGCCAATGCCATGGCGATGACGACCA
>JAFEDG010000102.1 GCA_018241745.1 Pseudomonadota bacterium
CGCTTCAGTTCGCTGGTCGCAGCGTGCCCATCGACGGTAGGCGGCAGCCGCAGCGACAGCTTCAGCGACGTGTACGGACGCAGCACGTTGCCGGCGTTGGCGATCGGCGGCATGCCGTCCGCGCCGACGACCGACAGCATCGGGCGCCACGTGCGGTTGAGCAGCGCCTCCGCGCGATCCTCGATCATCGGCTGCGTGCCGCCAGCGAACGGGTACTTGGTGATCACCGTCTCGCCCATGATCTCCGCCGCGGCGCGCGCCTGGTCGGCACGCTCGGCGGGAATCTCCGCATGGAATGCCGCCGGCCTGATCGCACCGTCGAGCGCGCTTTCGAGCCGTTCGAGCACGATCCGCGCGACGCGGAACGATGACGGCACGACGCCGCTCGCATCGCCGGAATGCACGCCTTCGGTCAACACGCGTACGGTCAGCGTGCCCGCGGCGAGGCCGCGCAACGACGTCGTCACCCACAGGCGCTCGTAGTCGCCGCAGCCGGAATCGAGGCCGACGACGAGTTCGACCGGACCCAGTCGCGGCGACAGCGCTTCGAGGTACGCAGGGAGGTCATAGCTGCCGCTTTCCTCGCAGGTCTCGATGATGCCCACGCAGCGCGCGTGCGGAAGGCCTTGCGCGTCCAGCGCGCCCAGCGCCGCGAGCGAGGCGAACACCGCATAGCCGTCGTCGGCGCCGCCACGACCGTACAACTTGCCGTCGACGTATCGCGGCACCCAGGGGCCGTGGCCCTCGTGCCAGCCCGTCATCTCCGGCTGCTTGTCGAGATGGCCGTACAGCATCACCGTGCCGGCGCCGGCGTGCGCGCCGCGCGCCGGGACTTCGAAAAACAGCACCGGGGTGCGGCCGGGAAGTCGCACGATCTCGACCGTGAGCCCGGCCACGGGCTGCCGCTTGACCCATGCGAGCGCCTGCTGGATCACCTTCTCGATGTGGCCGTTCTGCTCCCACTGCGGGTCGAAGTGCGGCGATTTGGCGGGGACCCGGATGTATTCGGTGATCTCGGGAACGATCTCGTGGTCCCATTGCGCGTCGATGCGACGCGCCAGGGTTTCGGCACTGTCTGCGGTCATGGCGGGGAACGGAAAATCCGGCGAAGCGCGAAGGATATCAGCCGACGAGCAGGCCGACGCGCGCGAAGAAACGCAGCGCGGCGTCGAGGCCTTCCTTGCCGTGCGGATACGACGGCCCCAGGCCGGCCAGCAGCGCCGCATGGTCGCGCGTGCCGTCCATCAGTCGCACCAGCGTGCGCATCGCGGGATCGTGGAGGTTGACGGCTTCGTGGCGCTGATTCGGCACGAGGTGTTGCGACTCAGCGAGCCGCCGCACGAACGGCAATACCGCCGGACGCGGTCCCGCGATCGACACGACCGGCGCGGGATCCGTGTACAGCGCGACGACGCCGGCGACGTACATGCCGCTGACGAGCGCCTCTGGCGTCCGCGGGTCCGTCGGTGTGTGCTGGTTGCGCCACGCGGCGATCTCGGCAAACGACGCGGTCTGCGGCGCCCGCGCGATCAGCCAGCGCGCGAGCGCAGCCACCGACGGATCCAGCGGCGCGAGCACCGAGTCGCGCGGCTTGCCCGCATGCTCGGCCTCCTCCATCGACTGCACGAGCGGCGACGCGATGGCCACCTGCATCGCCCGCACGCGCGACGTCTGCATCGCGAAGTTGGTCGTCGACCCGGCGCGCGTCAGCAACGTATTGCGGAAGCGCCGGAGCCGGGCGAAGTCGAGGTATTGCTCGGCTTCCAGGCGGTCGAAGCGCGTGATGAACTTGCGCACGTTGGGGCTCAGGCCCGACGGTGTCATCATCCGCACGTCGGTGTCGCCGAGGTAGTTGAGGCCATGGCCGGCCGCCCGCGCCATGAATTCGTGGAAATAGAACGGCTCGTTGGGCACCGCCATGTCATCGTGCATCAGCGCGCTGTCGGTCCGCGTGGCGCTCTCGCCCAGTTCCGCTCGCAACGCGGAATCGCGCGGAGACTGTGACGTGCCCTGCTCCGCCATCAGCGCCAGGATCTCCCGCGCCTGGCGCAGGCGCGCCGCCGCATCGGTGGTGTTGCGCGTCCGGAAGTTCATCGCGTCCCACCCGATCTGGCGGACCCGGCTGCCCGGCAACGCGTTGTAGCTGACCATCGCCACGCCCTGCGGTGACAGGCGCGACGCGATCAACGCGAGCAGCGCATCCCGGACCGGATCCGGCACCCAGGAATAGAAGCCGTGCGCGATGATGTAGTCGAAGTCGCCGAGCTCCGCGGGCAGCTCGCGCAGGTCCGCCACCCGTAAATCGATGTTCGTGAGCCCGAGGTCGCGAATGATCGCGCGCCCCGCGTCCACCGGCCGTGGCGCGAGGTCGAAGCCGACGACGCGCGACTCGGGCCACCGCGCGGCGATGGGCAGGATGTTGGCGCCCGTCCCGCACCCCACCTCGAGGACGCGGGCGGTCGCGAGCGGCGGCGTGTCGACACCGAACAGCGCAGCGACCGTGGCGATGCGGTCCGGGTGCGTCTGCGGATAGGACGCATAGTCATAATCCACCGCGTCGTAGGCGCGACGGATATCGTCCGTCACGACGTCGCCGAACGCAGGCGTCGTCATGGCGCCGGGACGCACGCGTTGACACCGAGCGTGCCACGCCCCTCGGGAATCCATCCCTGCGCGATCATGTCCGCGCGCACCGCGAGGTCCGTCGTGTACCGATGGTTCGGCGCGCCACCCTGGCCATCGTTGTACAGCCGGTACAGCGGCTCGGTGCCCGTTGCACAGCTGCCGTCTGCGGCCGGCAACAATGCGCGGAATGCGTCGCCCTCGTAGATCCAGGCCGGATAGGTCATCACCGCCGCACAGTCGGTGGGGATGGCCGAGTAGAAATGGGAACTCCTGGGCGCGAACGACGCGCTGAAAAAGCGGCACACCGGCGTACCAAGCGTGCCTTCCAGCGGATAGGCGAGGAACGTGCGCCCGGTGCGCTCCCATCCCGGAAACACGCCGCTGTCCATGATGGCGATGTCCGAAGGCGATGCGGTCATGAAATAGTGGTTCCAATCGGGATAGCGATATTCAACGACGGTCACGGTCGACGGTGG
>JAFEDG010000103.1 GCA_018241745.1 Pseudomonadota bacterium
AAGTCGCCGCCCGGCAACGACTCGCGTGCGGTCCACGCCGGCTGCATCCCGGGAAAGAACGGCGCGAGCTTCGCCAGCGCGGCTTCCGCGAGCTTGCGGTACGTCGTGATCTTGCCGCCGAAGATCGACAGCAGCGGCGCGTCCGCATTGCCGGCGCCTGCGTCGAGCTTCAGCGTGTAGTCGCGCGTGACCGCCGACGGGTTGGCGGAGCCGTCGTCGTGCAACGGCCGCACGCCGCTGTAGGTCCACACGATGTCCTGTGGCGACAGCGGCCGCTCGAGATACCGGTTGACGAGCGCGATCAGGTAATCGACCTCGTCCGGCGAGATGTGCGGGTCCGCGTACTGCTCGACCGCGATGTCCGTCGTCCCGATCAGTGAATAGTGCTGCTGGAACGGGATGACGAACACGATCCGGTTGTCCGCGTTCTGCAGGATGTACGCGTGTTCCTCCGGATGAATCCGCGGCACGACGATGTGGCTGCCCTTCACGTGGCGCACGCTGTCGCGCGATGCGACGCCCGTGGTGTCCAGCACGTCCTTGACCCACGGGCCCGCCGCGTTGACGAGCGCGCGCGCCTGGATCGTGTGCTCGCCATCGGCGCCGGCCAGCGTCACGTGCCACAGCCTGCCGTCGCGGCGCGCCGCGACCGCCTTCGTGCGCGTGCGTATCGTCGCGCCCTTGTCCCGCGCGGCGAGCGCGTTGGCGACGACGAGCCGCGCGTCGTCGACGCGCGCATCGGCATAGACGAAGCCCTTGCGGAAACGCGGCGCGAGGCCCGCGCCCCAACGGCTGCCGGCAAGCGCCACCGACGAGCTGCGCGGCAGCGTCGAGCGGCCGCCCAGCCGGTCGTAGAGGAACAGCCCCGCGCGGATCATCCACGCCGGCCGCAGGTGCGGCTCGTAGGGCAACACGAATGCCAGCGGTTCGATCAGGTGGGGCGCGATGCGCAGCAGCACCTCGCGCTCGGCCAGCGCCTCGCCGACCAGCCGGAACTCGTAGTACTCGAGGTAGCGCAAGCCGCCGTGGATCAGCTTGGAGCTCCACGATGACGTGTGCGCCGCCAGGTCGTCGCGCTCGACGAGCAGCACCGACAGGCCGCGCCCGGCGGCATCGCGCGCGATGCCCGCGCCGTTGATGCCGCCACCGATGATGCAGAGATCGTAGACTTGCGCGTCCATCCGCGGCCGCTCGCACAAACGCCAATTCTAGCGCGCCGGCGTGGTAACCTCGCCCGCGTCGACGTAGGCCGCCCTCGCGACGAGGGCCATCGCGCGATCGTGACGACCCCGCAGCTTCCCGACTACCCGCGCATCATCGTCATCGTCCTGCTCATCTCGCTGATGGTCGGCGCGAGCCTGTGGATCCTCGAGCCGTTCCTGCCGGCGCTGATCTGGTCGACGATGATCGTCGTCGCCACGTGGCCGGTGCTGCTGCGCGTGCAGCGGCTGGTCCGCGGCAGGCGCGCCATCGCTGTCACGGTGATGACGTTCCTGATCCTCGTGCTGATGGCCGTGCCGCTGGTCCTCGCGTCCGCGCAGCTCGTCCAGCATTCGGACGTCATCCTGGCGGGCGTCAACTACGTGACGACGCACAACCTGCCGCCGCCGCCCGCGTGGGTGGGGCGCATCCCGCTTGCGGGTCCGATGCTGGCAGAACGCTGGACCGAATTCGCGGCGGCCGACCCGCTGTCGCTCTTGCGCCCGCTCGCGCCGTACGCAGGTGCGATCGCCGCCTGGATCGCGGCGCGTGCCGGTGGGCTGGGTGCGTTCGGCATCCACCTGGTGCTGATCGTCGTGCTGTGCGCGGTGCTCTACCAGTATGGCGAACTGGGCGCGGAAGGCGTGATGCGCTTTGCACGCCGCGTCGACGGCAACCGCG
The DNA here is from genome assembly GCA_018241745.1 of Pseudomonadota bacterium. Taxonomy (GTDB): domain Bacteria; phylum Pseudomonadota; class Gammaproteobacteria; order Burkholderiales; family Casimicrobiaceae; genus VBCG01. The sequence goes on from JAFEDG010000103.1 coordinate 1,882, forward strand.
GCACCGAGACCATCATGCTCGCCGCGCACGCGATTCGCGCCGTCGCGATGGGCATCGTCGTCACCGCAATCGTGCAGTCGGTGCTCGGGGGCATCGGCCTCGCGGTGGCCGGCATCCCGTATGCCACGTTGCTGACGGTGCTGATGTTCGTGCTCTGCGTCGCGCAGATCGGCGTGCTGCCCGTGCTGGTGCCGGCGATCATCTGGCTGTTCTGGCGCGAGCACACGGCCTGGGGCATATTCCTTGTGGTCTGGAGCACCGTCGTCGGCCTGATGGACAACGTGCTGCGTCCGCTGCTCATCCGGCGCGGCGCGAACGTGCCGCTGCTGCTGATCATGGCGGGCGTCATCGGCGGCCTGCTGGCGTTCGGCGGCGTCGGACTGTTCGTCGGGCCGGTCGTGCTCGCCGTCGCCTACACGCTGATCAAGGCCTGGGTCGAGCAGGGCACGCCGCCGGCCAACGCTGACAAGGCCTGACGCGCGCAGCCGCGGGCCGTCAGCCCGGCCGCGTCATCGCGGCGGGATCCACCCAGCGGTCGAAGTCCTCCGCCGACACGAGCCCCAGTGCGAGCGCCGCCTCGCGCAGCCCCGTGCGCTCGCGGTAGGCCTTGAGCGCGATCTTCGCCGAGTTCTCGTACCCGATATGTGGGTTGAGCGCGGTGACGAGCATCAGCGAATCGCGGACGTGCGCGTCGATGCGCTCCCGTGCGGGCTCGATGCCGCGCGCGCAGCGGACGTCGAACGACGCGGTGGCATCGGCGAGCAGGTGCGCGGACTCGAGCGTGTCGTGCAGCATCACCGGCTTGTAGACGTTGAGCTGGAACGTGCCTTGCGTGCCCGCGAACGCGACCGCGGCGTCGTTGCCGAACACCTGCACGGCCACCTGCGTCAGCGCCTCGGACTGCGTCGGGTTGATCTTGCCCGGCATGATTGACGAGCCCGGCTCGTTGTCGGGGATCGTGATCTCGCCAAAGCCCGCGCGCGGACCGCTCGCGTAGAGCCGCACGTCATTGGCGATCTTCATCAGCGCACCGCCCAACGTCCGCAGCATGGCACTCGCGTCGACAACCGCGTCGTGCGCGGACATCAGCGCGAACTTGTTCTCGCCTGCCACGAACGGCTCGCCGCTGATGCGCGCGATCTCCGCCGCGACC
>JAFEDG010000104.1 GCA_018241745.1 Pseudomonadota bacterium
CGACGCCAACGGCGACGGCATCGCCGACAGCCTGCAACCCAGCGTCGCCACGCTGCCGGGCGGCGATGGCTACGTCATGGCGGTGGTCACCGGCGGCGGCTGTCCCGGGTTCGCGTCGGTGACGTCGGTCGCTGCGCCCCCGCCTGGCGACGATCCGGGATACCGCTATCCGGCGGGGCGCGTCGCGCTGCACCTGTCGTGCGGCGTTCCGGGCGCAACCGCCAACGTCGACCTCGTCTTTTTCGGCGCGCAGCAGGCCGTGCAGGCGAACTCGGTGACGATCCGGGGCTACGGACCCAACCTGCCTGCCTTCGGCCAGGACGTCTATTTCGCGTTGCCGGCGTCGTTCGGCAACGTCACGCTGCCCGGCACCGGCGTCGTCACCGCCGTGCACCTGACGCTGACGGATGGTGCGCTCGGCGATCGCACGCCGGTCGACGGCACGATCGACGCGCTCGTGGGGCCGGCGATCCCGCTGCCTGTGGCGACGCCGGTCCCGGCCGTGTCGCCCGCATGGCTCGTGCTCCTCGCGCTCGCGGTCGGTGCGCTGGGGATGCGGCGCCGCGCATCGCGGCAGCGATGACGTCGCGCACGGGCGCGCCGCGTCGCGCCCTTTGCCTCAACATGATCGTCCGCAACGAGGCGGCGATCATCGAACGTTGCCTCGACGCGGTGGCGGACGTCGTCGACGCCTGCGTCATCTGCGATACCGGGTCCACGGACGACACGCCTCAGCGCATCCGCGCGTGGCTCGACGCCCACGGCATGCCCGGCGAGATTCACCGTTTCCCGTTCGTCGATTTCGCGCAGGCGCGCAACGAGGCGCTCGCGCGCTGTCGCGCGTCGGCACTGCCGTTCACGCACATCCTGCTGGCCGACGCCGACATGGAACTGGTCGTCGACGATCCCCCGTGCTTCGACGACCTCGGCGACGGCGCGTGGCAGCTCGAGCAGCGCAATGGCCTCGTGTACTGGAACACGCGCATCGTCCAGCGCGACTTCGCGGCGCGCTACGTCGGCGCGACGCACGAGTACGTGGACCTGGGCGCGCCGCCGCAGCGGCTGTACGGCGCGTGGTTCCGCGACCACGGCGACGGCGGCAGCCGCGGCGACAAGTTCGAGCGCGACGAGCGGCTGCTGCGCCGCGCGCTCGCGGAACGCCCCGGCGACCCGCGGACGCTCTTCTACCTCGCGCGCACGTTGCACGACCTCGGCCGCTACGACGAGGCGCGCGCGTACTACGCGCAGCGCGCAGCGGCCGGCGGCTGGGAGGAAGAGCGCTGGTACGCGCAGTACGCGCTTGCGCTGTGCGCCGAGGCGGCGGGCGACACGGCGCGGGCCGTCGCCGACGCGGAAGCCGCGTTCGCGATGCGTGCCGCGCGCGCCGAGCCGCTGCTGGTTGCCGCGCGCGCATTGCGCGTCGCCGGCCACTACGAGGACGCGATGGGCATGTGCGAGCGCGGCAGCGTAGTCGCCTGGCCCGCAGGCGATGCGCTGTTCGTGGACCGCGCCGCCTACCGTTACGGCTTCGACCAGGAAGCGAGCATCGCGGGCTTCTATTGCGCGAGCGAAGCGCGGCAGCGCGCGGGGGACGCCGCCTGCGGCCGCCTGGCCACCGCGCGCGACGTGCCCGCCGCCGTGCGCGACACGGCGCGGCGCAACGAGATGCACTACGCGTGCGAGGCAGTTCAGATGTTCGGTGCCGCGACGTACACGCGGCTTGCGCCGCCCGTTGACGCGCCGTGGCACGCGTTCAACCCGTCGCTTGCGCGCGCCGCGGGTGGCGTGCACGTTGCCGTGCGCCTCGCCGATTACACGATCCGGGACGGCACCTACACGCTCACCGACGGCGCGGTGCGCAGCCGCACGCTGCTCGCGACGCTGGCGGCGGACGACACGCTCGTCGGCGTCCGCGAGCTCGACGACCGCGCGGTGCTCGCGGCGCGGCGCGTGCCTGGCGCCCGCATCCAGGGTTGCGAGGACGTCCGCCTGTTCGGGTGGAACGGACGGTGGCATGCGCTGGCGACGGTGCGCGACCTCGCGGCCGACGCACGTGCGCAGGTCGTGCTGCTCGCGTTCGCCGACGACGGTGTCGTCGTGTCCGCCGATGTGCTGCAAGGCCACGGCGCCGACCGCCACCAGAAGAACTGGCTGCCGTTCGTCGACGCGGACGGCGACCTGTTGATCGTCTACGGGCTCGATCCGCTGACGATCCTGCGCTACGACCCGGCACGGCGCGACGTGGTGCAGCACCGGAGCACGCCGGTGGACGTGGCGCTCGATCACCTGCGCGGCGGCACGGCGCCGATTCCGTTCGACGACGGCTGGCTGTGGCTCGTCCACGAGTCGATCGACGTGCCCGGGCACGGCCGCTGCTACCTGCATCGCTTCGCGACGATGGACCGCGGCTTCCGGTTGCGCGCACTGACGCGGCCGTTCTGCTTCACGCGCCGCGGCATCGAGTTCGCGATGGGCCTCGTCGCCGACGGCGACGACACGCTGCGCGTGTCCTTCGGCGTCGACGACGCGCAGGCATGGCTTGCGCGGCTGCCCGCCGCGGGCGTGCGCGCGATGCTCGAGCCGGTGTGAACGCGCGCGGCGCTACTCGGGCTTGACGCCCGCGTCCTTCGCCACCTTGCCCCACAGCGCGAGGCCCTTCGCGATCTGCGCGCGGAATTGCGCCGGCGTCCCGGGTGCAGGCGACACGCCGTCGCCCTTCAGTACGTCGACGGCGGCGGGCAGCGCGAGCGCCTTGGCCACCTCGGCGTTGATCCGCTCGACGATCGCGGGCGGCATGCCCTTGGGCCCGACGATGCCATGCCACAGCGTCACGTCGTAGCCAGGCAGCGTCTCGGCGACCGCCGGCACGTCGGGCAGCGCGGCATTGCGCGTCGGCGTCGTCACGGCGAGCGCACGCAGCTGGCCCGCCTTGATCTGCGGCAGCGCCGCGGCCGTGCTGCTGAAGAACACCTGCGTCGTGCCGGCGATCGTGTCCTGCATCGCGGGGCC
>JAFEDG010000105.1 GCA_018241745.1 Pseudomonadota bacterium
GTCGTCCAGCGTGACGTGCTCGACGATCGTGTCGAGCAGCGCGTGCGCGCGCCGCCGCTCGGGGAGCGAGCGCAGGACGCGCGGCAGCGAGCGCTTGGCACGCAGCGGCTCGAACTCGACGACGATCGTCTCCTCCTGCAGCAGGCGCCGGCGCTCGTCCTCCGAGAGGTGCGCGATCTCGCCTTCCGGCGACAGGATGTCCTTGGTCTTCTCCATCTGCGACAGTCGGTGCGTGCCGCGGCCGGCCTTCGTGATCAGCAGCGCGATGCGCGCGAGGCCCTCGATCGGGCTGCCCTTCTCGATCGTGTCCAGCACTTCGCGCACCGCGGGCAGCGAACGGGGGTCGAAGTGCGTCTTGCGCCGGATCTCCGCGCGTTCGTCCGCCATCTCCAGCGAGAACAGATTGCCGAACGTCTCGTAGAACAACGCCTCGGTGGCGGCGTCGCGCAGGTCGCGGTACAGATCGAGCCGCGCGACAACGAGCGCGGACAAGAGCTTCTCGTAACGGAGCGCATCGTTGTCGTCGGCGCGCGGCAGCCGCTGGTCGTGCGCCTGCTTCGCAAGCCAGGGCAGCGCCGCCATGAACGGATTGCGGTCCGACAGCGCCCAGTATTCGACGCGCATCGGGTGCCAGTGGCGCATCGTCGTCGCGAGCCATTCCGGCACCACCGCGCGCACGAACGGACGGCCCAGCAGCGAATAGGCGCGCTCGAGCAGCTCCGACAGCGCGACGACCGCCTCGAACGGCTTCTCGTCGACGCGATCGTACTTCTGCAGCGAGCGCAGGCTCTCCAGCGAGCGCTCCTTCAGCGTGACGTCGTACTTCACCGTGCCGTCGGGCTGCGGATGTTCCTCGATGCGCATACCGTACAGGCCCGGCGGCAGCGCCTGGATGTAGTTCAGCACCTCGACGATCTGGGTATGCTCCTTCTTGGCGACCGACCCGGACACGAAGATGCCGAGATGCCCGACGTCCTCGTGCAGCAGGCCCACGATCGTCTGGCCGTGGGCCTTGATGTCGTCGGTCGACTCGTAGACGTCGGCGATCCAGTTGAACGCCTGCTGTGGCGGCGTGATGTTGTCGCCCATCGACGCGAACACGATGATCGGCTGCTTGATCGACTTCAGGTCGAAGTAGCGCCCCGGCCCGAGCCGCGCCTCGCCTGCACTCAGCTTGTTGCCGATGAACAGGTTGGTCGTGATCCAGCGGATCTCCTCCTCGTTCATCAGGTAGTAACCACCCCACCAGCGTTCGAACTCGAGGAAGCGCTCGGGCTCCGTGTCGATGTTGGCGAACAGGTGGTACCACTTGCCCCAATACGTGTTGGCCGGGTTCAAGTACTCGAAGTTCTCGACCAGCGACGCGCCGTCGAATTTGCCGGCGCCCAAGTCCGCCGCGAACAGCGCGGCCCACGTGCCGCCCGCGAGGCTGCCCGTATAGCGCATCGGGCTGCCGCCGTCGGCGCCCGACCAGTACGACATCGGCGCGCCGTTGATGACGAGCGGGCCCGCGATTTCCGGCCGCGCCGCGGCGAGCATCATCACGGCCCAGCCGCCCTGGCAGTTGCCGATGATCACCGGCTTCTGGCTCTTGGGATGCCGCTCGCTGACGATGCGGATGAATTCCGCTTCCGCGTCCGTCACGTCAGCCAGCGTCTGGCCGGGCTCCGGGTCCGGGTAGAAGATGACGAAGTAGACGGGGTGGCCCGCCTTCAACGCGACGCCGACTTCGGAATCGTCCTTGAATCCCCCGATGCCGGGCCCGTGGCCCGCGCGCGGATCGACGATCACGAAGGGCCGCTTGGTGTCGTCGACGACCACGCCGGGCGGCGGGACGATGTGCACGAGCGCGTAGTTGGCGGGCCGCTCGTACGTGCGTGCGTCGGCCACCATCTCGTAGTCGTACTTCAGCACCGGCGGCTTGCCCGCCGCCTCGTGCGCGAGCCACTGGTTGCCACGCTGGCGCAGCGTGTCCCAGTACAGGATCGAGCGCTGGACGAAGTCGATGCCGTACGCGGCCCAGTCGCGCGCGAGATCGGCCGGCGTCTTGCCCTTGGGCGTCGCCTCGACCCACGCGGCGTAAGCCGCGCGCGCCCGCTCGGTGTAGCGCTGCTGTGCGTCGTGCAGGCGCTCCTGCAGCACGTGGCCCACGGCGCGCGACAGGTTGAGCGAGCGCTGGATGCTGGCGTTGAGGTCGGTCATCGGACGGTTCCCGCGAGGGTGCTGCGATGCAGCAATTTTACGCCGCAGCGTGACTGGGCGATGACGCCAGCTTGACGCCGTCGGTGCTCAGTGCCCCGGCCGCGCGCCCGCGGCCGACGGTGGCAGTCGCTCGATGTCGGCCCATATCGCGCGCGCCTGCGGGTCATCCTTAGTGGTCGAGCACAGCTGGATGCCTGGTTCCAGTGCATCGGCTCGCGCGAGGCATTCGAATGCATGATGAACGCTGGCGGGACCGGCGACGATGACGATGTCGACGTGCGTGCCCTGTGCACGGATCACCGCGCCGGCTATCGTGTCCGGCAACCTGGCGAAAATCGCGGCAAGAACGGGCGACAACAGGCTAGAATAGGGTGCATTTGCGCGGTCGATGATCGCGAGGCGGTTGAAGCCCGCATCCTGCTGCCAGTGTGTATCGAAGGCCGGCCCGCAGCAGGCTTCCGTGTCGTACCAGACCGAACTCGCGGCGAACGCGCGCACGGATTCCATCATGAGCGCCTTGTCGTAATGGTCGTCAGCCAGCGCCTTGTATTCGCGCATCAGCATCGTTGGCGCATGCCATAGCTTTCCCAGCTTGTCGTCGAGCGCACGGGTGTAGCGCGCAGGGAAGTCGTCGTCCGTAACCGTGCCGCCG
>JAFEDG010000106.1 GCA_018241745.1 Pseudomonadota bacterium
TCGACCTCCAGCACGACCGTGGTCGGCGTCGGTTCGGGGGAGTCCGCAGGGCGTGGATCAGTCATTTCCGGTAGAATTCGCGCGCCAAAATCCGGGCCGGCGCCGCACTTTACCTTGTTGCGCGGCCAATCCCAAACGATGCCCGCATCCACGCCTTCCCACGGCCCGCTGTCCTATCGCGACGCCGGTGTCGACATCGACGCCGGCGACGCGCTCGTCGAGCGCATCAAGCCGTACGCGAAACGGACGATGCGCCCGGAAGTGCTCGCCGGCATCGGCGGCTTCGGCGCGCTGATCGAGATCGGCAAGCGGTACCGCGAGCCGGTGCTGGTCGCGGGGACGGATGGCGTCGGTACCAAGCTCAACGTCGCGCAGACGCTCGGGCGCCACGACACGATCGGCATCGACCTCGTCGCGATGAGCGTCAACGACATCCTGGTCCAGGGCGCCGAGCCGTTGTTCTTCCTCGACTACTTCGTCTGCGAGAAGCTGGACGTCGATGTCGCCGCCGACGTGATCAAGGGCATCGCCGCGGGCTGCGAGCAGGCAGGTTGCGCGCTGATCGGCGGCGAGACCGCGGAGCACCCGGGCACGTTCCCGCCCGGCGAATACGACCTCGCGGGCTTCGCGGTCGGCGTCGTCGAGAAGGCGCGCATCATCGACGGCACGACGATCGAGCCGGGCGACGTCGTGCTCGGCCTCGCGTCCAGCGGACCGCATTCCAACGGCTTCTCGCTGATCCGCAAGATCGTCGCGGTGAGCGGTGCAGGCTATGACCAGCGCCTCGGCGCCGGCACGCTCGGCGATGCGCTGCTCGCGCCGACCCGCATTTACGTGAAGCCGCTGCTCGCGCTGATGCACGCGCTGCCCGTCAAGGGCATGGCGCACATCACCGGCGGCGGCATCACCGAGAACGTGCCGCGCGTGCTGCCGGACGGCGTCGCGGCCGACATCGAGCGGCGCACGTGGACGTGGCCGCCGGTGTTCGACTGGCTGCAGCAGCACGGCAACGTCGCCGCAGCGGAGATGCACCGCGTATTCAACTGCGGCATCGGCATGGTCGTCGTCGTCGCCGAGCGCGACGCCGACGCGGCCATCGCGCTCCTCGCGCAGCACGGCGAGCACGCGACGCGGATCGGGCGCATCGTGCCACGCGCAGCCGGCGCACCGGCGACCGTCGTCCGCTGACGTCGCGCGCCAGGCGACCGTGGCCCTCGCGCGCGTCACGGTGCTGGCATCGGGCCGCGGCAGCAACCTCGCCGCGCTGATCGCGGCCGCGGAACGGGCCGCGGGCCCGTGGGCGGTGACGCATGTCGTCTGCAACCGCCCGGGCGCCCGCGCGCTCGTCGTCGCCACCGAGCACGGGATCGCGACGACGCTCGTCGATCACACGACCTACGCGTCGCGCGCTGACTTCGACGCCGCGCTCGCCACGGCAATCGACCGCGGCGAACCGGACCTGGTGGTGCTCGCGGGCTTCATGCGGGTACTCGGCGACGCGTTCGTCGCGCGCTATGCGGGCCGGATGCTGAACATCCATCCGTCGCTGCTGCCCGCATACCCGGGCCTGCACACGCATCGGCGCGCGCTCGCCGACGGCGTCACCGAGCACGGTTGCACGGTCCATGCGGTGTCGGCAGCCGTCGACGGTGGCGCCATCGTCGACCAGGCACGCGTACCGGTGCTGCCCGGCGACGACGAGGCGACGCTCGCCGCGCGCGTGCTGGAGGCCGAGCACCGGCTGCTGCCATCCGCCGTCACGCGCTGGTGCATCGCACGCGCCCGGAGCCTGCCGCCCGAAGCGGGCCGTTGACGCAGACGGAGCGCCGCGCCGCGGGTCGAACGGATGGACAATGGGCGCGATTGCCCGGCTCCCGCCCTGCCCCCACCTGATTGCTGATGACTGCGCCCTCCCCCCCGACCACTACGCGGGACGCCCCGCGTCGCCGTTGGCGCCTGCTCGCCGGCGCGCTGGTCGTGTCGCTGGCCGCGCACTTCGTCGTGACGCTGTGGCCCGTCGCCTTCGACGCGGCGCCCGAGGACGCGCCGCTGGCCGTGACGATCACGCAGATGCCGCCGCCCCCGCTGCCGCAACCGCCGGCGGTCCAACCGCAGGCCAAGCCGAACGCGACGCCGCGCGTGCGCAAGACGTCGCCGCTCGTGGTGCCGGATCCGGATGCGCCGCCCGCGGCGGTCGCCGCGGCAGCGCCGGCCGACGCCCCCGCGCAGGCCGCAGCACCGGCGGCGGCACCCGCCGCGCCGGCGCTCTCGGAAACGGTGGCGGCCGCGGCGACGGACATCCCCGCCGGCAAGAAGCTGCCGCCGCGCATCGACCTCGTCTACAAGCTCTACCTCGGGACCCAGGGCTTCCTGATCGGCGACGCCACGTACCGCTTCGAATACGCCGACAACCGCTACCGGATCTTCACCGTCGGCAAGCCGCGCGGCCTCGCGGCGATGCTCGTGCGCGGCGAAGGCCGGCTCGAAAGCCGCGGGCTCATCACGCGCGAGGGGCTGCAGCCGATCGAGTTCAGCTTCGAGCGCACCGACACGGGCAAGCGCGAGGAAGCACTGTTCGACTGGGACACGGGAATCGTGACGCTGAACGACGACAAGACGGCGACCATCGACACGCCGATGTTCGATGCGCTGTCGATCATGTGGCAGTACTACTTCACGCCGCCCGCCAGCGCCGGCATCTCGTTCAGCCTGGCGACCACGCGGCGCGTCGTCCGCTACCATGTGCAGCGCGAAGGCGACGAAACGCTGCACTGGGGCGCCGGCGACATCGCCACCGAACGCTGGCATCGCGTCAGCGAGGACGGCAAGAACAACGCGTATGC
>JAFEDG010000107.1 GCA_018241745.1 Pseudomonadota bacterium
AACGCGGGTCTCGTCGCGTTCGCCGACGGCTATGCGCAGCTGCTCGGCCTGCGGGACGACGATCGCATGGCACTGCTGCATTCACCCGCGTTCGGTGCCGGCATCGCGACGTTGGCGCGCGCACTCGCCCGCGGACTGCCGCTGTGCCTGTACGACGTCCGGCGCGACGGCGTGGCCGGGATGCGCGAGTGGCTGGACCGCGAGCGCATCACCGTCGCCAACCTGGCGGTCTCGGTCGCGCGCGAGCTCGTGGCGGGCCTGGCGCCGTCCCGCGTGTGGCCGCACCTGCGCGCCGTCCAGCTCGGCGGCGATGCGACGTTCGCCGACGACTTCGCCGCGATGCGCGCCCACACGCTCCCCCATTGCCGCTTCCTGCACCAGCTCGCGTCGACAGAAGCGAACATCGTCGCGGCGCACCTGTTCGGGCACGAGGCGCCGCTGCCGCCGGGAGGCACGGTGACCGTGGGCAAGCCCTTTCCCGGCGTGCGCGTCGAGATCCGCCGCGAGGACGACACTTGCGCCAAGGTCGACGAGCCGGGCGAGATCGTCGTGTTCAACCGCTACGTGAGCCCCGGCTACTGGCGGCAACCCGCGCTCGACCGGGACGCGTTCGTGGCCGACCCCTGCGATTCGGCTAGCCGCGGCTTCCGGACCGGCGACCTCGGTCGCCTCGATGCCCAAGGGCGGCTCCACTACGTCGGGCGCAAGGGCACGCGGCTCAAGATCCGCGGTTACACGGTCGACCTCGCGGAGCTGGAGGCGGCGCTGGTGGCGTGGCCCGACGCGGCGCGCGCGGCGGCGTTCGCCCAGCCGACCGCTGGCGAGCCGCAGCTCGTCGCGTGCGTCGAGACTCGGGCCGGTCGCGCACGCAGCCGGCGGGCGCTGATGCGCTTCCTTGCCGAGCGGCTGCCGCGCCACATGCTGCCGGCGGAAGTCCGCTTCGTCGCCGCGCTTCCCGGCACGGCGAACGGCAAGGTGGATCGCGCCGCGTTGCCGGGCGCCCCGGCGCTGCCGGCGGAAGAAGCCCATGGGGACGCGCCCGTGGGCCCGACCGAAGCCATCGTGGCGTCGCTGTTCGCGGAGCTGCTGCGTGGCGACGCGGTGGGACGCGACGACGATTTCTTCCTCTCCGGCGGCGACTCGCTGCTCGCCGCCGAGTTGCAAACGCGGCTGCAGCGAGCGTTTGGCGTGCGCGTCGCCGGCTTCCACGAGGACGCGACGGTGGCCGGCATCGCCGCCGCCGTCGACGCGCATCGCACGCGCAAGGCGGCTGGCGCCGTGATGCCGATCCTGCTGCCGCTGTGGCGTGACGGCGACGCGGTGCCGCTGTTCATGGTCCACGGGCGCCAGGGGCAGGCGTTCGTCAGCCCGCGCTTCATGCAGCTGCTCGGCAACCGGCAGCCGGTGTGGGCCTTCCAGGCCCGCGGGCTCGACGGGGTCTCGCCGCCGCATCCGACGATCGATGCGCTCGTCGCCGACTACGTCGCCGCGATGCGCGACGTGCGGCCGCGGGGACCCTACCTGCTCGGCGGGTTGTGCATCGGCTGCTACGTGGCCGGGGCGATGGCGCGGCAGCTGCGCGCCGCCGGCGAGGAAGTGCTTCCGCTGTTGCTGCTCGACCCTCCCAACCGGTTCCGTACGCGCCGCGCCGCGTCGGGAAACCCGGACCGGATGACACAGAAGCTTCGCCAACGGCGCGCCGAGGGCCGCATCGCGGTGCCGGTCGAGGACGACGCGCAGCTCGCGCACGCGATCGCCACGGCGGCCGCGTTCGACGAAGCCATCGCCCGCTACGACCCGCCGCCGTACGACGGGCCCGTTTATGTGCTGGCCAGCCGGCAGCGGACGCACGACGGCGAGCAGGGCGAGTTGCGCCGCTTCTTCACGGGCCGGGTGAAGCGCTACGAAGTGGGCGAGATGCACGGCGATGCACTCGATCCGCGCAACCCGGTGTTTGCCGGCACGCTCAAGCGTTGCCTGGAGCTGATCCAGTCGGCGGCGACGACGGCGGGCCGGGCGGACGTTCCGCTTCGCGAGGTGGCCCCATGACGCCGTCGGGCTGCCACGGACGGCGCCGCCGGGCGTGCCGTGCCGCGCTCGCGATCGCCGGCCTTGCCGCGCTCGCGATGGCGTCGTCGCCGGTGCTGGCGCAGTCCGCGCCACGGAACCTCACGCTCGTCATTGGCGCCACGGCCGGTGCGGGCGTCGATCGCACCGCACGCCTGATGGCGGACGACCTCGCGCAGCAACTCGGCCGCCCGGTCATCGTCGAGGACCGGCCGGGCGCGGCCGGGCGTATCGCCGCGGACGCGGTCGTGCGCGCGACGCCGGACGGCGGCACGGTGCTGTTCGCCACGGCGGAGTCGCTGATCGATCTCGCGTTCGACGCCGCCGCCAGGCCGAATCTCCTCGCGGACTTCGTCCCGATCGCTCGCGTCGCGCAGTCGCCGCTGGTGCTCGTCGTGCGCGCTGACGCGCCGTGGACGAGCGTCGACGCGCTCATCGCCGACGCACGTCAACGGCCGGGCGCGCTCAATTACGCAACGCCCGGGATCAAGTCGTCGATGCATCTCGTCGTCGAGTTGCTGGGCGTCGCGACCGGGACGCGTTTCATGCAGATTCCATTTATCGGCCTCACGCCTGCCGTGGCCGCGGTGATCGGCGGACAGGTGGATTTCGCGTTCGTC
>JAFEDG010000108.1 GCA_018241745.1 Pseudomonadota bacterium
GCGGCCAGCGCGCGCGCCTGCGCATCGGCGATCAGCGCAACGAACGCGAGGTAGGGTTCCAGCGCATGGCCCGGCGCCAGCTGGCGCAGCCGCGCGGCGCGGTCGACGAACACGGACGCGCGGTCGGGGAGGATCAGGTAGCGAGGCGCCACGCGCGGACGCGCGAGGATTTCCTCTGGGGTGATGGCGTTGTCGGTCATGGGTCAGCGTGCGGCACGCGCAACGATGAGATCGGCATCCGGAGCGCCCAGCCCCGGGTGCCGACTAAGGCAGGTACAGCGCGGAGCTACCCGGCGGGCGGCCCCGGTGCGGCAGGCGACGGCAGGAAACGCTTACGCGCGCGGATCCCGGCCGACGACTTCACGATACCACGCGGCGTGGTGCTTGCGCGCCCAGCGGTCGGACACGTAGCCGCGCGTCATCGCGCCAATCGAACCTTTTACCCAGATGGCCGCGTACGCATGGACGATGATGCCGATGATCAGCACCGTCGCCGTCGCCGCGTGCAACAGCACCGCGAGGCGGCGCAGCGTGAGTGGCACGTACGGTGCGAACCACGGCTCCCAGAACATGAAGCCGGTGACGAACAGCACGATGAGGCAGATCACCATCAGCCAGAAGATGGCCTTCTGCCCGCCGTTGTAGCGGCCCACCGGCGGCAGCTTCTCCTCGCGGTTGTCGACGACGTCGCGCCACTGCCTCATCCATTGCTTGTCGGCGTCGGTGAACCGGTTCTCGTGCCAGAAGCGCAGTGCCATGCCGACGAAGCCCAGGCACATCGTGACGCCGAAGAACGGATGCAGGATGCGGTCCCACTGCCCCCCGCCGAACAGGCTCGCCAGGAAGAACATCGACGGATGGAAGATCGCGAGTCCCGACAGCGCGGCCAGGAAGAAGCAGATGACGACGAACCAGTGGTTCATCCGCGAGCGGTCGTCGTAGCGCCGGATCCAGAAGCGTTCAGACATGGCGGTCTCCTTGCGGCTCGACATCGGACGGGCTCGGCGGCTCGGTGTCCTCGCGATCGGCGATGTTGGGGCCGACCTTGATGTAGTGGAAGAAGCCCGCGAGCGCCGTGGCGCCCATCGCGAGCAGCGCCAGCGGCTTCAGCGCGCCCTTCCACAGGCTCACCATCGGGCTGATCGACGGGTCGGACGGCAGCCCGTGGTAGAGCTCCGGCCGATCCGCGTGCTGCAGCACGTACATCACGTGCGTGCCGCCGACGCCCGGTGGGTCATAGAGCCCCGCCTTGTCGAACCCGCGCGACTTCAAGTCCACGATCCGTTCCTCGGCGTGCGCCTGCATGTCGGCCTTGGTGCCGAAGCGAATGGCCCCCGTCGGGCACGTCTTCACGCACGCGGGCTCCTGGCCCACCGCCACGCGGTCCGAGCACAGCGTGCACTTGTAGACGCGGTTGTCTTCCTTCGACAGCCGCGGCACGTTGAACGGGCACCCGGTGATGCAGTTGCCGCAGCCGATGCAGTTTTCCTCGATGAAATCGACGATGCCGTTGCCGTACTGGACGATGGCGCCGGGCGACGGGCAGGCCTTGAGGCAACCCGGGTCCGCGCAGTGCATGCAGCCGTCCTTGCGGATCAGCCACTCGAGCTTGCCGGATTCGTCCTGCACCTCGGAGAAGCGCATCACGGTCCAGCTCTGCGGCGTCAAGTCCAGCGGATTGTCGTAGACGCCGGCGCAGTGGCCGATCTCGTCGCGCAGATCGTTCCACTCGCTGCAGGCCACCTGGCAGGCCTTGCAGCCGATGCACGTCGAGACGTCGATCAGCTTGGCGACTGGCGACGTCGCCCCCGCGCGCGCCGCGGGGGGCTGCACCGTCGTCGCGGAACGGCGCTGGATGTCGAGCGATTGCAGCGATGACATGGTCAGGCTCCCGGGCGGAGGGTCGCGTGCGCGGCCATCACGCCTTCTCCACTTTGACGAGGAAGGACTTGAACTCCGGTGTATTGGTGTTCGCGTCCCCGACGAACGGCGTCAGCGTGTTGGCGAGATAGCCCATCTGCGTGACGCCCTTGAAGCCCCAGTGGATGGGGATGCCCACGTGGTACAGGTCCTTGCCGTCGACCTTCAGCGTCTTCAGCCGCTTGGTGACGACGGCCACGGCGACGATCGAGCCGCGGTTGGACGTGACCTTCACGTTGTCGCCGATGCCGACGCCGATCTGCTTCGCGAGCTCCTCGCCGATCTCGACGAACTGCTGCGGCTGCGTGATCGCGTTCAGCACCGCGTGCTTCGTCCAGAAGTGGAAGTGCTCGGTCAACCGATACGTCGTGGCCGCATGCGGGAACTCGGACGGCTTGCCGAACTGCGCCAGGTCCTCCTTGAACACGCGGGCGACCGGATTGGCGAACGCCTTCGCGTTGTTGTTGGACAGCGGATTGGCGGCGATCGGCGACTCGAACGGCTCGTAGTGCTCGGGCAGCGGGCCGTCGGCGAGGCCTGTCGGCGCGAACAGCCGCGCATGGCCTTCGGCGGTCATGATGAACGGCCCGACGTGCTGGTCCGGCGCGGCGTCCGGCCGGATGTCCGGGATGTCGGGCCCCGACCACGCCTTGCCGTTCCACTGCATGTACTTGCGCTTGGGATCCCACGCCTTGCCGTCCGGCGCCGCCGACGCCGCGTTGTACAGGATGCGGCGGTTGGCCGGCCACGCCCACGCCCAGCCG
>JAFEDG010000109.1 GCA_018241745.1 Pseudomonadota bacterium
TCGAGTTCTACACGACGCCCGAGCTCGCGCGCATCGTGGAGCGCTCGGCGCACCTGCTCGGCATCGCGATCGACGCGAACGGTGCCGTCGAGATCGCGCGCCGCTCGCGCGGCACGCCGCGGATCGCCAACCGGCTGCTGCGCCGCGTCCGCGACTACGCCGAGGTACGCGCCAGCGGCCACGTGACGCGCGACGTCGCCGACGCGGCACTCGCGATGCTCGACGTCGACGCGATGGGCCTCGACGTGATGGACCGCAAGCTGCTGACCACCGTGCTGCAGAAGTTCGACGGCGGGCCCGTCGGCGTCGACAATCTCGCCGCGGCGATCGGCGAGGAGCGCGACACGATCGAGGACGTGCTGGAGCCGTTCCTGATCCAGCAGGGCTTCATGCAGCGCACCGCGCGCGGACGCGTCGCCACCGCGCTCGCCTACCGCCACTTCGGGCTCGCGCCGCCGGCGCCGTCGGCCGAGCTGTTCGCGCCCGAATGACCGCGGCCGGCACCGGCGCACCGCCGTTCACGCACCTCGTCCGCGTCTACTACGAGGACACCGACGCGGCTGGCGTCGTCTATTACGCCAACTACCTCAAGTTCATGGAGCGCGCGCGCACCGAGTGGCTCGCGCACCTCGGCCACCCGCTCGCGGAACTCGAGGCGGCCGCAGGCGTCGTATTCGTCGTGACGCATGTCGACGCGCATTTCCGCCGCCCCGCCCGCCTGGGCGACCTCGTCGCCGTCGGCGTGCGGCCCGTCGAGCATCGCGGTGCGCGGCTCGTCGCGCGCCAGGACATCGAGCGTGACGGCGTGGCGCTGGTCGAGGCGACCGTCACGCTCGCGTGCGTCGACCGTGTCCGGCTGCAACCATCCCGCATCCCATCCACGTTGCTGCGGAGTTTCGCTTGAACGTTCACCCCGATCTCTCGTTCCTGGCGTTGATCAAGACGGCGTCGATCGTCGTGCAGGCGATCCTCGGGCTGCTGGCCCTCCTGTCGCTGTGGAGCTGGTGGCACATCTTCATCAAGCTGTTCCAGCTTTCGCGTGCGGCGCGCGACGCCGACGCGTTCGAGGAGAGCTTCTGGAAAGGCGGCGACCTCAACGAGCTGTACCAGCAGGCGAGCCAGGCCAAGACCGGCAGCGGGCTGGAGCACATCTTCACGGCGGGCTTCCGCGAGTACGCGAAGCACCGGCGGCAGGGGAGCACGTCGGCGGTCACGCTCGACTCGGCGCGCCGCGCGATGCGCGCCGCGTACCAGCGCGAGATCGACACGCTCGAGGCGCACCTCGCGGGCCTCGCGACCGTGGGCTCCGTGTCGCCTTACATCGGCCTGTTCGGGACCGTGTGGGGGATCATGAACGCGTTCCGCGGGCTCTCGAACGTGGGCCAGGCGACACTCGCGCAAGTCGCGCCCGGCATTGCCGAAGCGCTGATCGCCACGGCGATCGGCCTCTTTGCCGCCATTCCTGCGGTCGTCGCGTACAACCGCTTCGCGCACGACGTCGACCGCCTCGCGGTGCGCTACGAGACGTTCATCGAGGAGTTCTCCAACATCCTCCAGCGCCAGGGCTGACGGCAGGAGCCGCGACCGATGCGCCGCCCCCGCAAGTCCATCAACCAGATCAACGTCGTGCCGTACATCGACGTGATGCTGGTGCTGCTCGTCATCTTCATGGTGACGGCGCCGCTGATCAACCAGGGCGAGATCGAGCTGCCGAGCGTCGGCCAGGCGCTGAAGGCACCGCTCGAGCCGCTGCAGATCAGCGTCGTCGCGGGCCGCAAGACCTACGACGTCAAGGACCTGGTGACGCAGGAGACGACGTCGCGGCTGTCGCTGGACGAACTCTCCGCGCTGCTGCGTGCGCGGCAGCAACAGAATCCGGCGCGCGCCGTCGTGATCTCGGCGCGCGCCGACGTTCCTTACGGCGACGTCGTCAAGCTCCTCGACCAGCTGCAGCAGCAAGGCGTGCAGCACGTGGGCCTGATGGCAAAGCAGCAGCCCAACTGACGCGGCGATGAAGGCCGACCGCCGCAGCGTGCCGGACAACAAGGCGCGTCCGCCGGGGCGCGGCCTCGCGCTCGCGCTGGCGATCGCCGTGCACGCGGTGCTGATCGGCGTGCTGATCTTCTCGATCCGGTGGCAGAGCTCGCCGGTGGCACCGGTGGTCGCCGAGCTGTATGCGCCGCCGGCGCCTGCGCCCAAGGCGGTGCCCGTGCCGCAACCGGAACCCAAGCCCCCGGTGCCAGTCCCGGCGCCGCCGCCACCGCAACCGGAGCCCGCACCGCCACCCAAGCCGGTCGCCGTGACGCCGCCCCCGGCGCCGGACAACGCCGCCGAGATCGCGCTCAAGCGCAAGAAGGAGGAACAGGCGCGCCAGCAGAAGATCGAGGCGGACCTGCGCGCGGCCGCCGAGAAGGAAGCGCGCGACCGCGCCGACGCGGCGCGCAAGGCCGCCGAGAAGAAGGCGGCGGACGACAAGAAGGCGGCCGACGAAAAGAAGGCCGCCGACGACAAGAAGGCCGCGGAGCGGCTGAAGCGCGAGACCGATGCGATGCTCGCGCAGGCGGCGAACGAATCCGCCGCGCGCGACCAGGCACAGCAGAAGGCCGCTGCGCAGAGCAAGGCGCTGACCGACTGGACGTCGCGCGTCCGCGC
>JAFEDG010000010.1 GCA_018241745.1 Pseudomonadota bacterium
GGCGTCGGCAGCCTGCTGCAGAAGATCGACGCCGCGGGGCTCGCCAACCTGCGCATCGTCCAGCACGATGCGGTCGAGGTGCTGGCGTCGATGATCGTGCCGGCTTCGCTCGGCGCCGCCCACGTGTACTTCCCGGATCCGTGGCCCAAGAAGCGGCATCACAAGCGGCGCCTGCTGAAACCGGCGTTCATCCACGAGCTCGCGCTGCGCCTCGCGCCCGGCGGCTACCTGCATGCCGCCACCGACTGGGCGGAATACGCGGACGCGATCCTCGACGCGTGCCGGCACGAGCCCTTGCTCGCCAACACGGCGGAAGGCTTCGCACCCGTCCCCGCGTGGCGGCCACAGACGAAGTTCGAGCGCCGCGGCCTCGCACTGGGCCACGGCGTCTTCGACATCCTGTTCACGCGTCGCGCCGCGCCGTGACCGCGGCTCCGCCGGGCGTGCTGCACGTGACGGCCGCCGAAGGCGGCGGCGCGGATCGCTACGTGCGCGACCTCGCCGCGACAACGCGCCCGCGTCACTGGATCTGGCATGCCGGTGCGGGACTCGTCGAGGATGTGGCGACGCATCGCTTTCGCGCGGCCCCCGAAGGGGACGCGGCGCGCAATTTCATCGAATGCGCGAGGATCGGGCTCGTGCACCTGCATGGCGTCGACACGCACTGCCAGGCGACGCTGGCCGTGCTCGCGAAGGCCGCGCCAACGCTGCCATGGATCGCCACGCTGCACGACGTCGGCTTTCTCGCACCCGATGCCTTCGCCACGGGCATCTTGGCGCCGGATCGCGACTGGATCGCGCGCGTGCGCCCGTTGCTCGCGCGCGCAGCGGCGGTCGTGGTGCCCTCCGGCTTCATCGCGGACCTCGTCGCCGCGCACCTCGATGTGCCGACGACACGCATCGAGCCGGGATTGCCCGACCCGCGCGTCGCGTCGCCGCCGCCGGCGCACACCGTCGCGCACGACCGTGCGCGTCCGGTCGTCGCGGTCGTCGGCGCGATCGGGCCCCACAAGGGCAGCGGCGACCTGGACGCGATGTCCGCGGCGCTGGCGACGCACGGCATCGGCCTCGTCGTCATCGGCTATACCGACGAATGCCTGGTGCCGCGCCCTGCTCGCGACGGCAGCTATGCCGTACACGGGCCCTACGAGGACGGCCAGTTGCCCGCGCTGCTGCGAGCCTACGGCGCGCGGCTCGCGCTGTTCGTCAACCGCCTGCCGGAGAGCTTCAGCTACACGTTGTCCGAAGCGTGGCAGGCCGGATGCCCGGTTCTCGTGCCCGACGCGGGCGCGCTGGGCGAACGCGTCCGTGCGTGGGGCGGCGGCGCCGTCCATGCGGCGGGCGCGGCGACGGCGGCAGTCGCGGCGCAGGCCGCGTCGCTCGTGCGCGCGGGGCGGCAGGTAGAATCGCCGCTCGATCCGATCGACCCGCGGCGCGTGCCGCAACTTGCGACGATGGCTTCCGCCTTCGATGCCCTGTACGAGCGCTTCGGCGTGGCGCAAGACGCGCCGGCAGACGCCGGCGCTGCGCTCGACCGGCTCGCCGCCGCCAATCTCGACGGCCGCGCGTTCCGCCACGAGCTCACACTGTTGGCGCAGCTCGCGTCCGAGCAGCGGCAATGGATCGCCAAGCTCGAGCGCGACGTCGCCGAGTTGAAGGCGGCCGTCGCGGCGCAGGAGGTGCGCAACGAGGCGCTCGCGCAGCAGGTTCGCGAACTGAAGGACGTCGAGGCCGCGTTCCACGAGCTGCCGGTCCTCGCGCAGAAGGTCCTCTTCAAGCGGGCGTTCCGTGGTCGACGTTGACGTAAGCGTCGTCACGTACCGCCCCGACCTCGCCGCGTTCGCCTCGCTCGCCGACGCGCTGCGGGAGCAGGCGCCCGGTCTCGCGCTGCACCTGTACGTGCTCGACAACAGCGAGACCGACATCACCGCCGCGCTCCGCGCGCTACCGGCGCTCGCGCCGGGCGCGGGCTTCGCCACCGTCGACGTCGTGCACTCGGCGGAAAACGTCGGGTTCGGCCGCGGGCACAACGCCAATGCGGCGCGCGGTCGCGCGCCGTGGGTGCTGGTGCTCAACCAGGATTGCATCGTCGAGCCAGGCGCGCTCGCGCGGCTCGTCGCGTTGGCCGCGCACGACGACGCCAGCGTCGCCGCGTGGGAGATGCGGCAGATCCCCTACGAGCATCCGAAGGCCTATGACCCGGTCACGCTGGACGTCGAATGGGTCAGCGGCGCCGCAACGCTGTTCCGGCGTACGGCCTTCACGGCGGCGGGCGGCTTCGACGAGCACCTGTTCATGTACGGCGAGGACGTCGACCTGTCGTGGCGCCTGCGCGCGCAAGGGTCGCGGTTGCGCTACATCGCGCGCTGCGCCGTCGTCCATCGCACGTATGCGACGCCCGACGAGGTGAAGCCGCTGCAGGCGCTGGGCGGCGTGCGGACCAACCTGTGCCTGCGCACGCGCTACGGCGGCGCGCTCACCGTCGCGCGCGGCCTCGCGTTGTGGGCGGCCGAGGTGCTGGCACCGCAGGAGTTTCCCGGGCGCCGCCGCGGCATGCTGAAGGCGTTCACCGGCTTCGTCCGTGAGTGGCCGCACTTCCGCCGTACGCGCGTCGCCCCAACGGCGACGTTCGCACCGCATTTCGCCGTCTGGAATTACGAGGAGCGGCGCGAAGGCGCGTTCATCGCGTTCCGCTCGCTGCGCGAATCACCGCGCGCGACGACGCCGCGCGTGTCGATCCTGATCCGCACCGTGGGCCGCACCGCGTGGCTCGCGCAGGCGCTCGAGACCGTGGCGCACCAGACGTGGCCCAACGTCGAGGCCGTCGTCGTCGAAGACGGCCCCGCGACGTCGCAGGCCGTCGTCGACGCGTTCCGCGACCGCATCGCGATCCAGTACCACGCCACCGGCGACAAGGTGGGACGCGCGCGCGCCGGCAACCTCGCGCTCGCCCAGGCCAGCGGCGAATGGTTCAACTTCCTCGACGACGACGACGTGCTCTTTGCCGATCACGTCGAGGTGCTCGTCGAGGCCGCCGCGCAGGCACAGTGCATGGGCGCGTACGGAATCGCGTGGGAGACGCACACGGAAGTGCGCGACCGCGAGCGCGCGCACTACGACGAGGTCGCGCGCGTCACCGTGCACCGCCAGCCGTTCGACCGGCTGACGCTGTGGCACCACAACTTCCTGCCGATCCAGGCGGTCCTGTTCCACCGCTCGCTGTACGAGAAGCATGGCGGCTTCGCCGAGGACATGGACCAGCTCGAGGACTGGAACCTGTGGACGCGCTACACGCTCGACGACGATTTCGTCCTCGTCGAGAAGACGACGTCCAAGTATCGGGTGCCGGCGCGTAGCGACGACGCCGCCGCGCGCCAGCGGCTGCTCGACGAGGCCTATCGCGACGCGGTGGCGCGCCAGGCGGCGATGCGGCTGACGACGTCGCCGCGCGCCGTCTCGCAGATGGTCGATACGTATGCGCGCTCGCAGTCGGTGGTGCTGGTGAGCCGCGACGACGTGCGCCGCTTCATCGGCGGCAACCGGCTGCTTGCGGGTGCGTTCGCGTGGCGCGGGCCGGTGATGCGGCGGCTGCGCCGCTTCGGCAGCGCGCGCTGACGGCGCGCCGCAGAGGCATGGCTACGGTTGCGCCCGCCGTGAACGAACCCAGCACCGGCGCGGCGGGCGATGCGGCCCCGGCGCTGCGCCTCGAGTGGGTCGTCGTGCTGCGCGGATGCGCGGCGCTGTGGGTGCTCTCCTTCCACCTCTGGTCGCTGCTGGGCGGCAAGTCGCTAACCTACGGCTTCGCGCATGGCTTTACGTTCGGCCTGCGCTCGCTGTTCGCCGCCGGCTACCAGGGCGTCGACCTCTTCTTCGTGCTGTCGGGCTTCGTCATCGCATGGCCCTATGTCGACACGGGCCGGCAGCGCCTCGACCGTTTCCAGGTCGCCGACTTCTACCAGCGCCGCTACTTCCGGATCGCACCGATCTTCTACGTCACGGTGGTGGTGGTGGTCGTACTCATCCACCTGCACTGGCTGCAGGGATTGCGTTCGGTGGCGGCCATCGCCGCGCACTTCCTGTTCGCGGAGAACTTCCGCGCCGAGTGGGTAGGCAGCCTGCGTGCCGTGTACTGGACGCTCCCCACCGAGATTCATTTCTACCTGCTGTTCCCGCTGCTGCTGCGCATCGTGCGCATCGACCGGCCGCTGCGCTTCGCCGCCGCTTGCCTCGCGTTCTCGATCGGCTGGCGCGTGTTCACCGCGTCGATGACGCTGGACCACGGCGTAGCGATCGCGTGGACCTCCGCTTACCTGCCGGGACGCATCGACCAGTTCGCCTGCGGCATCGCGGCCGCGTGCCTGCTCGCGCGGCGGGACCTTGACCGCGGCGTCGCGCGGCGCGACGTCCTCGTCGCGGGCCTGCTGGCCGTCGGCGGCCTGGTGTGGATCGGTCGCCATGCCGGTGCGCTCGACGCATGGTTCGCCGTGGGGCCGAGCCTCGCAGCCGTGCTGATCGCCGTCTTCATCGTCGCGTTGGGGCGGTACATGCGCGCTCGCGGCGACGCGTCCGCCGCGCCGAGCGGCCTTGCCGCGCGCGTCGCATTGCGCCTGGGCGAAGCGAGCCTCGGCATCTACCTGTGGCACACGGTGTTCCTGGACCTCGCCGCGCACTACGCGCTGGTGCGCGGCTTCAGCGAGGGCAAGCGCGCCGCGCTGCTGGTCGCGAGCGTCCCGGTCACGCTGCTCGTCTCGCTGTGGACGTACCGCGTCGTCGAGGCGCGGTGGGTGGCGCTCTCGCGCTCCGCCGCATGGCGCGCGAAAGTGCGCGGCTTCGTCGCGCGCCGGTGGCCGCCGCGCACGGCCACGCCGCCCGAACCCGCCTAGGACTCGACCTCGAGCATCACCGGCTGATGGTCGGATGCCTGCGTCGCGCCGTCGACCGAGAGCGAGCGCACGCGCGGCGCGAGCGGCTCGCTCACGAAAGCGAAGTCGCAGGCATAGGGCCGCATGCCCGGCGCGTAGGGCTTGTGCACGCAGAATGTCGGCGGCTGCGGCCCGCCGGCGACGAGCGACCATGCATCGCGCAGCGGCGGCGTGCCGTCGGCGAACGGCTCGAGCATCCGCGCATACGCCGCGTCCGTCACCGGCATGTTGAAGTCGCCGCAGGCGAGCATCGCGGCGGGCCGCGGCCAGGCGTGGAACGGCGAGCCGTCGGCGCTCGCGGGCGCCGCGTCCGCATACGCATGGCCTTCGGCGTACAGCGCGCGGATCGCGTCCACTTGCGCCAGCCGCTGGCGTCGCGAGAAGTACTCGAGGTGCGTCGTCACGACGCGCAAGTCCCCGAACGCCGTTGCGACGACGGCTTCCAGCGCAATCCGCGGCATCGAGCTGACGCCGGGATCCAGCGGTCGCGGCAGCGCGTGGCGAAACACCTGGCCCACGGGCAGCCGCGACAGGATCGCGTTGCCGAAGCGGCGCCGCACCGCGCCCTCCGGTGTGGAGGGATGGTCCACCGCGCAGCCCACCACCAGCGTGTAACGCGGAAACGCGGCGGCCAGCAACGCGAACTGGTCGCGCGCGTCGTTGCCCTCCAGACGCGGCGCCGGGAAGTTGTCGGCGACTTCCTGCAGGCAGATGACGTCGAAGTCGCCGAGCCGGCGGATTTCCGCGACGATGCGCGCCGGATCGACGCGACCGTCGACGCCGCGGCACCACTGGATGTTCCACGTCAGGACATGCATGCTCACTGGCCGGCGGACGTATCCTCCGGGTCGTCGCGATAGAGTTCGCGCGGAGGATACACGCCGGCCAGGCGCGCGATCAGGATCGCGACGAACAGCGCGCCGGTCACCTGCTCGATCATGCACATGCCGCGGGCCTGCCGCGTCACGGGCACGATGTCGCCGAAACCGGTGCTCGTGAGCACGGTGATGCTCAAGTACAGCGAGTCCGCGTACACAAGTTGCGCGGGCTGCCCGAGTACCACGTAGGACCCTGGATAGACGTAGCCGACCAGCGCATAGATGTACGCCCACAGCACGGCGATCAGCAGGTAGGCGGCGGCGGCGCCGAACAGCTTGTCGGGCGTCATGATCCGCGGCTGGAACACGTAGCGCAGCAGGTAGATCACGGACAACAGGTACAGCAGCGCGGACAGCAGCCACGACAGCGCGAGGCTTGCGTTGTCGTCGAGCCACAGCCCGCGATACTGGAACCAGACCGCCGGCACGGCCAGCAGCAGCGCCGCGACGAACGACAGCGTCGTGCGCCCGACGGCCGCCACCGTCGCGATCAGCAGGAACATGTTGACGACGTTGATTTCCAGCCGGCCGATATCGTCCCCGGGCACGAACGACACGGCGCCAATCAGCACGACGATGACGACGAACAGCCAGAAGCAGCGCTGGTAGAAGATGCGCGACAGCGCGTCGCGCGTACGCGTGATGGCCATCGCGCGTCAGCTGGCAGGTGCCGGAGCGAGTGAGCGGTAGCGCTCGATCGCCTGCCGCGCGTTGAACAGCATGCGGTCCGGCCCGAGCTGCCTGTCGAAGCCCGAGCGCCGGAACACGGCCAGCGTGTCCGGGTTGAGCGCCGCGAACCACACGACGACGCCTTCCGCGGCGACGCGCCGCTCGCGTTCCATCAGCGCCTGCAACGCGGAATACTCGATGTCCGGCACGCGGCTCATGTCCACCGCCAGCACGCGCGGCCTGTACTCGCGCACCAGCGTCGCGATGCGGTCCGCGACGTACTGCTCGTTGACGAAATAGAGGCGTCCTTCGGGGCGCACGATCAGCAGCCCGGCGAACGTCTCGTCGTCCGGATGCTCGTCGCTCAACGGGCGCAGCACGTCGGCGCCGCGCTTCCTGCCGATCACGGAGACGCGCGGATGCGCGGTCTGGCTCGCAAGGCCGATCGCCGACACGATGATCGCGATCATGATCCCGTTCAGCGTGCCGAACAGCAGGACGCCGGCGCACGCGGCCAGCGCCCACCCGAACTCCATCGTGCGCACCGAGCGGATCGCGCGGAACTCGGCCGGCTGGATCAGTCCCACCGAGTACACGATGACGATCGCCGCGAGCGCGGCGTTGGGCAGCAGGCCCAGCACCGGTGCCGCCAGCAGCATCGTCGCGGCCGCGGCGGCCGCCGTCACCCACGACGCCAGCTGCGATCGTCCGCCCGCCGAGCGGACGACAGCCGTCTGCGACGTGCCGCCGCCGGCCGGCATCGCGCCCAACAGCGCGCCGCCAGCGTTGGCGAGGCCCGTGGCGACGAGCTCGCGATTCGCGTCGATCGGCCGATCCGTGTTACGCGCGAACGCGCGGCCCGCGGCGATGGTCTCGGTGAAGCTCATCAGCGCGACGCCCAGCGCGCCGGGTGCCAGCATCGCGACGAGCGACAGGTCCGGCAGCGTGACGGGCGGCAGGCCGGTGGGGATGTGACCGACCGTCGACACGCCCAGCGCCGACAGCCCGAGCCACCACGATGCCGCGATCGCGCCACCGACGGCCAGCAGCGGCGCCGGCGCCCGCGGCCACAGCCGCTCGCAGCCGACCAGCACCACGAACGTCGCAAGCGACACGGCGATCGTCGGCCACGACGATTCCGGCAGGTGACGAACGATGGCGACGACGTCGCGCAGGAAACCCGTCTTCTCGATGTGCAGGCCGAAGAGCTTGGGGACTTGGTCGACGACGATGACGAGGCCGATGCCCGCCTTGAATCCGGTGAGCACCGGCGTGGAGATGAAGTTGGCGACGAAGCCCAGCCGCAGCACGCGCGCGAGCAGCAGTGCGGCGCCGACGAGCAGTGTCAGCGTAGCGGTCGCGGCGGCGAGCTTCGCAGGATCGCCGTCCGGCACCGCGAGGCCGAGTTCGGTGCCGGCCAGGATGGCGAGCGTCGTCGTCGAGCTGACGCTCAGGACCATCGACGAGCCGAGCAGCGCGTAGAGCGCCATCGGCACCAGTGACGTATACAGGCCCACTGCCACCGGCAGGCCGGCGACCGTCGCGTACGCCATCGCCTTCGGCAGCACGACGGCGGCCGCGGTCAGGCCCGCGACGACGTCCGGGCCGGCGCTACGCGCGCTCGCATCCACCGCGTCAGTACGCGCTCTTCACGTACTTGAACGGGTAGCTGGTCTCGACGTAGTCGCCCTGCTTCTGCCGCTTGGGCAGCTTCACCTTTTCGCGCGGCGCGGATTCGTAGGGGATGCGCGACAGCAGGTCGGAGATCACGTTGAGGCGCGCGCGCTTCTTGTCGTCGGACGGCACGACGAACCACGGGGCCCACGACGAGTCGGTGGCCTTGAACATGTCGTCGCGGGCGCGCGAGTAGTCGAACCAGCGGCTGTACGACTTGAGATCCATCGACGTCAGCTTCCAGGTCTTGCGGCCGTCGTCGATGCGCTCCTGCAGCCGGCGCGTCTGCTCCTCCGGGCTCACCTCGAGCCAGTACTTGAGCAGGATGATGCCGGACTCGACGATCGTCTTCTCGACCAGCGGCACGCCGGCCAGGAAGCGCTTGACCTGGTCCTCGGTGCAGAAACCCATCACGCGCTCGACGCCGGCGCGGTTGTACCAGCTGCGGTCGAAGATGACCACCTCGCCCGCGGCCGGCAGGTGGCGAATGTAGCGCTGCACGTACATCTGCGACTTCTCGCGCTCCGTCGGTGCCGGCAGCGCGACGACGCGGAACACGCGCGGGCTCACGCGTTCCGTGAGCGCCTTGATCGCGCCGCCCTTGCCGGCGCCGTCACGGCCTTCGAACACGACGCAGACCTTGAGACCCTTGTGCTTGACCCATTCCTGCAGGCGCACGAGCTCGACGTGCAGCTTCTTGAGCGCGTCCGCGTACGCCTTGCCGGACAGCGGCTCATCCAACGTCGCCTCGTTGCGGGCGACATCCGTGGCCGCCTTGCGTCCCGCCGCTTTGCCGCGCACGCCTTGCGCCGCCTTTGCCTTCGCCATGGTTCTCCTCCTCGCAGGGCCCGTCCATCAGCCCATGATGTTGACGCCGCCGTCGACGTACAGCGTCTCGCCCGACATCCGGCGCGCGTAAGGCGTTGCCAGGAACGCGCACGTGTAGCCGATGTCCATGATATCGACCAGTTCGCCGAGCGGCGCGCGTTGCGCTGCCTCGTTGAGCAGCAGGTCGAAGTCCTTGAGGCCGGAGGCCGCGCGCGTCTTGAGCGGCCCCGGCGAGATCGCGTGCACGCGGATGTTGCGCGGCCCCAGCTCGTAGGCGAGGTAGCGGCACGCCGCCTCGAGCGCGGCCTTCACCGGGCCCATGACGCTGTACGTGGGCACCACCTTCTGCGCACCGTGGTAGCTCATCGCGAACAGCGTGCCTCCCTCGGTCATCAGCGGAGCCGCCAGGCGCGCCATCCGCACGAACGAATGGCAGGACACGTCCATCGCGCGCGCGAAGCCTTCGGCGGAGCAGTTGACGAGCCCGCCCTGCAGGTCTTCCTTCGGGGCGAACGCGATCGAATGGACCAGGATGTCGAGGCGGCCCCATTCGCGCGCGATGCGCTCGAACACGGCTTCCAGCATGCCCGGCGTCGCGACGTCGAGCGGCATGAAGATCGACGCGTCGAGCGCCGTGGCCAGCGGCTCGACGTGCGGCTTCGCCTTCTCGTTGAGAAAGGTGATCGCGACGTCGGCGCCCGCCTCGCGAAACGCCTTGGCGCAACCGTACGCGATGGAGCTGTCGTTGGCGATCCCGACGACCAGGGCCTTGCGGCCTGCGAGGATCGGGCGCGGCGCGGGATCGGTCATGTCGCCTCCTTGGGAGCAGTGCGCATCAGCAGCGCGTGCGTGTGACGGGCGATCATCAGTTCCTCGTTCGTCGGGATGACCCAGGCCGCGACGCGGCTCGCCGCGCTGCTTATCCGTGCGGCACCGCGCGCCGCCGCATTGGCGTCGGCGTCCAGCGTCACGCCGAGCCAGTGCGCGGCGCGACCGACGCGCTCGCGCAACGCGCGGCTGTGCTCGCCGATGCCGGCCGTGAACACGATCGCGTCGAGCCCGCCCAGCGCCGCCGCCAGCGAACCCAACTCGCGCCCGATCCGGTAGGCGAAGAGCTCGATGGCGAAGCGGGCTGCCGGATCCTCGCTCGCCTCGAGCGTGCGCATGTCGCTGGAGATGCCCGATACGCCCAGCAGGCCGGATTGCTGGTACAGGAGCTTCTCGACGGCACGCGTGTCCATTCCGAGCTCGTCGATCAGGTACAGCACGACGCCGGGATCCAGGTTGCCGCAACGCGTGCCCATCGGCAAGCCGTCGAGCGCCGTGAAGCCGAGCGTCGTGGCGATGCTGCGCCCGCCTTCCAGCGCGCACAGGCTGGCGCCGTTGCCGAGGTGCAGCGCGATCGTGCGGCCGGCCGCCGCGCGCTTGTCGTGCGCCGGCAGCACACTGGCGATGTACTCGTACGACAAGCCGTGGAAGCCGTAGCGCAGCACGCCGCGCTCGGTGATCTCGCGCGGCAGCGCAAATGCCTGGGCAAGCGGCGGCTGCGTGCGATGGAAGGCGGTGTCGAAGCAGGCCACCTGCGGCAGCTCGGGCAGGCGCTGCAGCAGCGCGCGGATCGGCGCCAGGTTGTGCGGCTGGTGCAACGGCGCGAGCGGCACGAACTTCTCCAGCGCGTCGACGATGGCCGGGGTGACCCGCACCGGCTGTGCATAGGCCGGGCCGCCATGCACGACGCGATGCCCGACGCCCGCCAGCCGGTATCCGGCGAGGTGCTCGCGCGTGAACGCGACCAGCCGCTCGATCGCCTGCTCGTGCGCGTTGCGGCCCTCCGCGCTCCACGTGTCCTCGGCGAGCAGCCCGCCGCCGGCGTCGCGGACGACGAAGCGCGGCGCCGTATGCAGCGCTTCCGCCTGGCCGCGCGCGACCAGGTCGAGCTCGGTGCCGCGGTCGGCGAAGACGGAGAACTTGAGGCTCGACGAACCCGCGTTCAGGACGACGATGGCGTCGCGCGCATTCACGCAATCGCTTTCGCGGCCGCCTCGCGCCGTGCGTGCGCCACCAGCGCCGCGACGCCGCAGGACGCGAGGCGCGTCATCACGGAATCGGCGCGACTCGTCAGGATGATCGGCACGCGCGCGCCGAGCACGATGCCGGCGGCGTCCGCATCCGCCATGAACGAGAGGCTCTTCGCAAGCATGTTGCCTGCCTCGAGATCCGGCACCACCAGCACGTTGGCGCGGCCGGCGACCGGCGAGTGGATCTTCTTGATGGCCACCGACTCGAGGCTGATCGCGTTGTCGAGCGCCAGCGGGCCGTCGAGGATGCCGCCGGTGATCTGGCCGCGGTCGGCCATCTTGCACAGCGCGGCGGCTTCGAGCGTCGACGGCACCTTGGAGTTCACCGTTTCCATCGCCGACAGGATGGCGACGCGCACTTCCGGAAAGCGCAGCGCGCGCGCGAGGTCGATCGCGTTCTGGACGATGTCCACCTTGTCGTCCAGTGTCGGCGCGATGTTGACGGCGGCGTCGGTGACGATCAGCGTCTCCGCATAGGCCGGCACGTCCATCACGAAGCAATGGCTCACGCGCCGCGCGGTGCGCAGCCCGGTGTCGCGCCGGACCACGGCGGCCATCAGCTCGTCCGTGTGCAGGCTGCCCTTCATCAGCGCCTCGGCGCGGCCCTGGCGGACGAGCTCGACGGCGGCCGCGGCGGACGCGTCGCTGTGCGGCGTGTCGACGATCTCGACGCCGCCGATGTCGATGCCGTGCTCGGCGGCCACGGCGCGGATCCGCATCCCGGGCCCGACGAGGATCGGCGCGATCAGGCCGAGCCGCATCGCGTCGACGGCACCTTTGAGCGAGCTTTCGTCGCAGGGATGGGCGACGGCCGTCGGCGTCGGCGGCAACGTCTTGCAGAAATCGAGCAGCCGCTGGTACTTCGCGTGTTCGCGCGCCATGGCGTCAGCCTTTGGGGCGGGTTGCGCGCTTGGCCGTGCGCCGGGCCGTGCCCGCGGCCGGCGCGCGCGGCGCGCGCTTGCGCGCCGGTGCCGGCAAGCGCTTCGCGGCCGCCTTGCGCTCCACGCCCAGCGTGTCCGCGATCGCGTCGAGCGTCGCCACCTGCTCCGGCTGCGGCGCCGTGCGGCGAACGCGCTCGTCCGCAAGCAGCGCGCGCATCAGCGTCACGAGCTTCTCGCGGTCGCCCGCCTTCAGCAGGCGCGGCAGCGTGGCGAGTGCCTCGTCCGGCGCATAACGGACGATGATCTCCTGCTCGCCGCGCACGCGCCGCCACTGGTCGGGCGTGAGGTCGGGCAGCAGGTCGCGATGCTCGGCGCGCAACGCCTGGGCGAGCGCGAGCCGCGCAAGCGGCAGCGGCTCGCCATGGCGCGCAAGCAGCGCGGCCACGCGCGCGAGCGCTTCCGGGTAACCGCCTTCGCCGACCGCCGCGAGCGCCTCCTGCACGAACGGCAGGTCGCGCGGCTCGGCCGCCGGCGTCATCGCGTTCGCCTCCGCCGCGCGCTTGTCGGCGAGGTACAGCGAGAACACGTTGCCGTAGATCAGGAAGAACAGCGCCTCGCTCGCCGCGTCCCGCGAGGCCCGGTAGTAGTCGAGCGACGCGCTGACGGCGTCCGACGCCGCGTGTTCCACCTTGGCGGCGACGTTGTCCTGGCCCCGCGCCTTGCGTTGCGCCTTCACCGCGTCGGCTGCCGGCCCCACCCACGCCATCCACGGATTGAGGTCCGAGAACAGCCAGCGCTGCATCCGCAGCGGATGGAATTGCCGCCGCAGCTTCGCCGTCCAGTCGTTGGCGGACGCCTGCACGAAAGGCTGCAGGAACAATTCGTAAGCCTGCTGGTTGAATTCCGAAATCGCGGCCACCGCGTCGAACGGCGCCTCGTCCGCGCGCTGGAAGCGGTTGAGGCGCGCGACGATCTCCTCGAGCCGATGTTCCTTGAACGACACGTCGTAGTGCGACGTGCCGTCGCGGTCGCGCTGCTCGCCGATCTGCATGCCGTACAGCCCCGGCGGCAGCGCCTCGATCGACTTCAGCACCGACACGATCTGCGCATGCTCCTTCTTCGCCACCTTCCCCGACACGAAGATGCCCAGGTGGCCGACGTCCTGGTGCATCAAGCCCACGATCACCTGGCCGCGCGCCTTGATCTCCTCGGTGGAGCCGTAGACGTCCGCGACCCAGTTGAACGCCTGCTGCGGCGGCGTGATGTTGTCGCCCATCGACGCGAACAGCACGATCGGCGAGCGGATGTCGCGCAGGTCCATCGTCTCGCCGGCGGCGTTCTTCGCGCCGCCCTTCCACACCTTGTTGCCGACGAACAGGTTGCGCGTGATCCACTCGATCTCCTCGCGGTTCATCAGGTAGAAGCCGCCCCACCAGCGCTCGAACTCGAGGAAGCGCTCGGGCTCCGTGTCGACGTTGGCATACAGGTGGTAGTACTTGTCCCAGAACGTGTTGGCGGGGTTGAGGTTCTCGAAGTTCTCGACGAGCGCCGCGCCGTCGAACACGCCGTTGCCGAGGTCCGCCATCAGCGACGACAGCCACGTGCCCCCGAGCAGGCCGCCCGAGTAGCGCATCGGGTTGTCCGCACCGCCATCCTGCCACGCGCCGCCCCAGTAGGACATCGGCGCGCCGTTGATGACGATCGGCCCCGTGTCCTCGGGGCTCGACGCCGCCACCATCATCGCCGCCCAGCCGCCCTGGCAGTTGCCGACGATCGCCGGCTTGTCGCTGGCGGGATGCAGCTTGCGCACCTTGCGCACGAACTGCTGCTCCGCGACACACACGTCGGCAAGCGTCTGCCCGGGCTCCGGATCGCGGTGGAAAATGACGAAATAGACCGGATGGCCGGCGCGCAGTGCAACGCCCACCTGCGAATCATCCTTGAAGCCACCGATGCCCGGGCCGTGGCCCGCGCGCGGGTCGATGATGATGTACGGGCGCAGCGTGGCGTCGACCGTCACGCCCGCGGGCGGCACGATGCGCACCAGCGCGTAGTTGACGGGCCGCGCGAGCGTGCGACCGTCCAGCACCGTCTCGTAGTCGAAATGCAGCACCGGCGGCAGCCCGGCCGCGTTGTGCTCGAGGAAATCGTTGCCGCGCTGGCGCAGCGTGTCGAGCATCAGCACCGAGCGTTGTGCCGCATCGGTGGCGTAGTGCATCCAGTCGGTGGCGAGGCGCGCGCCGACGGTGGGGTCCGCCGCCGCCGGGGCGAGATTGGTCGCGTACGCCTTCTTCAGCGCCTCGGCCAGGTGCTCCTGCGCGAGATCCATCCGCTTCCTGAACAGCAGCGCGACCTTCGTCGCGAGATCCTGGCTGCGCGACAGCGCGTGCGGGGCATCCATGGAGAGGTCCTCGATTGATCGATCAGAGAGGCGCGCGGCACGGTGCCGCCCGCGGGCACACCGTCAGTCCAGCTTGTCGCCGACCTTGGCGCGCAGTCCGGCGACGATTTCCTCGATCAGCTTCTGCGTCGCCGGCTCGCCGATGTGTTGCACGGCGTTGTCGCGAATGTGATAGTGCATCATCAGCGTCGTGCGCAGCTTCTCGAACGCACGCGGGTTGGCGGTCCCGCACACCGATGCATCGTTGCGCAACACGCGCTCGATCACGCCCGGTGCCAGCAGGCGCACCTTGCAGTTGAGCGCCTGCCGCGCGATCTCGCGATCGATGTCCGACAGGTTCTTGAGCCACCACTCGCCGCCGAAATCCGTAGGCTTCGTCATAGTCGTACCATGAGCGATCGATGGTACCGCAGTCAAGCGCCTGTCGAGAATGGAGAATCTCACCGCCGGCCCGGCCAGCTAGCGAATGCCCGCCCGCATGAACGACTGCACGAACTGCCGCTGGAACAGCAGGAACGCGAGCAGCAGCGGCGCCACCGACAGCAGCGTCGCCGCGGTGATGATCGCCCAATCGATCCCCTGGTCGGTGGCGGAGAAGACCTGCAAGCCCACGGTGACGGGCCGCGTTTCGACCGAGTTGGTGACGATCAGCGGCCACAGGAAATTGTTCCAGTGGTAGCTGACGCTCACCAGCGCATACGCAAGGTAAGTGGGGCGCGCCAGCGGCACGTAGACCTTCCACAGCGTCTGCAACGGTGTGCAGCCTTCGACGCGCGCGGCCTCGTCCAGCTCGCGCGGCACCGTCTTGAACGTCTGGCGCAGCAGGAAGATGCCGAACGCGCTCGCCATGTACGGGAGGCCGATCGCGAGGATCGTGTCCTTCAGGCCCAGCGCCGAGATCGTCCGGTAGTTCTCGACGATGAGCACGTCCGGCATGATCATCAGTTGCACGAGCACCAGCGCGAACGCGACGTCGCGCCCCGGGAACGTATAGCGGGCGAACGCGTACGCGGCCAGCGTGACGAGCACGAGCTGCGCCGCCAGCACCATCGTCACCAGGATCACCGTGTTGACGAAGTAGCGCGCGAACGGGGCCGCGTGCCACGCATGGACGATGTTGTCGAAGGTCCATGGCGCGGACAGCGAGAAATGCGTCGAGTATTCGGTGGGATGGAACGCCGTCCAGAATGCGTAGACGAGCGGCAGCAGCCACAGCAACGCGAGCGCCCACGCGGCGAGCGTCTCCAGCACGTGGCCCGCGCCCCGGGGGCGCCCGACCAGCGAGCCTCGCGTCCGCGCAAGCGTGGCCGCGTTCACTGGTAATGAGTCCTGCGCTCGAGGAACACGAACTGCGCGATCGCCACGGCGCCCAGCACGACCAGCAGCACCATCGTCAGCGCGGCGGCGTACGCCGGGTCCCAGAAGCGGAAGCCGATCTCGTAGATGTAGTACAGCAGCAGCGACGTCGCGTTGTCCGGGCCGCCGCGCGTCATGACGACGACGTGGTCGACCAGGCGAAAAGCGTTGATGATCGCATTGACCAGCACGAACAGCGTCGTCGGCATCAGCAACGGAAACGTGACGCGGCGGAAGAAGTACCAGCGGGACGCACCTTCGATCGCGGCCGCCTCGGCGAGCTGCGGCGACATCGCCTGCAGCGCAGCGACGTAGAAGATCATGAAGAAGCCGGCTTCCTTCCAGACGGCCACGACCATCAGGCAGGCGAGCGCCGTGCTCTTGCTGCCGAGCCAGTTGTGGCTCGCGAAGCCGAGCCCTTTGGTGACCTGCTCGATGAGCCCGTACTCGGGCGTATAGAAAAACAGCCAGATGTTGGCCACCGCGATCATCGGCAACACCGTCGGCGTGAAGAACGCGAGTCGCAGGAAGCCCTTGCCGCGGATGCGGCCGTTGACCCACACGGCCATCAGCAGCGCCAGCGCGATCGACAAGGGGATCGTGCCCAACGCATACAGCGCGTTGTTCTGCAGCGCCTGCCAGAAGATCGGGTCGTCGACGAGCGCACGGTAGTTGTCGAGGCCGATGAACCTGGCAGGCCGCGCCCCTTTGGGTGTCGAGTAGAAGCTGTGCCACAGGTTGGCCACGGCCGGGAAGTGCGTGAACAGGACGAGCAGCACGCAGGCCGGCAGCAGCAGCAACCAGGCGTGCAGCCATTCGCGCGAGCGCGTCATCAGTACTTGCCGCCGCGCGCGTCGAGCAGCGCCGCCGTCACGAAGCCGGCTTCGTCGCTTGCAAGCCACAGGATGGCGGCCGCGATCTCGTCCGGCGTGCCGATGCGCCCCATGGGCGTCTGCGCGAGCAGCGTGTCGAGCTGCCCTGGCGGTCGCCCGACGTGGATGTCCGTGTCGATGAGCCCGGGCCGCACGGCGTTGACGCGGATGCCCTCGCGCGCCACCTCGCGCGCAAGGCCGATCGTCATCGCGTCCAGCGCAGCCTTGCTGGCCGCGTAGTGGACGTAGACGCCGGGCGAACCGTTCTCCGCCGCGCCCGACGACACGTTGACGATGGAGCCGCCCTGGCCGCCGTGCGCGGTCGACATCCGCTTCACGGCCTCGCGGGCGCACAGGAACGCGCCGGCGACGTTGGTGCGCAGTACGTCGTAGAGCCCGGCGGCATCGAGCGTATCGAGCCGGCCGATCGGGCCCACGATGCCCGCGTTGTTGACGAGCAGCGTCAGCGGGCCGAGCGCATCGGCGGCACGCAAGCCGCGCAGCACGTCGTCCTCGCGGCCGACGTCCACCTGCACGGCGATAGCGCGCCCGTCCGCACGCTCGATCGCGGCGACGACGCCGTCTGCCGCCGCCTTGCCGCTGCGATAGAAAATCGCGACCGCGTAGCCGCGCGCTGCGGCGAGCCGCGCGGTGGCGGCACCGATGCCGCGCCCACCACCCGTGACGATCGCGACGCCGCGCGACATCAGCGACGAGGTTCCGGCGAGCGGCCCACTTGCCGCCGACCGGTGTTCGTTACGACAACGTCGTGCGGGCGCATAGTGGGGAGGCCGAAACAGGCTCGATCCGTGCGATGGCACACATTATAAAGGGCGGCTCGATGCCGCCCGCGACGTCTCGCGTGTCGAGAAACGGGATGCCCGGCCACTCGATAGTTGGTATCGTGAACCAACGCACGTGGGGTCCCATGGAGAATCGCGCATCGAACCGGACATTCGCGATGCTCGCGTTGCACGCGCTGCTCGCCTTGCTGACGGCCTTCCCGACGGCGAACGCGCGTGCACAAACCACCGGACCGGCCGCGCCGGAGGACGCCGCGCCGCCGGCGGCCGGCAACGGCGGCATCGCCTCGCGCTTCATCGATCCCCGGGATGGCCAACTCGACGTCAGCGAATTTCTCGAACACGCGCACGGGTTCCTGCCGATTCCGATCGTGATCACAGAGCCCGCCATCGGCTACGGCGGCGGTCTTGCCGGCATGTTTCTGCGCCCGCGCAGCGAGGCCGGCGAAGAAGGCTGGTCCCGGCCCGACATTTCCGCCATCGGCGCATTCGGCACGCAGAACGGTACGTGGGGCGCCTTTGCGGGCGACGTCAGTCGCTGGATGGATGGGCGCTTGCGCACGCTCGTCGGCGTGGGCACGGGCCGCGTGAACCTCGACTTCTACGGTCTCGGGGCCGACACCACGTCGCTGGACCAGGGCGCGCGCTATTCGCTCGACTTCACCGGCGCCGTCGCGCAAGCCAACTGGCAGCTCGCTCCGCACTCGCCCTGGGCCGTGGGCATCCGCTACGTCTACGCGACGGTGGATCCGATACTGCGCGACGAAGCCGACTTCCCCGACCTGGCCAACCGCGTCCGGGTCAACGTGTCGGCGCCATCACCGGTGCTGGAATACGACACGCGCGACAACATCTTTACGCCCACGCGGGGAATCTATTCCGAATCGTCGTGGGTGGCCTCGCGCAAGGCCTTCGGCTCAACCGACGACTTCGACCGCTTCACGCAGGTGTTGATGGGGTGGTACCCGGTGTCGCCCGACGTTATCGTGGGCGCGCGGGGCAATTATTCCTGGTCGTCGAGCGGCACGCCGTTTTTCCTGCGACCCTTCGTCCAGCTGCGCGGCGTCCCGGCGATGCGCTACCAGGGCGACCAGGCCGCATCGGTCGAAGTCGAGGGACGCTGGCGCTTCCATGGCCGCTGGAGCGTCGTCGCCTTCGGCGGGGGCGGCGCCACTCGCAGCGATCGCGACGCATTCACCGCAACGCAGAACGTGGGCAGCGGGGGAGCCGGCATCCGCTATACGGTGGCGCGCAAGTTCGGGATGGACGTCGGCATGGACGTCGCCCACAGCCCGGGCACGACGGCGGTCTACCTCGTGGTCGGCAACGCCTGGTTCAGACCCTGACGACGGAGACCGGGCGGATCCGCAGTTGATTCACCGCGTGCCGGAACGCTACGACCGGCGCATGGGCCGGTGAGGCGTGGCCTCTCCCGCCAAAGGCGCGGGCACGGAGAGGCCACGGACGGTAGCGATCAGCGATACGGCTTCAGCAGCCGGTCGGCCTCGCGCTGCGCGTCCTTCATCGCCGCTTCCGGCGTCTTGCTGCCGAGCAGCGCCGCCTGCAGGCCGTCGTTCAGCGCCTTGGTGACGCGCTGGTTGTCGTGCGTCGACAGCTCCGCCTTCGCATAAGGCAACTGGTCGCGCGCGACGGCGGCCGGGGGGAAGCCCTCGACGTACTTCTTCATCACCGGCGTGTCCCAGGCCTGCGGGCGCACGGCGACGTAGCCCGTGTCGATGCCCCACTGCGCGGCGCGCTCCGGCGACGTGACCCACTTGACGAACTTGAACGCCGCCTCGCGCTGCGCCGGCGTCGACTTCTTGAACAGGTAGAAGTTGCCGCCGCCCGTCGGGCTGCCGCGCTGCTTCGAGGCCGGCAGCATCGCGACGCCGAAGTCGAACTTCGCGTTGTTCTTGACGTTCGTCAGGTTGCCGGTCGTGGTCCACATCATCGCGACCTTCTTCTCGAAGAAGTCCTTCGGCGTCGTGCCCCACTCGACGATGCCTTCCGGATGCACCTTGTACTTCTTCACGAGGTCCACCCAGTACTGCAGCGCGCCGATCACTTCCGGCTTGTCGTAGTAGGTTTCCGTGCCGGCTTGGTTCATCAGGTTGGCGCCGTTCTGGATCGCGAGCGCCTGGAACAGCCAGTACGGGAAGCCGGACGACGGGATCTGGATGCCCCATTGCGTCACGTTGCCGGACGCGTCGCGCTTGGTGAGCTTCTGCGCGGCGGCGGTGAGCTCGGTCCAGTTCTGCGGCGGCTTGTTTGGATCGAGCCCCGCTTCCCTGAACAGCTCCTTGTTGTAGAACATCACGATCGTCGAGCGCTGGAACGGAATGCCCCAGGTCTTGCCGCCGGTCTGGCTGTTCTCCATGAACGCGGGATAGAAGCTCGCGAGCCAGGCCTTGTCCTCCGGCGTCTTCACGAGGTCGTCGAACGGCACGATCGCGTCTTCGTCGATCAGCGTGAACATGTCGGTGGACAGCAGGATCGACGTCGTCGGCGCGTCGCCGCTCTTCACCGCCGTCAGCACCTTGGCGATCGATTCCTGGTAGCTGCCCGAGTAGATGGGCTTCAGCTTGATCCCGGGGTTCTCCTTCTCGAAGTCGGCAGCGAAGCCGTCGATGATCTTGGTGATCGGGCCGCCGACGGCCACCGGGTAATAGAACGGCACCTCGACCGGTGCCTGCGCGAGCGCGGGCAACGCGACCGCCGCGAGCAGCGCGAGTGCACGACGCAGGTGTGGAATGCAGCGTTGGAACAACATGGCTTCTCCTCCCTCGACGAAAACGGATGTGAAAGCGGTGGCGATCACGCGAGCAGCGTCGCGTGGTGTGCGGCGGGCGCCAGCGGGCGTCGCTGCCCGGACGCGTCGAACCAGTGCGTTGCGCCCGGCGCCCAGCGCAGGCGGGTGGCGTCGCCGGCACGCAGCGCCGTGCGCCCCGGCACGCGGGCCTGCACGGCGGCCGTGCCGACGCGGCACGCGATCATCGAATCGGCGCCCAGGTACTCGACACTATCCACCTGGGCGGACACGCCGCCGTCGCGCGTGACGTCGACATGCTCGGGCCGCACGCCCAGCGTGCCGCCGGCGCACGCGGCAGGCAGTACGGCCGGACCGTCGGTGCCGGCCACCACCGCGCCGCCGGCGCCGGCGGCGAGCGGCAGCAGGTTCATCGGTGGCGTGCCGATGAAGCGCGCGACGAACGTGTTGGCCGGCTCCTCGTACAGGTCCGCCGGCGTGCCGTTCTGCTCGATGCGCCCCTTGTTCAGCAGGATCACCCGGTCGGCCATCGACATCGCCTCGACCTGGTCGTGCGTGACATAGAGCATCGTGATGCCCAGCGCGCGCTGCAGCTTGCGGATCTCGGCGCGCATGTCGGCGCGCAGTTGCGCGTCGAGGTTCGACAGCGGCTCGTCCATCAGGCAGATCGGCGCCTCGGCGATCACCGCGCGGCCGAGCGCCACCCGCTGCTGCTGGCCGCCGGACAGCTGCGACGGCTTGCGCGCGAGCAGCGGCGTGAGGCCCAGCAACTCGGCCGTACGCGCGAGCCGCGCCGCGCGCTCGGCCGGCGGGACGCGGCGCACCTTGAGCCCGAACAGGATGTTTTCCTCGACCGACAGGTGCGGGAACAACGCATACGACTGGAACACCATCGAGATGTTGCGCTCGGCCGGTGGCAGTTTCGTGACATCGCAATCGCCGATCAGGATGCGCCCCGTGTCGGCTTCCTCGAGCCCCGCGACGAGCCGCAGCGTCGTCGACTTGCCGCAGCCCGACGGACCCAGCAGCACGTTCAGCGTGCCCGGCTCGAGCACGAACGACAGGTCGTCGACGGCGTGCACGCGGCCGTCGGCGGTGGCCCAATGCTTGGCGAGTCGCTCGGCGACGATGGCGGACACGGTCAGGCTTCCTTCGCGCGAGATCGCGCCGATTGCGGCGCATGTTACCGCAGTCGCCGCGACAGCCGGCCGCGACCGGCGGCCACGCGCAGTTCAGCGGCGGCGCGCCGCGCCGCCGTCGAGGCTGATGCGCGCGTGGGTGCCATCCGCCCACGCGGTGTACGTCGCGGCCTTCAACGTATCCAGGCCCAGCACGCTGCCGTCGGCGAGATCGTAGCGCCATCCGCACTGGCGGCACGTCACGACCCGGGCGGCGAGCATGCCACCGGCAAGCGACGTGCCGCAGCGCAGGCAACCATCCTCGATCGCGTAGAGCACGCCGCCCACGTTGAACAGCGCCACGGGGTGTTCCCGCACCTGCGCGCGCAGCCCCGCCCCGATCGCGGGCAGCGGCAGCGTATGCAGCGTGGCCGCACGCGTCATCGCCCGCTTCCCCGCACGCTGTCGCGCGCGTTGTACTGCGAATTTGACAATCTCCTGCCGCGCTCTAGACAATGCGGGCCGATGAGCGTGCAGCAGGACGTGATGGTGGGCACGGCAGCCGAACCAGTCAGCCGGGTGAAGGAAGCGCGGGACATGTTGCTCGCCAAGGGCGCGCCCTGGCTGCAACGGGTGGGCGCCTTCACGCAACTGGCCGAGCT
Organism: Pseudomonadota bacterium; assembly: GCA_018241745.1. Taxonomy (GTDB): domain Bacteria; phylum Pseudomonadota; class Gammaproteobacteria; order Burkholderiales; family Casimicrobiaceae; genus VBCG01. The sequence continues at coordinate 21,910 of JAFEDG010000010.1, forward strand.
GATCCGCCAACTGGGTGGCGATCCGGGCAGCGTGTTCGCGCGCAACGGGCTCGCGCCGCGACTCGACGACCCGGAGGCCCGCGTACCATACGCGTCCGTCGTCCAGGCGCTCAACGATGCGGCCGCGGAAACCGGATGCGAGCATCTGGGCCTGCTGGCGGGACGCATGTGGTCGCTAGCCGATCTGGGCATCGTCGGCGAGCTCGTCGCCAACGCGCCGACGGTGCGCGACGCGCTGCGGACCCTGACCGTCTACCAGCACCTCAACAGCGGCGGCGGCATGGCGTTCTTCGTGCAGCGCGGCAACCTGTACGAGCTGGGCTACGCGATCTACCACCCCGGATTGTCCAACACGGGCGCGATGTACGACGCGCTGCTGGCGGGCGGCATCGGCTTCCTGCGGGAGATCTGCGGCGCAGCCTTCGTGCCGAGCGAAGTGCTGATGTCGCACCGCAAGCCGGCCGTTGCGACGGCCTATCGCAACCTGTTCCGGGTGATGCCGCGCTTCGGCGTGGAGACGTCGGCCATCCGCTTTCCCGCCACCTGGCTCGATCGGCGGATCGAAGGCAGCAACGCGATCCGCTATCGCGACGGGGTGCGCCAGGCCGAGCGGCTGGGCAGGGGCACGGGCCTCGTGCAGCACGTCTGCCGCGCGCTGCGGCTGCTGTTGCTGCAGGGCCGCAACTCGGGCGACGACGTGGCGCAGATGCTGATGATGCACCGCCGCACGCTCAACCGGCGGCTCAAGGAGGAGGGCACGACGTTCCAGGCGCTGCTGGACGGCGTACGCTTCGAAGTGGCGCGCGAGATGCTGGCAACGCAAACGATTCCCCTGGACGACATTTCCGCGGCGCTCGGCTACGGCGGCATCGGCGCGTTCATGCGCTCGTTCCGTCGCTGGACCGGCACCACGCCCGGGCGCTGGCGGCGTGCGGCCGACACCGAAGTCGGAGCCGCTGACGTCGCCGGCGCCCGCCCCCACCGCTAGGTGACCATCCGCACGATCACCATTCCCCACAACGTCAGCAGGATGTGCGCGATGGCCACGGTGCCCGAATAGCCCAGCACCGCAACCGAACTGTCCGAGCGCTCCTGCACGCTGGCGAGTCCCGCGGTCATCGTCATGGCGCCGGCGATGCCCCCCAGCAACAGCAACGGGTTGAGCTTCAGCACGTAGCGACCGAAGTAGAGGCCGACAAGCAGCGGCAACGTCGTGACGACGATGCCGCCGAAGAACAGCGACGCGCCGGCTTCACGCATGGCGTTGATGAAGTGCGGTCCCGCGCCCAGGCCGATCATGCCGACGAACGCCGCGAGCCCGAGCGAGATCATCAACGCGATCGCGCCCGCGGGGATGCGGCCGAACGTCGGGCGCCGCGAATGCAGGAAGCCCACGACGAGGCCCGCGATCAGCGTGCCGACGCTCGTGCCGATCGAGATGCGCAGCGCGCCGAGCGGAATCACGAGCGCGATGCCCGCGAGAGCGCCCGCCAGGATGCCCAGCGACAGCGCGACGAAATCGGTGGTGTCGGAGGGATAGACCGTCTTGCCGACCGCGTCGGCCGCACGGCGCACGGCCACTTCCGAGCCGACGAGCCGCAGCACGTCGCCGCGCTCGACGCGCGTGCCGGGGGCGATCGTGATCGACTGCCCGGCGCGCGTGACGCTGCGCAGGAACGCGCCGCGCAGCGGCAACGCCGAGGTCGCGAGTTCCGCCAGCGTGCGGCCCGTCACTTCGGGACGGGTCACGTAGACGTCGAACGCCGCCGCCGGCACGTCGAGCAGCTCGCGATCGTCCACTTCGGTAACACCGGGCGCGAGGCCCACCCGCGTCAGCATCTCGCGCGGACCCGACAGCGCAACGACGTCGCCAGCCTCGATGACCCGCGCGCCATCCGGATCAAGCACCGCGCCGGCACGCCGGACGCGCTCGACGAATACGCGCACGCCCGGAAACAGCGTCTCGACACGCGCGATCGTCGAGCCTGCGGCGTGGCTGTCGGGCCCGACGCGGAACGCACGCATCTCGAACGGCCGCCACGCCGAGATGACACCCGGGCGCGAACGGTCGATGCCGAGCTCCGCCTCCACGGCCCGCCCTTCCGCCACGAGATCGACGCCGAGCAGCCGCGGCCCGACGACGCTGCAGAAGAAGATGACGCCGAAGGCGCCGAACACGTAGCAGATGGCGTCGGCCACCGCGACGTGCCCGACGAGCCGCGCGCGTTCGGCTTCCGCCAGCGGCAGGGCATTGATCGCTTCCGTCGCCGTGCCGATCGCCGGCGATTCCGTCAGCGCGCCCGACAGCAATCCGGCCGCGAAACCCGGATCGAGCTTCAGCACGCGCGCCACCGCATAGGCGGTCAGCAGACCCGTGACCGCAATGACGGTGGCGAGTACCGCCCAGCGCACGCCGCCGCCCTTCATCGCCTCGAAGAACTTGGGGCCTACCGAATAGCCGATCGCGAACAGGAACAGCAGGAACAACAGCGACTTGGCCATCGACGACACGGGAACGGCGAAGTACGCGCCGACCAGCAGACCCACGATCAGCGAGCCGGTGACGGGCCCGAGACCGAAGCCCCGGATCTTGAACCCGCCGATCCAGTACCCGATTCCGATCACCAGGAACACGGCGAGTTCCGGGTACTTCGTGAACGTGCTCCCCAGCCAGTCCATGTTCCCCTGCCGCCCCTCGTCGAGCGGACCGGCATGCGCGCCGGCCCGGTGTGATCAGACCTTGTTCTTCTTGGCCGGCGCAGCCGCCCTGGCGCCCTTGGCCTTGCCCTTGCCCTTCGCCGCCTCGTAATCGCGTCGATAGCCGCGCGCGATCTCGCGCACCGCGCGACCGATGTCGTCGTAGACGTGGTCGTCGAGGTTGGCAAACGAGATACGCGCCGACCAGTCCGGCGCCGCGAAGCCGCTGCCGTTCAGCAGCACGATCCCGTGCTCGGTGGCAAGCCGGAACACGATGTCCAGCGGATGCACGTTCTTCTTCATCCACGCGACGATGTCATCGCCGAGGTACTTGCGCGCCCAGAACTCGAAGTCGATGAGGCCGTAGTAGTAATCGAACTCGTTGTTTTCGCCGACGTCGATGCCCAGGCCCTCCACCGTCGCCTGGAAGCGCTTCTTGACGATGCCCAGGCAGGCCTTCTGGTAGTCCTTCTTGCGGTCCATCAGCTCGTACAGCGAGAACAGCGACATCATCACCTGCTGCGGCAGCGACAGCCCTGCCGTGTGGTTCAAGGCGACGTCGCGGCTGTCGGCGACGATGCGGTCGATGAACGCCAGCTTGCGCGGCTCCAGCGTCAGGTGGCCGTAGCGCTTGTCCAGCAGCTTCTTCACGGATTCGGGATGCTTCGCGATCATGCGGTCGAGGATGTTGTCCTCGTGCAGCGCGACGGTGCCGAGGCGCCAGCCGGTGCACCCGAAATACTTGCTGTACGAATAGACGCCGATGGTGTTCTTCGGGAACTCGCCCATCAGCGAGCGGAAGCCCGGCACGAACGTGCCGTAGACGTCGTCGGTCAGCAGGATGAGGTCCGGGCGCTTCTTGAGGATCGCACCGATGCGCTTGATCGTGCCCGCATCCATTGCCACGGCGAACGGGTTGCCGGGATTGACGACGAAGAACGCCTTGACCTTCGGGTCGAGCAGCTTGTCGAGCTCTTCCTGCGGATACTGGAACTTCACTTCCTGCTTGGCCGCCACCTCCACGAACTTGAGGCCGTAGTCCTCGAGATGCGCCATCTCGATGTAGGGCGTGAAGATCGGCGTGCCGAGCGCAATGGTGTCGCCCGGGTTGAGGATGCGGTTGCTCTTCAGCGACTTGAAGATGTAGCACATCGCCGCGGTGCCGCCTTCGACCGCGTACAGCTTGAACGTCCCTTTCGGTCGCGGCTCGCCACACATCGCCCACTGCAGATATTCGTGAACGATCCGTTCGTTGTGCACCAACATCCGGTCAGGGACAGGATAGTGGTCGCCGATGATCGAATCGACCAGCTCGTGCACGAACGCATCCGCATTGAAGCCGAACTTCTTCACCGCCCACGGTACCAGCGCCTTGAGGAAGGACGCTCCCGGCATGGCGCTATTTTTCTTGAGCCAGGCGTCCAGCCGGCCCGCGCCACCCTTGGCCTGGGGCATGCCGCCAACGCCCGGCGGCAGGTCCATCACGCGCTTGCATTCGGTGATCGCGAACTGGCCCAGCAGGAAAAACGCCTCGCGCGGCTCGGTGGCCACCCAGTTGGGGTTGCCGCGCCCGGCGTTGAGGTAGGCCATCGACGCTTCCTGCGACGCCTTCGACGCCGCCTTCTGCAGGAAATCCTTGATCTCGAACGGGCCGAGCTTTTCGTACTGCTTGAGATTCATGTCCTTCATGCCGTGCTCCTCCGGAATGCGTTGCGTGACGGCGCGCGATCTACGACAGCAGCATGATCAGCACCATGCCCCAGATGGTCAGCAGCGTATTGCCGACCGCATACGTCACGGTGTAGCCGAGTGCGGGAATCTGGCTCTTCGCCTGGTCGCAGACGAGGCCGAGCGACGCGGTCGTCGTGCGCGAGCCCGAGATGATCCCCAGGTTCAGCGCGTCGTGGAAGCGGAACACGTACTTCGCCACGAACATGCCGAGCACCAGCGGGATGGTGGTGGCGGCCACGCCCCACAGGAAGAGACCGATTCCCTGCGTCTTGAGGCCGTTGACGAAGCCCGGGCCTGCCGAGATGCCCACGATGGCGATGAAGATGTTGAGGCCGACCGAATTCATGAACCACACCGTCGGCGTCGGGATGCGCCCGAACTTCGGGCGCACGGAGCGCAGCCAGCCGCCGATGATGCCGGCGACCAGCGCGCCCCCGGCGGTCGACAGCGTGAGCGGAATGCCCGCGATCTTGAACACCAGCGCGCCGATCAGGCCGCCGACGACGATCGCCGCGCCGACGAAGGCCATGTCGGTGACGTCGGTCGGGCGGTCGGCGACGCCGAGCATCTTCGTGGCGGCCGCCACGTCCTGCGTGCGCCCGACGAGGTTCAGCAGATCGCCGCGGTTGATCTCCGTGCCCGCCATGATCGGGATGTCGGTGGCCGTGGCGCCGCGCGTGATCTTGCGCAGGTACACGCCCCGCGCCTCGCTGCGGCTCGCGAGTTCGGCCAGCGTCTTGCCGTCGACGTCCTTGTTGGTCACCAGCACGTCGACGCCCTCCACCGGCATCGCCAGCAGCTCGCGGTCATCCACTTCCTCGGCCGCCTGCAGCGCCGTCACCAGCGCATCGCGCGGGCCCACGACGGCGATCACGTCGCCGCCTTTGAGCACGACGTCGGACGTGGCGTCCAGCAGCTCGCCACCGCGCCGGACGCGCAGCACGAAGAGCCGCGCGTCGGGCACGAGCGACTCGGCGTCCACGACGCGCAGGCCGTCGACCCGGCCGCCCGCCTTTACCTTGTAGGCACGCACGACCCGCTGGTACCACGCAGTGCCGGGACCGCCCAGCGCTTTCGGTCCGCCACCGTGCTTCTCCTCGTAATCCTTGCAGGCCGCGACGAGATCGATGCCCAGCAGCTTGGGCCCGATCACCGCGATCACGATGGCCGATCCCATCGTGCCGAACATGTAAGTCACCGCGTAGGCGATGGGCATCGAGTCGAGCATCGCCTTGGTCTGGTCGGCGGGCAGCGCCAGGCGGTTGATCGCGTCGGTGGACAGCCCCATCGCCGCCGAAATCGTCTGCGAGCCCGAGTAGAAGCCGGCCGCATAGCCCAGGTCATAGCCGGCGATCTTGGCGATGATCACGGCCGCCGCAAGGCTGAACACGCACTGCACCGCCGAGAAGATCGCCTGCGGCAGGCCGTTGCTCGCGATGCCGCGCACGAACTGCGGTCCCACGCCATAGCCGACGGCGAAGAGGAACATCAGGAACGAGAAGGCCTTCAGCGGCTGGTTGATCGTGATGCCGATCTGCCCGATGACGACGGCCGCGATCAGCGTCGCCGTCACGGAACCGAGGCCGATGCCCTTGAAGGTGAACTTGCCGAAGTAATACCCCAGGCTGAGCGCGAGAAAGATCGCGATCTCCGGGTACTGTTTGAGCGTGTCGAACAACCACTGGATCATCGGGTCCTCCGTCGATCGGGTCGAGGTGATGGGAGCTTTTCCGCGCTCAGCGGCGGTTGCCCGCGGCCCGCCGGCGGGCGAGCGCATCGGGCTTCAGCAGTTCGAGACCGCGGGTGGCGTTGAACCCGTGGATCTCCTTGACGTCCAGCTTGCGCATGAAGGCGATGGTTTCCTTCGTGATCACCTGGCCGGGCACCATGATCGGGAAACCCGGCGGATAGGGAATCACGAATTTCGCCGACACCAGCTCCGGGCCGTTTTTCAGCCGTTCGTCGATCGCCTTGTCGTTGAGCTTCAGGTATTCGCACGAGGCCGCGTCGTACGCCATGTAATAGGCATCGCGCATGTGGCCTTCCGCGGTCTGGCTCTTCGCGTTGTCGCGGAACGCATCGTGGAAGCGGCTGAAGTTGGGCAGCTCCGGCACGTCTTCCACCAGCGACTTCACGCGCGCCGCGAACGCGGCGCGGTCGGCATCGCCGCCGCTCGCGAGCGTCGCGTCCAGCTTGCGCGCGATGTCCGCGAGCGACTTGATCAGGTGGGCCATGTCGCTTCGCGTGTTGTTGATGTTGATCTGCACCAGCACGCTGTTGCGCGACGTCTTGTTGATCTGGATGTCGTACTCGCTCGCCAGCAGCGCCTTGAACTGCGTGCCGTCGTAGCCGCCCTTGCCGCACAGCAGCGTGATGCGTGTCGGGTCCAGGAAGAACTCGTCCTCGCGCAACGCGCGCATCGTGTCGGCCAGCGACCAGCCGGCCGCGCCGTAGTCGGCGAAGCCGGACTGCCGGTATTCGGCGGGAATCATCTGCGCGGGCGTCGCCGTGCTGAAGTACTTCGAGATCAGCGGATGCTGGTTGATCTCCCGGCGGATCTCGATGGCGAGCTGGATCATCCGCTGCACGAGCTCGAAGCCCTCGAGTTCCATCTGGCGGCGCGCCACGTCGATCGACGCGATGATCTGCAGATTGGGCGACGTCGACGTATGCGTGAAGAACGCCTCCTTGAACGGCGCCTCGACGGCGGCGAAATCCTGGTCGGACACGACGATGATCGAGCCCTGGCGCAGCGACGACATCGACTTGTGCACCGAATCCGTCTCGTAGACGCGCACGCGCACCTTGTCCGGGTCCGGCAGCAGGAACGTGTCGAGCTGCTTCTTGCGGTTCTTCGGGTCGATGTCGCCGTGTTCCTTGCGGAAGGCCTCGTACTGCTTGCGATATTCCGGCGCGCGCATCATCGCCTTCAGCCGCGCGGCGCCACCCATGCCGGTGCGGCCGCGCAGGAGCGGCGTGAAGCGCGCATAGCCGAACCACGCCTCGTCCCACAGGAACACGAGGTCCGGCTTGATGGCGAGGCACTCGAGCATCGTGCGCTCGACGTTGGCGACGTGGCCGTCGAACGTGCAGTTGGTCAGCACGATCATCTTCACGCGGTCGAGCTTGCCTTCGGCCTTCAACTGCAGCAGCGCGTCCTTGATCGGCTTGATGGCAAGGCTGCCGTACATCGAGTACTGCGTCAGCGGGAACGCGTCGATGTACAGCGGCTGCGCACCGGCCAGCACGATGCCGTAGTGGTGCGACTTGTGGCAGTCGCGGTCGATCAGCACGATGTCGCCGGGTACCAGGAGCGCCTGGTGGACGATCTTGTTGGACGTCGACGTGCCGTTGGTGACGAAGAACGTGCGGTCGCCCCCCAGCGCGCGCGCCGCCTTGTCCTGTGCCACCTTGATGTTGCCGGTGGGTTCGAGCAGGCTGTCGAGGCCGCCCGTCGTCGCGCACGATTCGGCGAGGAACAGGTTGGTGCCGTAGAACTCGCCCATGTCGCGGATCCAGTTCGACTTGAACACGGACTTGCCACGCGCGATGGGCAGCGCGTGGAACGTGCCGATGGGCCGCGCTGCGTAATGCTTCAGGTTGTCGAAGTACGGCGTCTCGTAGCGGTCCTTGATGCCGTCGAGGATCGACAGGTGGATCTCCATCGGCTCCTCGGTCCCGTAGAACACGCGGCGCACCGACGCACCGAGATCCGAACCGGCGATCTCGCCGACGTCGCGGTCGGTAACGATGAACGTGTCGAGCTCCGGGCGGATGTGCTTGACGAGCCGCGCGAGCGTGGTGCCGAGTTCCGCCGTCGCCGGCTCGCCCGCCGGCAGCCAGGGCGCGATCATCGCGCGCAACGTCGGCACGTCGTACTGCGACTTGTAACCGAAGCCGTCCAGGATCACGACCGACTGCAGGTTGTAGTTGAGGATCGTGGCAAGTACTGCGTCCTCGAAGCTGCCGACGACGACGGGTTCGTAGACGAAAGGATCCTGCGGCAGGCGCAGGCCGGCAAACGTCCGGCGCAGCTCGGGCCACGTGCTGCGCTCCGCCGCCGCCACGATCAGGACTTCGAAGTAAGGCTTGCGCGCCTGGCCGTTGCCCTGCGCCGGCGGCAGGACGTCCAGCGCCGGCGCGTCGGCGTCGTCGTCGGCCTTCCAGGCATTGGCGTCCTCGCGGTAGCTATTCGCCAGTAACGCCATGCTGATGCGCTGCACAAGCCGCGCGAGGCTGGCCCATTCAGACGCCTGCACGCGATGCGCGACTTCGTTCATCAGCGCGGGGCCGGGATAGGCATTCAGTTCCTCGAGCGGCGCCAGGTCCACCAGCACGGCGCGCGCGTCAGCCGCAGCCTGCTGGGCGGCCTTGCCGTCCAGGTCACCCGCCAGGGCCTTGGCCAGGCGATTGAGTGTGCGCCAGCGCTCGACGCGGACTTCGGCCGCGGACAGGAACTCGTGCATCGATGCCGCTTCAGTTGCGGGCTTTGCGCCCTTTTTCGCCGTTGCTGCCATGGGCTCTCCTCGTCAGCGAAGTGCGACCTTGCGTGCCGCACGCGGTCGCGAACAGGCGCGCCGCATTCTCTTCGAACGCGCATCGTCGGCGCGGGCAGCGAGCCACGTCCTCCCCTTTCTGGACAGGTTGCCCGCCCGCGTAGAATGCGCTGTCCAGAAAGGAGAGGACGCCTGCCGAATGCCCACTCACCATGACGCCCGGTCCCGTGCAACCGGGGCCCGTCGACCGGCCGATCCCTTGCCCACCTCCCGTCCTTCACGGCGCGCCCGCATTTCCTGCCTGGCGATCGCCCACGCGCTCGCGTGGCTGCTGGCGATGGCCAGCGCGCCGGCGCACGCTTCGTTCCTCTCCGGCGACGCACTCGACGCCGTTGCCGACGTGATGGCCTGGGTCGTCATCGTGATCGTGCCGGTCATCGCGATCGTCGTGTTCTGGATCGTGCACGTGATGCCCGAGAAGATCGCGGAGAAGCGGCATCACCCGCAGGCGGCCGCCATCCAGACGCTATGCCTCCTGTCGCTGGTGTTCGGCGGCCTCTTGTGGCCCATCGCGTGGCTGTGGGCCTACACGAAGCCGGTCCTGTACAAGATGGCCTACGGCACCGACAAGCACGACCAGCATTTCGCGGAGCTCGAGGAGCGGCTGCGCGCCGGCAACCTGACGCACGCCGAGCGCGCGCGCCTGGAGGCGGAACTGGCGGCGATGGAAGAGCGCGGCGCACTGCCGCCCAATGCCGCGGCGCTGCGCGCGGCGCCGGACGCGCGCGAAGGCTAGCGGGACACGGCCATGGAAATCCTGCTGCTCGCGATCTATTCGGCGGTCGTCTGGTTCGTCTTCATCAAGAAGAAGTGGCTGCCGTGGAACATCGGCACCCAGGTCACCGTCGTCATCATCCCGATCGTCGGGCTGACTGTGCTGATCCTGCTGCTCAACGTCGTTGCGCCGTCCAGCGGCGACGTGCGCGTGATCAAGTACGTGATCAACGTGGTGCCGCAGGTGCGCGGCCGCGTCATCGAGGTGCCCGTCGAACCCAACCGCCTCGTGCACAAGGGCGACGTACTGTTCCGCATCGATCCCACGCCCTACGAGCTTGCGGTGCGCTCGCTGAAGGCCCAGCTCGCGAGCAGCGTGGCCGGGTCGCGCGAGTTGAACGAGCAGCTCGCCGCCGCTACCGGCAAGGTCACCGAGTCGCGCGGAGCCATCCAGCAGGCGGAATCGCGGATTTCCGAACTCGACGCGCAACTGGACCTTGCGCGCCGGCGCGTGCGCCAGAACCAGGAACTGGTGGCCACCGGCGCCGGCGACAAGTTCGCGCTCGAGAAGGCGCAGACGGAGGTCGCTTCGCTGGAGGCGCAACTCGGCATGGCGCGCAGCGCGGCAGCGCAGACCCGTGCCGCGCAGTCGCAGGCGAGCGCGGGCGAGCGCCAGATCCGCGAGCGGATGGCGGGCCGCGTCGACGACGAATACGCGCCGGTCGCGCAGATTCGCGCGCAGCTCGCGAATGCCGAATGGGAGCTGGCGCAGACGACGGTCGTGGCGCCTGCGGACGGCTATGCGATCAACGTCCAGTTGCGACCCGGCGCGTTCACCACCGCGTTCCCCGCGAATCCGGCGCTGACGTTCGTCGAGCAGAACTTCCAGGTGATCGCGCTGTATCACCAGAACGAACTCGTCGCCGTCGAGCCCGGCAACGAAGCCGAGTTCTCGCTGAATGCCTTCCCCGGCCAGATCATCAAGGCGCACGTCGACTCGATCGTCTGGGCGCAGGGCCAGGGCCAGGTGGCCAACTCGACGCAGTTGCCGACCACCGGCTACGGCCCGATGCCCCCCGGCCGCTTTCCGGTGCGCCTTACCGTGGACGCGCGCGATGCAGGCCGCTTCTTCCCGGCGGGCGCGGTGGGCGACGGCGCCATCTACACGAACCACGTCGCGGCGATCCACATCATTCGCAAGATCATCGTGCGTGTGGGATCCAAGCTCGACTACCTGATCCTCAAGCTGCACTGATGCCGATGGGCTCCCGCAATCCCGTCACGCTCGCGTGCCTCATGGCGGCCGCGCTGGCCGGCTGCGCGCTGCCGTCGCCGCCCGCGCCGGACGCGCTGCGCGCGGACGCGTTGCCGCACGTCGCGACGCCGCCGCACTGGCGGCCGGGCGACGACCCGCGCCCCGTGGCGGGCAACTGGCTTGCGAGCTTCGCCGACCCGGCGCTGGACGCGCTCGTCGCCGAGGCGCTCGCGTACAACGCGGACCTGCGGATGGCGGCCGCGCGCGTCGAGCTCGCCGCCGGGTACGCGAAGCTCGCCGGCGCCAGCATCTATCCGGCGGTGAACATCCTGGCGCACGGCGGCGGCAAGCTCGGCGGCGACAACTCAGGCATCAACGGCGGCGGCCTGTTCGTCAGCTGGGAACTGGACCTGTGGGGCCGCGTGCGCGCGCAGCGGGCCGTCGGCGCCGCGCAATACGATGCGGCGGTGGCCGACGCGGAGTACGCACGGCAATCGATCGCGGCGGCGGTGGCCAAGGCCTGGTTCCTCGCCATCGAAGCCAAGCTGCAGCATGTGATCGCCACCGACGTCGTGCGCTCCGGCGAGGACGCGACGGGGCTCGTGCGCAACCGCTACACGGTGGGCGCGGGCAGCGAATACGACGTCGAGCTCGCGCAGAGCACGCTCGCCTCCGCGCGCGACACCGAGCGCCAGCTCGCCTACGCCGAAGAACAGGCGCGGCGCGCACTCGAAGTGCTCGTCGGCCGCTTTCCGGCCGCGGAGCTCGCCGTGGCGTCCAGCCTGCCGCGCGTGCCCGCTCCCATTCCGGCCGGCCTGCCGTCGGAACTGCTCGAGCGGCGGCCCGATGTGATCGCAGCCGAGCGCCGCGTGGCCGCGGCGTTCAACCAGGTGACCGAAGCGAAGGCCGCGCGGCTGCCCAAGATCTCGCTGACGGCGGGCGTCACGTCGATTTCCAGCAACCTGTTCGTGCTGCAGGACCACCAGAACCCCGTCGCCAGCCTGGGCGCCAACCTGATGTTCCCGCTGTTCAACGGCTACGGCCTCGAAGCGCAGGTGGAGATCCGCACGGCCGAGCAGGCGATTGCCGTGGCGGACTACGGCCGCGTGGGCCTGCGCGCGTTCAACGAAGTCGAGACGGCGATGTCCGCCGCCGCGGCCGCGGACGACCGCGTGGCGCTGCTGCGCGCGGCAGTCACGAGCAATGCGCGCGCGCTGGACCTTGCGAAGGTGCGCTATCGCGTCGGCTCCGGCGACCTGCGCGCCGTGCTCGGCCAGGGCGTCACGCTCTATGGTTCACAATCGGCGGCCGTGCGCATGCAGGCCGACCAGCTGGTCCAGCGAGTCAACCTGTATCTCGCGCTGGGCGGCAGTTTCGACGACCGTTCGGTGCGCTTGCAAAGCAGTGCCGCGCAGGCGTCGACGTCGACAGGAGGAAAGCCTTGAAACGCACCCATTACACGACCCATTCTTCACACGCGCTCGCGCTCGTCACCGCGCTGTCCATCGCGGCGGGCACCAGCGTCGCGCAGGCGCCACCGTCGCCTGGCATGCCGCCGCCGGCCTCTGCGCCGGCGCCTGCCGCCGCGCCGGCCGGCGCCGGCGCGGCGCAGAGCGACCAGTTCTCGCAGGAGCAGCTCGACCAGATCCTCGCACCGATCGCGCTGTATCCGGATGCGCTGCTCGCGCAGGTGCTGATGGCATCGACATATCCTCTCGAAATCGTACAGGCCGACCGCTGGGTGAAGGCCAATCCCAAGGTCACCGGCAAGGCGCTCGAGGACGCGCTGCAGAAGCAGCCGTGGGATCCGGCGGTCAAGGGTCTGGCGGCCGTGCCGCAGGTGCTGACGATGATGAGCGAGAAGCTCGACTGGACGCAGAAGCTCGGCGACGCGTTCCTCGGCCAGCAGGACCAGGTGATGACCACGGTCCAGAACCTGCGGCAGAAGGCCGTTGCGCAGGGCAGCCTCAAGGACTCGAAGGAACAGAAGGTCGTCACCGAGCAGACGTCGAGCACGACGATCATCAAGATCGAGCAGGCCCAGCCCGACGTGGTTTACGTGCCCACGTACAACCCGACGGTCGTCTACGGCCCGTGGTGGTATCCGTCGTACCCGCCGTATTACTACTACCCGCCCGGCTACGTCGCCGGCGGCGCGCTCCTCGGCTTCACGGCCGGCGTGATCGTAGGCGGTGCGCTGTGGGGCAACATGACGTGGGGCGGCGGCAACAACAATATCAACATCGACGTCGACCGCTACAACAACTTCAACCGCACGAACGTCGGCAACGGCAACAACAAGTGGCAGCACAATTCCGACCACCGCGGCGCGGTGCCGTACAAGGACCGCGCCACCGCGACCAAGTACGATCGCGGCGGTGCGGCGGGCGCCAACACGCGTGACGCGTATCGCGGCCGCACGGACGGCGCGGGCCGCGGCGACGGTGCAGGCGCCAATCGCGCAGGTACGACGGATCGCGGCGGCGGCGCGGGTGCCAACCGCGCAGGCTCGATGGATGCCAACCGCGGCAGCGGCGCGGGCGCCAATCGCGCGGGCTCGATGGACGCCAACCGCGGCAGCGGCTCGTTCGGCCAGGGCGGCGGGCAGCGCTCCGCGTTCGATTCGGGCGGGGCAGCGCAGACGCGCGCGGCGAGCAACCGCGGCTCGTCGAGCCTCAACAGCTCGCGTGGTGGCGGCGGTGCGGCACGCGCGGGCGGAGGTGGCGGTCGCGGAGGCGGCGGCGGTGGACGTGGGGGCGGAGGACGGCGATGAGAACGACGATGAAGAACTTCAAGACCACGGCGACGCGCGCGCTGGCGACGCTCGCCGCCATCACCGCGCTCTGCGCGAGCACGGCCGCGCTGGCGGCGCAGACGACGTTCGCGTCGCCGGCCGCCGCAGCCGACGCCTTGGTGGCGGCCCTCAAGGCCCACGACCGCAAGACCACGCTGGCCATCCTCGGCAACTCGGCCGAGCCCTGGCTGTGGTCCGGCGACGCGGTGGCCGACCGCAACGCGGGCGAGCACTTCGTCGCGCAGTTCGACGCGAAGCACGCGATCGTCGCCGACGGCGACAAGTCGATCCTGACCGTCGGCGACGACGGCTGGCCGTTCGCGTTTCCGCTGGTGCAGGCCAACGGCCAATGGCATTTCGACACGGCTGCGGGCAAGGAAGAGCTGCTTGCGCGGCGCATCGGCGGCAACGAGCTCGACGTGATCAACGTGATGCTCGCCATCGTCGACGCGCAACGCGACTACGCGTCCGCGGCGCACGATGCGACGGGCCTGCCGCAGTACGCGCGCAAGTTCGCGAGCAGCCCGGGCAAGAAGGATGGCCTCTACTGGCCCACGGCGGTGGGCGAAACGGCGAGCCCGCTGGGCTCGCTGGTCGTGCGCGCGTCGAATGAAGGCTACGGCAAGGACAAGACCAAGCCCTACCACGGCTACTACTTCCGGATGCTGGAGCGCCAGGGCAAGGACGCGCCCGGCGGTGCACAGGACTACATCGTGCACGGCCGCATGATCGGCGGCTTTGCGGCCATCGCGTGGCCCGCGCAGTACAAGAACTCGGGCGTGATGACGTTCATCGTCAACCAGGACGGCGTCGTGTACCAGAAGGACCTGGGGCCCGACACTGCGAAGCGCGCCGCGGCGATCACGAGCTTCGATCCCAGCGGCTGGGAGGCCGTGAAGCCGAAGTAACCGCGTACGGCGGCGGCGGTCAGTCCGCCGCCGCCGTGCCGAACAGCGCCGCGAGTCCCGCCCCGGGATCGGGCACGCGCATGAAGGCCTCGCCGACCAGGAACGCATGCACGCCGTGGCGCTGCATCAGCGCCACGTCGCGCGGCATCGCGATGCCGCTTTCGGTGACGACGAGCCGGTCCGCCGGTACCTTGGACAACAGGTCGATCGTCGTCGACAGCGATACGCTGAATGTCTTGAGGTTACGGTTGTTGATGCCGACGAGCGGCGTCTTCAGCACGAGCGCGCGGTCGAGCTCGTGTGCGTCGTGGACCTCGACGAGAACCGCCATCCCCCGGGCGTGCGCGGCTTCTTCGAATGCCACCAGCTGCGCGTCGTCGAGCGCACCGACGATCAGCAGGATCGCATCCGCGCCCAGCGCCCGCGATTCGGCGACCTGGTACTCGTCGACGATGAATTCCTTGCGCAGCGCCGGCAGCGCGCAGGCATTGCGCGCGGCCACCAGGTAATCGGGCGAACCCTGGAAATACTTGACGTCGGTGAGCACCGACAGGCACGCGGCTCCGGCGCGCTCGTAGGACGCGGCGATCGTCGCCGGGTCGAAATCGTCGCGCAGCACACCCTTGCTCGGCGACGCCTTCTTGATCTCCGCGATCACCGCCGCGCGACCCGCGGCCACGCGATCGCGCAATGCGCCCGCGAAATCGCGCGGTGCCGGCGCGGCGCGCGCAGCGGCGTCGACGTCCGCCGCCGGTCGCGCGGACTTGGCGGCGGCCACTTCTGCCGCCTTGTCCGCCACGATGCGGGCCAGGATGTCCGCGCGCGGATCGACCTTCATGCCTTCGCGCCCAGCTTCTGCGTCGTCGCGACGAACTGGTCGAGCTTGCGCCGCGCCGCGCCGGAAGCGATGGCCTCGCGCGCGCGCGCGATGCCGTCGGCGATGTCGTCCGCGATGCCTGCCGCATACAATGCCGTGCCCGCGTTCAGCGTGACGATCTCGCGCGGCGTGCCCTCGACGTTGGCGAGCGCCTCCAGCAGCAT
>JAFEDG010000110.1 GCA_018241745.1 Pseudomonadota bacterium
GCGCGGCGCACGCTCGAAGACCTGATCGCCAGGTACCCGCAATCGGACGCCGCGCAGAAGGCACGGCAGCGGCTGGCCTTGCGCTGACGCCAGGACGGCGCGCCGTGCCCCCGCGGACGGCGGCGCACGCACCCTCGTCGGTCCCGACGTTTGCCGCGCGCGTCGTCGCGTGGCAGCGTGTGCACGGACGTCACGGCCTGCCGTGGCAGCAGACGCGCGACGCGTACCGCATCTGGCTCTCCGAAGTGATGCTGCAGCAGACGCAGGTCACCACGGTCGTGCCGTATTTCGAACGCTTTATCGCGCGCTTCCCCGACGTGCGCGCGCTGGCGGCCGCGCCGCTCGACGACGTGCTCGCCGCGTGGGCGGGACTCGGCTACTACCGGCGCGCGCATCACCTGCATGCCGCCGCGCAAGCCGTGGCCCGCGACCACGGCGGCGAATTCCCGACGGATGCCACGACGCTCGCGACACTGCCCGGCATCGGCCGGTCCACGGCCGCGGCGATTGCGGCGTTCGCGTCCGGCGAGCGCGGCGCAATCCTCGACGGCAACGTCAAGCGCGTGCTGGCGCGCCACGCAGGCATCGACGGCTGGCCCGGTGAGCCGCGCGTCGAGAAGCGGCTGTGGGACGCCGCGGAGGCGCGGGTCCCCGACCACGACATCGAGGCCTACACGCAAGGGATGATGGACCTGGGTGCGCTCGTGTGCACGCGCACCGACGCGAAGTGCCTCGTATGCCCGGTCACCGACGATTGCATTGCGCGGCACGAGGACCGCGTCGATGCGCTGCCCGCGCCGCGGCCGCGCAAGGCGTTGCCCCAGCGCGCCGTGCAGCTGCTGGTCGTCGAGCGTGCGGGCGCGGTGCTGCTCGAGCGCCGACCCGCGCAAGGCATCTGGTCCGGGCTCTGGAGCCTGCCCGAGTTCGCGATGGAGGCGTCGCCCGTGGATGCGTGCGTCGCGCGCTTCGGCGTCGCGCCGGCCGCGTGCGAGCCGCTGCCGCCGATCGCGCACGCATTCACGCACTTTGCGCTGACGATGCATCCGTGGCGCGTGCGGCTCGCCGCGGGCATCGCGGATGCCGCGTCACCGGCGACGACGTGGCTCACGCGCGAGGACGCGCGCGGCGCCGCGCTGCCCGCGCCGATCAAGCGTCTGCTGGACGCGACGCTGGTCTAGGCAACCGCGGTCACGGCGCGAACGACGCGACGGCGACCAACAGCGTTGCGCCCGCCGCGAGCAGCAGCAGCACGTTGATCCGCGTGCGCAACACGAGCACCGTCGATACCACCGCGACGCCGCGCGCCCACCAGCCGCCGTCGAGGCCGCGCATCAGCACGTAGACCGTCGCGAGGATCATGCCTGCCGCCACCGGGCGCAGGCCCGCTTCCAGCGCGAGCGCCCAGCGCGCTTCCGGGTGGCGGCGCCAAAGGTGGGCCACGCCGTAGACGAGAAATGCCGTGGGCCCGAACAGCGCGATCGTGGCCGTCACTGCGCCGCCGATGCCCGCGACCTGCCAGCCGATCAGCGTGGCGAGCAGCGAACCCGGGCCCGGCGCCATCCGCGCGATCGCGAACGTGTTGACGAACTGCGCGGCCGTCATCCAGTGGTGGACGTCGACGACCTGCCGCTGCACGTCGGCGATGATTGCCTGGCCGCCGCCGATCGTCGCGATCGACAGCGGCGCGAAGACGCCGGCCAGCGCGACGCAGCGCTCGAGCACGTCGTTCACCCGCCGCCTCCGCGCGCCTCGCGCCGGAGCCGCAGGTATTCGACGGCGACGCTGATGCAGCCGCCGCCCAGCACGATCCACACGATCGACCACTGCAGCCACGCGACCGCGAGGAACGTCAGCACGGTGACGACATAGGGAAACGCACGGCGCCGCAGCCGCTGCACCGTGGTCACCGCCA
The DNA here is from genome assembly GCA_018241745.1 of Pseudomonadota bacterium. Taxonomy (GTDB): domain Bacteria; phylum Pseudomonadota; class Gammaproteobacteria; order Burkholderiales; family Casimicrobiaceae; genus VBCG01. The sequence goes on from JAFEDG010000110.1 coordinate 1,913, forward strand.
TCGCGAGCGAGAGGCCGATCGCCGCCGCCGCCGCACCGGCCAATGCGGCGTGCGTCACCGGGAACTGCGTCAGGTGCGCGAACAGCACGCCCAGCAGCACGATCACTGCGGCGGACGGCACGATCATCCCGCAGAAGCTCGCGAACGCACCGCGCAGTCCGCGCAGCCGGTAGCCGATCCAGATCGACAGGTTCGCGACGTTGACACCCGGCAGCGCCTGCGACAGCGCGAGTCCGTTGAGGAACGCCTCCTCGTCGATCCAGCGCCGGCGCTGCACGAACTCGACCATCATGCGGCCGCTCAGCCCGCCGCCGAAGCTCGTGAGGCCGACGAGCGAGAACGCGACGAAAAGGTCGAGCGTCGACGGCGGTGCCGCGGGTTGGGGCGTATTCATCGCTGCAACGCGCGCGCACGCTGGGACCTGCGCGACAAGCGCGCGATGGGCATCGGCGTACTCACTACTTGCGAACGCGGAAGGCCCAGTCGCGCAGGTCGGGCGGCAGCTGTTCGTCGGCGCCCGGGTACGCACGGCGCAACGCCTGCAGTGCGGCGATTGCGTCCGCTTCGCGCTTGTCCGCGAGGGCGTGGCGGATGTCGGCGACGTACTCGTCGAACGCCTTGGATGCCGCAGGCGCGGCGGGCGCGGCTGCGGCGCCCAGCGCACCGCTCGCAGCGGGCGCGCGCGGCGCGACTGCATCG
>JAFEDG010000111.1 GCA_018241745.1 Pseudomonadota bacterium
GACGACGCTGCACGCGGGTTACGCCCGCTACTTCACGCCGCCGCCGTCGGAGCTCGTGACGTCGGAAACGCTCGCGAAGTTCGTCGGCACGACCAACGCACCCGCGTCGCTGCTCAACTCACCGGTGAAGGCGGAGTCGAGCAACTACTACGACGTCGGCATCAGCCAGGCCGTGGGACGCGCGCTGACGCTGGGCCTCGACGGCTACTACCGGCAGGTGACCAACCTGCTCGACGAGGGCCAGTTCGGCAGTGCGATCCTGTACACGCCATTCAACTACGCGCAGGGCAAGGTATACGGCGTCGAAGCATCGGCCACCTACCAGGAGGGTGGCTTCCAGGCGTACGCGAACTTCGCGTGGTCGCGTGCACTGGGACGCGACATCGTCAGCAGCCAGTACACGTTCGACCCCGACGAGCTCGCGTACATCGCGGACCACTGGATCCACCTCGACCACGACCAGACATACACGGCGTCCGCCGGTGCGTCCTACCTGTGGCAGGGCACGACCTGGAGCGCGTCGGCGGTCTATGGCAGCGGCCTGCGTGCGGGCTTCGCCAACACGCAGACGCTGCCGTCGTACGTGCAGGTGAATGCGGGCGTCGCGCATACGTTCGCGAGCGCGACGCTTGGCAAGCTCAACGTGCGGCTGACGATCGTCAACCTGTTCGATCGCGTCTACGAGATCCGCGATGGCACCGGCGTGGGCGTCGGCGCGCCGCAGTACGGGCCGCGCCGCGCGTTCTACGTGGCGCTGGAGAAGCCGTTCAGCCTTTGACGAGGCGGGTGTCGACGCCGGCGTCCGTGCCCAGCAGCACGACGTCGGCGCCGCGCCTGGCGAAGAGGCCCACGGTGACGACGCCGACGATCTGGTTGATCGCCGTTTCCATGCCCACCGGATCGACGATGGACAGCCCCGCGACGTCGAGGATCACGTTGCCGTTGTCGGTGACGAAGCCCTGCCGCCACGTCGGCTGGCCGCCGAGCTTCAGCAGTTCGCGCGCGACGTAGCTGCGCGCCATCGGGATGACCTCGACGGGCAGCGGAAACTTGCCGAGCACCGGCACGAGCTTGGACCCGTCCGCGATGCATATGAACTTGCGCGACGCCGCGGCGACGATCTTCTCGCGCGTCAACGCGCCGCCCCCGCCCTTGATCATTGCGCCGTGCGCGGTGACCTCGTCGGCGCCGTCGATGTAGACGGCGAGCTCGCCGGTGTTGTTGAGCTCGTCGACGGTGATGCCGTGGCCCTTGAGCCGCTCGGCCGTCTTGACCGACGACGCGACGGCGCCCTTGATCCGCGACTTGATGCCGGCGAGCGCGTCGATGAAGAAGTTGGCGGTCGAGCCGGTGCCGACGCCGATCCAGGCGTCGTCGACGACGTACTTGAGGGCCGCTTGCGCGACCGCCTGCTTCTGCTCGTCCTGGGTCATGGCCATGCGTTCGTCACGAAAGGGCCAAGCATAACCGGGCGCGACGACGCACTTGCCGCGTCGTCGGCATCAGGTCCCGCGGGAGCAGGGGCGCCGCAGGGCGGCGCCGGCCATCAATGCAGGGCGGCGAGGTTTTCGCGACGGCCGGCCTCGAGGGCGGCTTCGCGACGCTCGAGGTCCGCGAGGTCCGTGGATTGCGCCAGGTATGCGTCTTCGGCGGCGGTGGCCGGCGCGAAAAGCAGCGCCGGGAGGAAGGACAGGAACGTTTGCATGATCAGGTGGGCCATCCCTCAGGGCCGGCCAATGCCGGGTGGGTGCCCTCGTCGTTGTGCGATGCAGCAATTATAGGGATGGCAGCGACCTTTTTCAATGCGACGGGTCCCAAGGACCCAGCCGGCCAACGCTGCGCCCGCTACGACGACCGGCCCGGCGGCCGGCTCCAAGGCGACGTCTCGACCCAAGGCCCGCGGCCCCGCGTTGCTGGCGCCAAGCGCTGGCCGCAAGGAGCAAGCGCTTACTTAAAAATCATTTCTTCCGCGGCGGCGGCAGGTCCGTGCAGGCGCCTTCGAAGACTTCTGCCGCAAACCCGACGGATTCCGACAGCGTCGGGTGCGGATGGATCGTCTTGCCGACGTCGACCGCGTCCGCGCCCATCTCGATGGCGAGCGCGATCTCGGCGATCAGGTCGCCCGCGTGCGTGCCGACGATCGCGCCGCCGACGACCCGGTGCGTCGCCTTGTCGAACAGGAGCTTCGTGAAGCCTTCGTCGCGGCCGTTGGCGATGGCGCGTCCCGACGCGGCCCACGGGAACACGGCCTTCTCGATCGCGATGCCCTTGGCCTTCGCCTCGTCCTCGCCCAGCCCGACCCACGCGATCTCGGGATCGGTGTACGCCACCGACGGGATCACGCGGGCGTCGAAGTAGGACTTGTGGCCGGCGATCACTTCCGCGGCGACATGGCCTTCGTGGACCGCCTTGTGCGCAAGCATCGGCTGGCCGACGATGTCGCCGATCGCGAAGATGTGCGGCACGTTCGTGCGCATCTGGTTGTCGACGGCGATGAAGCCGCGCGCATCGACGTTCACGCCGGCCTTGTCGGCGCCGATCTTCTTGCCGTTGGGCGCGCGGCCCACCGACGACAGCACGAGGTCGAACGGCTGCGG
>JAFEDG010000112.1 GCA_018241745.1 Pseudomonadota bacterium
AGCGCGCAGCTTCGCGCCACCGCCCACAAGATCGCCGACGTCATCTACGAGAAGCTCACCGGCGACCCGGGCGTGTTCTCAACGCGCATCGTCTACGTGACCAAGCTGGGCACGCGCTTCGCGCTGGTCGTGGCCGACGCCGACGGCGCCGACCCGCAGACGATCGTCACGTCGAACGAGCCACTGCTGTCGCCGCGCTGGGCGCCGGACGGCAACCGCATCGCCTACGTGTCGCTCGAGCAGAAGAAGCCGGTGGTCTACGTGCAGAACCTCGCCACCGGTGGCCGCCAGGCCGTGGCCGCGTTCCGCGGCAGCAACAGCGCGCCGGCATGGTCGCCGGACGGACGCCGCCTCGCGGTGACATTGACGCGCGACGGCGGCTCGCAGATCTTCATGATGAACGCGGACGGCAGCGACGTGCGGCGCCTGATGTCGTCGGGCGCCATCGACACCGAGGCGTGGTTCACGCCGGACGGCCGCTCGCTGTTGTTCACGTCCGACCGCGGCGGTTCGCCGCAGATCTACCGGCTCGACATCGCCACCGGCAACATCGAGCGCATCACGTTCGACGGCAACTACAACGTGTCGCCCCGCGTGCTGCCCGACGGCAAGGGCATGGTGTTCGTCCGCCGCGACGGCGGGCGCTTCCAGGTGGCGGTCATGGATTTCGCCAGCAAGCAGGTGCAGGTGCTCACCGCGGGACCGGATGACGAAAGCCCGTCCGTCGCGCCGAACGGCAAGATGATCCTGTATGGCAACGAAGTCGGAGGCCGTGGCGTGCTCGCGGCCGTATCGAGCGACGGTCGCGTGAAGCAGCGGCTGTCGGCGCCGTCGGTGGACATCCGCGAGCCGGCCTGGGGACCCCTGCTTCGCTGACGTTCAACGCCTGTTTCAATTTTCGATCTGGAGGTTTCATGCGCACAACTCTCACGCTCGCCGCCGTCCTCACCGCCCTCGTCCTGGGCGCCTGCAGCACGGCGCCGCAGACCACGGCACCCGTCGACGACAAGAGCGTCAACACCACCGGTGCCGGCAGCGGCAGCGGCGCCAACACGACCGGCACGAACATGGGCGGCGTGAACGGCAGCAACCGCACCGCCATGGACCCGCTGTCCGATCCCGCCAGCCCGCTCGCCAAGCGCAGCGTCTACTTCGACTTCGACAGCTACACGGTGCGCGACGAGTTCAAGCCGATGATCGCCGCGCACGGCCAGTACCTCGCGTCGCACCCGACGCAGAAGCTGACGATCGAAGGCAACACCGACGAGCGCGGCTCGCGCGAGTACAACATCGCGCTGGGCCAGAAGCGCGCCGACGCGGTCAAGAAGGTGCTCGTGCTGCAGGGCGCCACCGACGCGCAGATCGAGACGGTGTCGTTCGGCAAGGAAAAGCCCAAGGCGCAGGGCAAGGACGAGCAGTCGTACGCGGAAAACCGCCGCGACGACCTCGTGTACGCAGGCCACTGACCGGCGATGCCCGCGCCGCTGCCGCGTAGCCCCGCGCACGCCGTGCGCGGGTTCCTGCTTGCCGCGCTGCTCGGCGCGGCGCCGCTCGTCCATGCGGGCGTGTTCGACGACGACGAGGCGCGCAAGCGCATCACCGAGACGAACATGCGGGTGGACCAGATCCAGCACGACCTGGACCAGCGCCTCACCGCCATCGAGCGGCAGCTGAAGAGCCAGGGGCTGGTCGACCTCTACAACGACGTGCAGGGCCTGAAGGACGACGTCGCCAAGCTGCGCGGCCAGATCGAGGTGCTGACCAACGACCTGGACCAGCAGCAGAAGCGGCAGAAGGACCTGTACGTCGACCTCGACTCGCGGCTGCGCAGGCTGGAATCCGGCACGTCGCCGGGCGCCGCGGATGCGGGGGCCGGGGCCGCCGGTGCGCTGCCTGCGCCGGGCAGCGCGTTGGCGCCACCGGCAGGGGCAGGTGCGCCACCGCCGGCCATTGCGGCCGCGCCCGCGGTCCCGCCCGGCGCGGGCGAACAGCGTGCCTACGACGCGGCGCTCGACCAGTTCAAGCGCGGCGACTACGCGGGTGCGATCACCGGCTTCACGTCGTTCGTGAGGACGTACCCGAAGAGCCCGCTGGCGTCGTCGGCGCAGTATTGGATCGGCAACGCGCAGTTCGCGCGCAAGGACTTCCGTGCCGCGATCGCGGCGCAGCGGACGCTGGTCACGCAATACCCCGACAGCAGCAAGCTGCCTGACGCGTTGCTGAACATCGCGTCGGCGCAGAGCGAGCTCGGCGACAACGCGGCCGCGCGGCGCACGCTCGAAGACCTGATCGCCAAGTATCCGCAATCCGACGCCGCGCAAAAGGCGCGGCAGCGGCTGGCGTTGCGCTGACGCCAGGACGGCGCGCCGTGCCCCCGCGGACGGCGCACGCACCGTCGTCGATCCCGGCGTTTGCCGCGCGCGTCATCGCGTGGCAGCGCGCGCACGGCCGCCACGGCCTGCCGTGGCAGCAGTCGCGAGATGCATACCGCATCTGGCTCTCGGAAGTGATGCTGCAGCAGACGCAGGTCACCACGGTCGTG
>JAFEDG010000113.1 GCA_018241745.1 Pseudomonadota bacterium
GGCCCTGGACTGGTCACAGGTGACGACCGCGCTCGCGACGCCGCGCGGGCTCATGGAACTCGCGATGATCGGCGTGTGCGTCGGTGCCGCCTACCTCACGGACCAGCGCGTGTGGCACGTGCGCGTCGCACGCGCCGACCACCGCCACCTGACGGGCGGCTTCGCGCGGCTCGCGTTCCCGCTGACGGCCGTCATGCTGCTGCTGTTCGCGCGGGCGCTGGTGAGGCACACGGGCCCGACGCCTTTCATCAACATCGCGTTCCCGATGTTCGTGGCGCTCGCCGCCATCCGGCTCGTCGTCTACGCGTTGCGCACGCTGTTCGCCGACGCGTCGTGGGTCCGCACGTCCGAGCTTTCGGTGTCGTTCGTGATCTGGGGCGCCGTCGTGCTCCACCTGACCGGCGTGCTGCCCCAGCTCGCCGAAACCCTCGACGACTTCGTCATCCCGGTCGGCCGCGGCGGCATCTCGGTGCTGACGATCCTCAAGGGCATGATCGCCGTCGTGCTGACGCTGGGCGTCGCGCTGTGGATCTCGAGCCTCATCGAGCAGCGCGTCATGAAGGCGCAATTCGACATCAACCTGCGCGTCGTGCTGGTCAAGGTCATCCGCGCGATCCTGCTGGTGCTGGCCGTGCTGGTGGCGCTCGACGCGATCGGCTTCGACCTCACGCTGCTGACCGTGTTCGGCGGCGCGCTGGGCGTCGGCATCGGCCTCGGCCTGCAGAAGCTCGCGTCGAACTACATCGCCGGCTTCACGATCCTGCTGGACCGCTCGATCCGGATGAACGACCGCGTGACCGTCGGCGACCGCACCGGGCGCATCACGCGGCTCACGTCCCGTTACGTGGTGCTGCGCGCGAACGACGGCGTCGAGGCGATCGTCCCCAACGAGACGATGGTGACGTCGATCGTGCTCAATCATTCGGCGACGCCGCAGGAGACCCGCATCGTCGTGCCCGTCGCCATCACCTACGACTCGGACGTTGCGCTCGCGATGAAGCTGATGGCAGATGTTGCGGCGCGCGAGCCGCGCGTCACGGCGCGGCCGTGGGCGCCGCAGGTGTTCCTGATGGCGTTCGGCGACAACGGCTACCAGCTGGAGCTCAACCTGTGGATCGCGGACCCGCAGAACGGGCAGGACAACCTGCGATCCGCCATCAACCGGGCCATCGTCGATGCGTTCGCCGCCCATCACATCCGGATCGCCCGCCCGGCCCGCGAGTTCCGCCTTGTGTCGGCCGGTGGGGGCCCCGACGTACCCTCCGCGCCGTCGGACGCCCCGGCAGGTTAAAATGCGCGTCGGAAGGACGGCCCCGACACTAACCACCGTCCCAAAGGTCTTTTAAAACATATGCTTAATTCGCTTCTCCAGTTTGCAGGCCATGGGCTCGTACCGCTGCCGTGGTGGGGGTATGTCGTCGTCGCGTTAGTGATGACTCACATCACCATCGCTGCGGTAACCATCTACCTGCATCGCGGCCAGGCGCATCGTGCGCTGGACCTGCACCCGATCGTGTCGCACTTCTTCCGGTTCTGGCTGTGGCTGACCACCGGCATGGTGACCAAGGAATGGGTGGCGATCCATCGCAAGCACCACGCCAAGGTCGAGACGGAGGACGATCCGCACAGCCCGATGACGCGCGGCATCAAGACCGTGCTGCTGCAGGGCGCGGAGCTCTACCGCGCCGAAGCCAAGGTCACCGCCACGCTGGACAAGTACGGCCACGGCACGCCCGATGACTGGGTCGAGCGCAACCTGTACTCGCGCTTCTCGTGGCAGGGCGTGGGCCTGATGCTTGCGATCGACCTGATGCTGTTCGGCGCGTTGGGTGCCACGATCTGGGCGGTGCAGATGCTGTGGATCCCGGTCACCGCCGCCGGCATCATCAACGGCGCGGGCCATTACTGGGGCTACCGCAACTTCGCGTCGGCCGACACGTCGACCAACATCGTGCCCTGGGGCATCCTCATCGGCGGCGAGGAGCTGCACAACAACCACCACGCGTACGCGTCGTCGGCCAAGCTGTCGTCGCGCTGGTACGAGTTCGACATCGGCTGGCTCTACATCAGGACGATGTCGGTGGTGGGCCTCGCGACGGTCCGCAAGGTGGCGCCCAAGCTGCGCCGCGACGCCGGCAAGAGCACGCCGGACCTCGCCACGCTGCAAGCCGTCATCACGCACCGCTACCACGTTGCCACCGACTACGCGCGCTCGCTGAAGGCCGCGTGGAGCCAGGAGCTCGCCGCGCTGCGCGGCCCGGCGCACGATGCCGCCGAGATGCCGACACCCGGCCGCCTCAAGCGGTGGCTGCTCGCGGAACCCGACAAGATCTCGCCGCTCGAGCGGGCGAAGATGGAAGCCGCGATGGCCAGGAGCGCGACGCTTGCCAAGATCGTCGCGATGCGCGCCGAGCTGGCAGCGCTGTGGGAACGCTCGACGGAGTCGTCGGAGCAGCTGCTCGTTCGCCTGCAGGACTGGTGCCATCG
>JAFEDG010000114.1 GCA_018241745.1 Pseudomonadota bacterium
CGGCTGTGACGGCCCGCTACTTGCGCCGCAACACCACGTGCGCTGCCTTCTCGGTCGGCGCGAATTCCACGCATTCATAGCCCAGCGCCGGCAGGTCGATGCCGGTGAGGACCGGCTCGCCGCTGCCGAGCAGTGTCGGCGCGATGGCGTAGTGGATGTCGTCGATCAACCTGGCGCGCAAGTACTGGCGCACCGTCTCCGCGCCACCACCGATTCGCACGTCCATGCCGTTGGCCGCCTCGCGCGCGCGATCGAGCGCTTCGTGGATCCCGCCGGTGACGAAGTGGAACACGGTGCCGCCTTCCATCACCAACGTTTCGCGCGGGTGATGCGTCAGCACGAACACGGGGACGTGGTAGGGCGGGTTGGGACCCCACCAGCCCTTCCAGCTCGTGTCGGCCCACGGCCCGCGCACGGGGCCGAACATGTTGCGGCCGAGGATCCACGCACCCAGGTTGCGGAAGCCGCGCGCGGCGAAATCGTCGTCGACGCCAGTCGTGCCGTCTGCGGCGCCCAGCACGGCGCGCTGGAACGTGCGCGTGGGGAACACCCACTGGTGCAGCGCCATGCCGCCGACGCCCATCGGCGTGTCGAGCGCCTGGCCAGGACCTGCGCCGAAACCGTCGAGCGAGATGCCGTACGACGCGACGCGGACGCGGGTCATGGCCTGGATCTCCTCAGTTCACGCGGCGGATGCGCGCGCCGAGCGCGGACAGCTTGTCCTCGATGCGCTCGTAGCCGCGGTCGAGATGGTAGATGCGATCGATCGTCGTCTCGCCTTCGGCGACGAGGCCGGCGATGACGAGGCACGCCGACGCACGCAAGTCGGTGGCCATCACGGTGGCGCCGGTCAGCCGCGGCACGCCGGTGACGACGGCCGTGTTGCCCTCGACCTCGATTTTGGCGCCGAGACGCATCAGCTCCTGCACGTGCATCATCCGGTTCTCGAAGATCGTCTCGGTGATCACGGACGTGCCCTCGCCGCACGTCTCCAGTGCCATGAACTGCGCCTGCAGGTCGGTGGGGAACGCGGGATAAGGCGCGGTGCGCAGGCTCGCGGGCTTGATGGGCCCGGTGCGCGTGACGCGCAGCGCGGCGCCCTCGCTGACGATCGTGAGCCCCGCCTCGACGAACTTGTCGACGACGGCGTCGAGCGTGTCCGCGCGCGCGCCGCGCAACAATGCGTCGCCGCCGGTGGCGCCGACGGCCGCGATGAACGTGCCGGTCTCAATGCGGTCGGGCATGATCGCGTGCGTGGCGCCGTGCAGCTCCTTCACGCCTTCGATCGTGATGCGATCGCTGCCGGCGCCGGTAATGCGCGCGCCCATCGCGACCAGGCATTCGGCCAGGTCGACGATCTCGGGCTCGCGCGCGGCGTTCTCGAGCACCGTCGTGCCGTCGGCCAAGGCCGCGGCCATCAGCAGGTTCTCCGTGCCGGTGACGGTGACGACGTCGAACACATAGCGCACACCGACGAGGCGACCGCGCGCGTTGATGTAGCCGTTCTCGAGGTCGATCTCGGCGCCCATCGCGACGAGGCCCTTGATGTGCTGGTCGACGGGCCGCTGGCCGATGCCGCAGCCGCCGGGCAGCGACACGCGCGCCTCGTGGCAGCGCGCAAGCAGGGGCCCCAGCGCGAGAATCGACGCGCGCATCGTCTTCACCATCTCGTAAGGCGCGAGCGGCCAGTCGATGCGGCTCGCGTCGAGCGTGATGCGGTCGCCCTCTTCCGCGATGCCCACGCCCATCTGCGCGAGCAGCTTGTTCATCGTGCGCACGTCGGACAGGTGCGGCAGCCGCGACAGCGTCAGCGGCTCGCGCGCGAGCAGCGCCGCGCACATCAGCGGCAGCGCCGCGTTCTTGGCGCCGGAGATGTCGATGGCGCCCGCGAGGCGCGCGCCGCCTTCGACGACCAGCTTATCCATGCGCGCCGCCGCCTTGCGGGCCGGCGGCCCATTCGTCCGGCGTAAGCGTGGCCATCGACAGCGCGTGGATCTCCTCGCGCATGCGGTCGCCCAGTGCGGCGTAGACGAGCTGGTGGCGTCGCACGCGCGAGAGGCCGGCAAACGCCTCGGACACGATGACGGCCTCGAAGTGCGCGCCGTCGCCGCGCACGGCGAGGTGCTCGCAGGCGAGGCCGTCGCGGATGGAGGTTTCGATCGATTCGGGAGTGACCATGGCGTCTAGTGGCGCAGCTTCCAGCCGCGCGCGAACATCGTGAGGTTGATCGTAGCAAGCAAAACTGCAAAACCGATGACGATGCCGAGGCTGCGCAGGGGCGAAACGTCGGCGACGCCGAAGAAGCCGTAGCGGAAGCCGTCGATCATGTAGAAGAACGGGTTGAAGTGCGACGCTGCCTGCCAGAACGGCGGCAGCGAGTGGATCGAATAGAACACGCCGGACAGGAACGTCAGCGGCACGATGATGAAGTTCTGGAACGCGGCGAGCTGGTCGAACTTGTCGGCCCACACGCC
>JAFEDG010000115.1 GCA_018241745.1 Pseudomonadota bacterium
TCGACGCGATGCTGCAGCCGCTGCTTGCGCGCGGCATCCGGCGCACTGGCGGCAAGGATGCGGCGGACTTCGCCGTGCAGCGCATCCGCGGACGACGGTGCGGCGAGCACCGCGGCCGGCGCGCCGTCGGCGACGCCGACGCGCGCGTCGTGGCGCAGCACGTCGACGAGCTTGTCGACGAGCGCCGAATGCCCGTTGCGCCGGACGGCCACCGTCTCGACGACGGGCAGGCCGAGTTCGCGCGCCAGCCGGTCGACGTCGATCACAAGCCCGTTGGCGCGCGCGACGTCGGCCATGTTCAGCGCGACGACGATCGGCCGGCCAAAGCGCTTCAGCTCGAGCACGAGCCGCAGGTTCATCCGCAGGTTGGTCGCGTCGACGACCGCGATGTACGCGTCGGGCGGCGCGTCGCCGGCCAGGCGCCCGGTGATCGCGTCGACCATCACCTTTTCGTCCGGCGTCGACGGCACCAGGCTGTACGTGCCCGGCAGGTCCAGCACGGTGATCGTGTCGCCGCCCGGCAGCTTCAGCGTGCCCAACTTGCGTTCGACGGTGACGCCGGCGTAATTGGCGACCTTCTGCCGGCTGCCGGTCAGCAGGTTGAACAACGCCGTCTTGCCGCAATTGGGATTGCCCGCGAGCGCCACCCGCCAATGGCGCGGGTGCGATGCCGCGGCGCGCGGAACGGAGGCCACCTGGTCCCTCACCATCGCGCTAGACGGGTTCGACGCGGATGCAGCGCGCCTCGTGCAGCCGCAGGCCGAACAGCGTCTCGCCGATCTGGACGGCGAGCGGTTCGCGGCCCCCGGGGCCGCGGCGCAGGACACGCACCGGCTCGCCGGCAATGAAGCCCAGGTCGGCCAGGCGCTGCAACAACAGCGGATCGGCGCTGGGCGCCTGGCTTTCGACGGCGACGACGGTAGCGTTGCGGCCGGTCGGGAGTTCCGATAGAAGCGTCATGGGTACGTCCACGGCGCGCGGGGCGAAATTGCGCGCTGGTCGCTAGTATAGACGAGAATCGTTCTCATTGGTTTCCCGGTTATCGGGACGGAGTGGAAACACGGTGTTACAGGGATCGGGATGGGCGCAGCAGGTACGGCATGGGGCCCGGGCGGGCGGCGCCGCCGTACGGCGGATTCTGGCGGCGGTTTGCCTCGTGGCATGCGCGCTGCCGGTGTGCGGGGCAGCGCCCGGCCAGGCCGCGCCACCGATCCGCGCAACGCTGCTCGACGGCACGCCGTTCGATTCCTCCGCGGCGCGCGGCAAGGTCGTCGTCGTCAACTTCTGGGCGACGTGGTGCGCGCCGTGCCGCGCCGAGATGCCGGCGCTCGACACGTACTATCGGAAGCACCGCGACGACGGCCTCGTCCTCGTCGCGGTGTCGATGGACGATGCCGCAAGCGTGGAGAAGGTGCGCGCGCTCGCCGCGCACTACGCGTTCCCGGTGGCGATGGGCATGGGCACGCGGCTGCCGGGCTATGGCCGCGTCTGGCACCTGCCGATGTCGATCGTCATCGACCGCGACGGCGTGCTGCGCGAGACGGACTGGTTTGCGGAGGACGGCCTCGACGCGATGGCGCTCGAGCGTGAACTGGGCCCACTGCTCCGCGCGCCGGCACCTCCGGCGCACCGCTGAGCGCTCGTCGCTAGCGCCGCAGCGCGTCGATCCCGCGCGCGACGCCGTCGAGCGTCAGCGGGAACATCTTCGGGCCGAGCAGCCTCGCGACGATGGCCGTCGACCGCGAATAGTCCCAACTGCGCGGCGGCTCGGGGTTGAGCCAGATACGGTGCGGGAAGTGGTCGAACACCCGCGTGAGCCACGCCACGCCCGACTCGTCGTTCGTGTATTCGACGCTGCCACCGCGCTCCGTCAGCTCGTAGGGACTCATCGACGCATCGCCGACGACGATCAGCCGCCAGTCCGGGCCGTAGGTGCGCAGCAACTGGAGTGTCGGGATCCGCTCGGTGCGCCGGCGCAGGTTGTCGCGCCACACGTGGTCGTAGATGCAGTTGTGGAAGTAGTACGTCTCCAGGTGGCGGAACTCGCTGCGCGCGGCGGAAAAGAGCTCCTCGCACACCGTCACGTGCGGGTCCATCGAGCCGCCGACGTCCAGCATCAGCACGATCTTGACTCGGTTGCGGCGCTCGGGCTGCATCCGCACGTCCAGCCAGCCGGCGTTGCGCGCCGTGCCGCGGATCGTGCCGTCGAGGTCCAGCTCGTCGGGCACGCCTTCGCGCGCGAAGCGGCGGAGCTTGCGCAGCGCCACCTTGAGATTGCGCGTGTTGAGCTCGACGTCGCCGTCCAGGTTGCGGAACTGGCGCTCGTCCCAGACCTTGACTGCGCTGCGCGCGCCGCCACCTTCCTGCCCCATGCGGATGCCTTCGGGGTTGTAGCCGTACGCGCCGAACGGACTCGTGCCACCGGTGCCGATCCACTTGCTGCCGCCCGCGTGGCGCTCGCGCTG
>JAFEDG010000116.1 GCA_018241745.1 Pseudomonadota bacterium
TCGAGAGCCGCTTCGGCTTCAACCGGACGACGGTCGGCGTGTGGCTGGCCGACCTCGCCAAGGGCATCGCCGTGGGCGCCGCGCTGGGCATCCCGCTGCTGCTCGCAGTGCTGTGGCTCGCCGCCCACGCGGGCAGCGCATGGTGGCTGTGGGCGTGGCTCGTGTGGACTGCGTTCCAGGTGACGATGCTGGTCCTGTTCCCGACGGTCATCGCACCGCTGTTCAACAAGTTCAGCCCGCTGCCCGCCGGCGACATGCGCGCGCGGATCGAGGCGTTGCTCGCGCGCTGCGGTTTCCGCGCGAGCGGCCTCTTCGTCATGGACGGTTCGCGGCGCTCGGCGCACGGCAACGCCTACTTCACCGGCTTCGGCCGCGCCAAGCGCATCGTGTTCTTCGACACGCTGCTCGCGCGGCTGGCGCCGGACGAAGTCGAGGCGGTGCTGGCGCACGAGCTCGGCCACTTTGTGCTGAAGCACATCGCGCGGATGCTCGCGTGGTCGGTGGCGTTGTCGTTCGTCGTGTTCGCCGTGCTGGGCTGGCTCGCGCGCTCGCCGTGGTTCTATGCGGGGCTCGGCGTCGACGACCCGGCGCTCGCCGCGCGGATGGGCGTCACGCTGACGCTGTTCCTCCTCGCGCTGCCGGTGTTCACGTTCCTGCTGTCACCGTTGGCGGCGCGCTACTCGAGGCGCAACGAGTTCGCCGCCGACGCGTTCGCCGCGGAGCACGCGTCGGCGCACCACCTCGTGGCCGCGCTGGTGAAGATGTACGAGGACGACGCCGCGACGTTGACGCCCGACCCGCTGCATTCGGCGTTCTACGACTCGCATCCGCCCGCGGCGCTGCGCATCGCACGGCTCGCGGCGGCGCCCACCTGACCGATGGGGCCGGTCACACTCGCAGGGCTCGCGGCCGAGCATTGCGTGCCGGGCGCGCCGCGGCTTGCGGACGCCGCCGTGGCCGGACTGCTTGCCGCGCTGCCCGGCTGGACCCGCGACGGCGACATGCTCGTCAAGACGTACGCGTTCGCCGACTACTACCGGACGATCGAGTTCGTGAACGCGGTCGCGGCCATCGCGCACCGCGAGGACCACCATCCCGACCTCGCCGTCGGCTACGACCGTTGCCGTGTCGCGTACTCGACGCACAGCGCCGGCGGCATCACGCGCAACGACGTCGCCTGCGCGGCGCGCGTCGAGATGCTCGTCGCATGACGGGGCGGCCGGCCAGCGGCAGCGGCAACGGGCTCGTCGTTTCCGCATTCCGACGCCACTGGCGCGTGCACCTCGACGACGGCCAGGCGCTCGACTGCGTGCAGAAGGGCCGCAGCCTGCAGATCGCATGCGGCGACCGGGTCGAGGCCCGCGTCGAGCACGACGGCGGCGTCATCGAGCGCGTGATGGACCGCACGTCGCTGTTCTACCGCTCGGACGCCGCGCACGAGAAGCTCATCGCTGCCAACGTGGACCAGGTGCTGGGCGTCGTCGCGCCCGACGTCGCCATCGACGAATACCTGCTCAACCGGTGCATCGTCGCGGCCGAGACGCAGGCCTGCCGCTTCGTGATCGTCGCCACCAAGGCCGACCTGCCAGGCTTCGATGCGCTCGGGCCGCGCTTCGCGCCGTACACGGCGCTGGGCTATCCGGTCGTGCAGGTGTCCGCGCTGCACGACGTCGCGCCGCTGCTCCCGTGGCTGCACGGCCGTCACAGCGTGCTCGTCGGCCAGTCCGGGATGGGCAAGTCGACGCTGGTCAATGCGCTCGTCCCCGATGCCGCCGCGCGCACCGGCGACGTATCGGAGGCGCTGGGCGCCGGCCGCCACACGACGACGTCCAGCGCGCTGTACCGGCTGCCGGCGCTCGACGACGCGTGGATCGTCGACGCACCGGGCGTCAAGTCGTTCGCGCTGGGCCACGCGACGCCCCACGCGATCGAGGAGGCGTTCGTCGAGTTCCGGCCTTACCTCGGCCATTGCCGCTTTCGCGACTGCCGGCACGGCGCGGAACCCGGATGCGCGCTGGTGGCGGCCGTCGAGGACGGCGCCGTGTCACCGCAGCGCTTCGAACTCCTGCGCGAGATGGTCGCGGAGTCGCTGCACGGCTGACTGCGCGTGCGCCGATCCTTGCGCTCAGGGCGCCAGGTTGGCGACCGTCGCGAGCAGGATCACGCCCAGCCACAGCACCAGCGCGCGCCAGACGAGTCCGATCGCGGACGGCAGCAACTCGGGTTCCACGATCTCGCCCATGCCCATCTCGGGCCTGAACTCGCGCTCGCCCGTGGGTCCGGGCAACGGACCGCCCAGCTGCACGCCCAGCGCGCCACCGCCGGCCGCGAGCAGGATGCCGGCGGTCGTGCCGCCCTCCTCGTTCGCCCATTGCGCCGGCTGCGTGCGCCAGCACGCGACGGCGTCCTCGAAGTCGCCGACGACGGCGAACGACAGTGC
>JAFEDG010000117.1 GCA_018241745.1 Pseudomonadota bacterium
TCGGCACGCTGTTCGGCGCGATCTCCGGCTATTACGGCAAGTGGGTCGACGACTTCTTCAACTGGTTCTACAGCGTGTTCAGCTCCATCCCCTACCTGCTGCTGATCCTCGCCGTCGCCGCGGTGCTGAAGCAGAAGGGTCTCGTCACGATCGTGCTGATCCTGGGGCTCACCGGCTGGACCGGCGTGTTCCGGCAGACGCGCGCCGAGTACATCAAGCACAAGTCGCGCGAGTACGTGCAGGCCGCCGACGCGATCGGCGCGTCCAACATGCGCAAGATGTTCGTGCACATCTTCCCGAACATCTCGCACGTCGTGCTCGTGCAGCTGTCGATCCTCGTCGTCGCGTTCATCAAGTCCGAGGTCATCCTGTCGTTCCTGGGCTTCGGCGTCCCGGTCGACGTGGTGTCGTGGGGCTCGATGCTCAACGAGGCGCAGAACGAGCTGATCCTCGGCAAGTGGTGGCAGCTCGTCGCCGCCACCGTCGCGATGGCGACGCTGGTCACCGCGTTCAGCCTGTTCACCGACGCATTGCGCGACGCGCTCGACCCCAAGCTCAAGGGCCTCAAGGGGCACTGAGGAACCACCGACCACCATGGCCACCACGACGATCACCGCAGCGCCCGGCGACCCGCTCGTCAGCGTACGCGACCTTACCGTGCGCTTCCGCCTCGACCGTCGCAATTCGTTCGAGGCGGTCAAGGGCATCTCGTTCGACATCCCGCGCAACAGCACCGTCGCGCTGGTCGGCGAGTCGGGCTCGGGCAAGAGCGTGACGTCGCTCGCGATCCTCGGCCTGCTGCCGCCGGAGAACTCGATCGTCGATCCGAAGAGCCAGATCCTGTTCGGAGGCCGCAACCTCGTCGGGTTGTCGCAGCGCGAGCTGCGCCGCCTGCGCGGTGCCGACATCTCGATGATCTTCCAGGAGCCGATGACGTCGCTGAACCCCGTGTTCACCGTCGGCTACCAGCTCGAGGAAGTGCTGAAGCTGCACCGGGGATTGACCGGCGGCGCCGCGCGCAGGCGGGCGCTGGAGCTGCTCGAGGAAGTGGGCATCCCGGAGCCGGCGCGCCGCATCAACGCCTACCCGTCGCAGATGTCCGGGGGGCAGCAGCAGCGCGTGATGATCGCGATGGCGATCGCGTGCGAGCCCAAGTTGCTGATCGCGGACGAGCCCACGACCGCGCTGGACGTGACGATCCAGAAGCAGATCCTGGACCTGATCGGGGACCTGCAGAAGCGCCACGCGATGTCGGTGCTGTTCATCACGCACGACCTCGCCGTCGTCGGCGAGATCGCCGACCAGGTCGTCGTGATGCGCCACGGCGAGATCCGCGAGCAGGGCCCGGCGAAGACGGTGTTCGAGCACCCGCAGGACACGTACACGAAGGCGCTGCTGCAGTGCCGCCCGGAACTCGCGCACCGCCCGTTCCGGCTGCCGGTGATCGAGGACTACATCAGCGGGCGCGGGCCGCAGCACATCGAGGAGCGCGCGCGCGGCGTGACGCCGGCGGACCCGATCATTCTCGACGTCCAGGGGCTGTCGAAGAGCTTCTACTCGCGCGAGGGGCTGTTCGGCCAGCGCGAGTTCAAGGCGGTGAAGGACGTGTCGTTCAAGCTGCCGCGCGGCAAGACGCTGGGGCTCGTCGGCGAGTCCGGCTCGGGCAAGACGACGGTCGGCCTGACGCTGATGCGCCTGCACGAGGCCACCGCGGGCAAGGCGTACTTCGAGGGCAAGGACATCCTCGCGATGACGCCGCGCGAGTTCATGCCCTACAAGCGCCGCATCCAGATCATCTTCCAGAACCCGTACGCATCGCTGAACCCGCGCTTTACGATCGGGCAGATCCTGATGGAGCCGATGGCGATCCACGGGATCTACGACACCGCGCAGCAGCGCGCGGAACACGTGTTCCAGCTGCTCGCGCGCGTGGGCCTGCCCGAGGCGTCGTTCTACAAGTACCCGCACGAGTTCTCGGGTGGCCAGCGCCAGCGGATCGCGATCGCGCGCTGCCTCACGCTGAAGCCCGACATCCTGATTTGCGACGAATCGGTGTCCGCGCTGGACGTGTCCGTGCAGGCGCAGGTGCTGAACCTGCTGCAGGACCTGCAGGACGAGTACGGCCTGTCGTACATCTTCATCTCGCACGACCTCGCCGTCGTCAAGTACATCTCCGACCAGGTGATGGTGATGAACCAGGGCGAGCTCGTCGAGGTGCAGAACAGCGACGACCTCTACCGCCATCCGCGCGAGCCGTACACGCAGCGGCTGCTGGCGGCGATTCCCAAGGGCTGGCAGCCCGCCGCGGCCTGACGCGACGGGCCTCGACCCGGGCCTCGCGGCG
>JAFEDG010000118.1 GCA_018241745.1 Pseudomonadota bacterium
GTCAGCGACGTCTCGGCGACGTTCGTCGAGAGCACGAGCCGGCGGCCCGACGACTGCGCGAACACGCGCCGCTGTTCCGCCGGCGTCAGCCGCGCGTACAGCGGCAGGATCTCCACCGCCGCGCCGTAGGGCTTGCGGGCGAACGCGCGGCGCGCGAGGTCGCCGGTCTCGCGGATCTCGCGCTCGCCGGGCAGGAACGCGAGCACGTCGCCGGGCGCTTCACGCCACAGGTCCTCGACGGTGGCGACGATCGCCTCCTCGAGGTCCTCCTCGTCATCGGGCTCGTCGCGCGCGCTGCGCTCGTCGGTGTTCGCGGGCGCCGCGCGCGCGAGCGGCCGGTAGCGGATATCGACCGGATAGAGTCGCCCCGAGACCTCGATGACCGGCGCCGGCACGCCGTCGAGCGCGAAATGCTGCGCGAAGCGCGCCGCGTCCAGCGTCGCCGACGTGATGATGACCTTGAGGTCGCGGCGCCGCGCGACCAGCTGGCGCAGGTAGCCGAGCAGGAAGTCGATGTTGAGGCTGCGCTCGTGCGCCTCGTCGACGATGATCGTGTCGTAGGCGCGCAGCTCGCGGTCGCCTTGCGTCTCCGCAAGCAGGATCCCGTCCGTCATCAGCTTGATGTAAGCGTCGGGGCGCGTGTGGTCGCTGAACCGGACCTTGTAGCCGACCGCCTCGCCCAGCGGCGTGCCGAGCTCGTGCGCGATGCGCTCGGCCACCGCGCGTGCCGCGATGCGCCGCGGCTGCGTGTGGCCGATGAGCCCGCGCTCGCCGCGGCCGGCGGCCAGCGCGATCTTCGGCAGCTGCGTCGTCTTGCCCGAGCCGGTCTCGCCGCTGACGATGACGACCGGATGCGCGCGGATGGCGGCCTCGATTTCCGGGGCGCGCTGGGCCACCGGCAACTCCGGCGGGAAGTCCACGCGTGGCTTGTGCGCGCGCCGCGCGTCGATCGTCGCCTGCAGCGCCGCCGCGTCGCGCGACGCCCCCGCGGCGCCGTCGCGACGCGCATCGGCGGCGCGGGGTCTCGGGGGCCGGGGCATGGCGCGATTATCGCCTCGTCATTGACATTCGACCGCGCGCGACGATACTTGGGCCGTCGCGGGACACGCGCCCGCGCTCGGGAGGATCCCATGTCGCCATCCGTTCGTGCTATGCCGTCCTTGAGGTTATGCCTGCTGCTGGCCGCTGCGCTGCCGGCGGTTGCGGGCGCGGACACGCTCGCGCTGTGGAATCCCACGGGCACCATCAACAGCAGTACACCGCTGGCGCCCACGAGCGTCGCCTCCGGTGTGACCGCGGCGGGCAACCTCACGCTGGGTCCCGCGCTGTCCGACCCAGGGCCTTTCGCCAACGCATTCGTCGGCAACGGATGGCCCGCCGGTGCGCTCGATACGACGGCCTACCTGTCGTTCTCGACGACGGGCACCATCACTTACCAGTCGGTGGTGTTTTCGCTGTACAACAACTTCGACGGCACCGGCGCGTGGGAGCTGCGCTCCAGCGTCGACGGGTTCGCATCGGCGCTCGCGTCCGGCACGTTCTCGACCATCGCCGGTGGTGGGCAGCTGATCAGCGCCGACGTGAGCGCGCTGGGCACACGTACCGGTACCGTGGAGTTCCGTCTCTATACGGACGGCAACGCCGGCACGACCAACCCGCTCCAGCGCGGCATCCGTGGGACAGCCGGGGGCGGCAGCGGGCTCGCCGTCGATGGCATCGTCGCGGCAACGCCGCCGGTGATCACCACCACCACGCCGGTCCCGACGCTCTCGCCACTGCTGCTGGCAACGCTGGCCGCGGCACTCGCGGCGGCAGGCGCGTTGCTGCGACGGCACCGCCGCGCCTGACGGGTCAATCCACCGTCCCAACGGCCGACGTCGCCACCTCGCCCAAGGCCAGTGGCCGCGAGATCCAGCGGTGCACGGCCACCGCGAGGGCGATGACAACGGTCCCTGCAAGCGCGGCGTAGAGCCAGCCGCTTGCCGACGCGCGGTGCATGCCGTCGACGACAATGCCGAGCACCGCGCTCGTCGCGATGAACGCCGTCAGCGTCCGCGGGTCGTAGCGGAACAACCACAGCAGGATGCCGCTGGCGACGAAGCCGCTCGCGAGCCCGCTGATCACCGCCGGGCCCGGGTCGTCCATCGACACGGCGGGCAGCGCGAAGATGACGAGCAGCAGGCCGACGACGATC
>JAFEDG010000119.1 GCA_018241745.1 Pseudomonadota bacterium
GCCGCGAGCAGCGCGGCCGCGCCGGCGGTGACCGCCATGCGCACGCGGGACAGTTGTGAGGTCATCCGGACACGCTCCGTGCTGGGGTTGCGCGCGCTGCCGCGCGCCTGCCGCCGCGCGCGGCAGCGGTGGCGGGGCCGGTGAGGCCGTGCGCGAGGACGGCGCGCGCGTGGCGGCGCAGGTCGCCGCGGGTCGGCACCGCGCCGGGCGCGATGTTCGCCCACAGCGGCTGCGTCGCGAGCGGGAACATCGTCGCGCCGGCAAGCGTGACGAACGCGAGTCGGGGCTCGATCGCCGGATCGATCGTGCCGCGCTTCTGGCCTTCCGCGATGCGCGCCGCGAGGGCGCCGATCGCCTCGCGCGGCAGGTGGCGCGCCATCTTCATGCGCAGCGCGCCGTCGCCGGCGATGATCTCGCGGATCCACAGCGGCGGCATCCACGGCATCGCCTCGGCCGCGTCGAACACGGCGTCCGCAAAGGCCGCGACCCACGCGGGCGTCGGCGTGTCCGCGCCGGGCAACCGCGCCGTCACGTGCGCGACGAAGCGCGATACGCGCTCGTCGACGACCGCGTCCAGCAGCCGCTCGCGCGGGCGGAAGTAGTAGTGGACCAGCGCGGGCGTGACGCCGGCGCGCGCGGCGACGTCGGCGGTCGTCGTCGCCGCGATGCCGCGCTCCGCGTACAGCGCGACGGCGGCGTCGAGCAGCGCGGCACGCGCATCCGGGTGCGCGTCGAGCGGTGGGCGGCCGGGGGAACGGGGCATCGGACAATATTAACGTTTGCATTAATTAATGGCAAGTCCGGCGGCCGGGTCTCGCCGCGGCTGGTACATTGCCGCTCCCTCCCGTCCTTCGATGAAGTCATGACCTGGTCCACGTGGCTCGCGCTGTTCGTCGCATGCTGGCTCATCAGCCTGTCGCCTGGCGCGGGTGCCGTCTCGTGCATGGCCGCCGGCATGCGTTACGGGTTCGCACGCGCCTGGTGGAACATCATCGGCCTGCAGGCAGGCGTGATGTTCGTGCTGGCGGTCGTCGCGGCGGGCCTGGGCGCGATGCTGGCCGCGTCGACGGTCGCGTTCGCGCTCGTCAAGTGGGCGGGCGTCGCCTACCTCGTCTACCTCGGCGTCCAGCAATGGCGCGCGCCCGCGGCGCCGATCTCAACGGCGGCCGCGGACACCGGCGATGGCACGCCGCGCGCGTTGATGACGCGTGGCTTCCTCGTCAACGCGACGAATCCGAAGGCGATCCTGTTCATGCTCGCGGTGCTGCCGCAGTTCATCGACGCGTCACGCCCGCTGGCGCCGCAATACCTGATCGCGGCGGCGACGCTGCTCGTCACCGACGCCGTCGTGATGAGCGCCTACACGGCGTTTGCCGCGCGCCTCCTGCGCTTGCTGCGCGGTGAAGCGCACGTGCGCTGGCTCAACCGGACGTTCGGCGGGATGTTTGTCGTTGCCGGAGTGGTGCTGGCGACATTTCGGAGGTAAATCCGGGTCCGACCCTATTTCTTATGTCAAATTGCTCGGGCGGTCGAACCGGCGCCGGATAAAACCGGGGTCCGACCCTATTTCTTATGTCAAGTTGCTCAGCCAGGACGGGTCGGTGCCGCTACTTGACATAAGAAATAGGGTCGGACCCTAGCGCCAAGGTGAGGCCGAGCGGCACGAAGATCAGCGACATCGCATTGCCGATCAGCACGATCGACGCGACCTTGTCCGGCTCGCGGTTGTACTGCTCGGCGACCATGAAATTCAGCACCGCCGGCGGCAGGCAGCCGAAGAGGTAAAGCAAGCCGGACTGCAGCGGGTCGAGCCGCAGCAGCGGAATCAGGATCGCCGCCATCGCAAGCCCGGAAAGCGCGCACACCGCGCCGCCGATGACCCCGATCCGCGCGCCATGCCACGACAGCGTCGTGAGCCGCACGCCGAGCGACAGCAGCATCATCGGGATCAG
>JAFEDG010000011.1 GCA_018241745.1 Pseudomonadota bacterium
GCGCTGGTGCTCGCCACCGACATGGTGATGGGCGGCGAGGCACAGAACGCGTTCTGCGCCGTGCGCCCGCCGGGCCACCACGCGGTACGCAACCAGGCGATGGGGTTCTGCCTGTTCAACAGCGTCGCCGTGGGCATCCTGCACGCGCTGGAAGCGCACGGGCTCCAGCGCGTCGCCGTCGTGGACTTCGACGTGCATCACGGCAACGGCACCGAGGACATCTTCGCCGGCGACGAGCGGGTGGAGATGGTGTCGACGTTCCAGTACCCGCTGTACCCGTACTCGGGCGTCGAGCCGCTCGGCGACAACATGTTCAACGTGCCGCTGCCGCCCGGCAGCGACGGCCACAAGTTTCGCGAGGCCGTCGCAACCGTCTGGCTGCCGGCGCTCGAGGAATTCGCGCCGGAAGCGATCTACATCTCGGCCGGCTTCGACGCGCATCGCGAGGATCCGCTCGCGGGACTCGCGTTCACGGAGGCGGACTACGCGTGGGTCACGCGCGAGCTGATGCGCGTCGCCGCGAAGCATGCGCGCGGGCGCATCGTGTCGACGCTCGAAGGCGGCTATGCGCTGTCGGCGCTGGGCCGCAGCGTGGCCGAGCACGTGCGCGAGCTCGCGTCGTTCAGTCCCGGCTGACGGCATCCCGACGTGCGCGCGGTGCGGATGCTCACGCCTGCGCGGCGTCGAGCAGCAGCAACGCGACGACGCGCCGGTCCTCGCCCGCAAGCACGTTGTACGTGCGGCAGGCAGCAGGCGTGTCCATCACCTCCAGGCCCACATGCGCGTGCGCCAACGCAGCGGTCAGGCGGGGATGCGGGAAGCGCTGGCGCGCGCCGGTCCCGAGCAGCGCGAGCTCCGGCCCATGCGCGAGGAGGGCCGCGAAATCGGCGGCGGCCAGCGCCTCGAAGCCACCCGGGACGACGCCCGGCACGACGGTAGTCGGGGTCAGCACGAGGTTCTGCCGGTATTCGTCGGCATCGACCCGGATCCAGCCCGGGCCGGTGCCGGTGACGACGTGGGCGGTACCCGTTTGCAGGTGAAGCTTCATCGGAGAGGGATGCGCGGCCCGCCGCGGCCGGTCGCGTTGCAATAAGTCGCGGATTTGGCGAGAATTGTAGCCGGTTGCTGCTGTAGACCTCCCGCTGGCCCACAACGCCGGCGCCTGTGATGTCCACGCTGCTTCCACGTCGCTCGGACGGTTCCGGGCGCTTACGTGAGAGCTCACGATGTCCACCTCGCCCGACCCGCATTTCGCGCGGCTCGACCGCCTGCCGCCGTACGTCTTCTCGATCACCGCCGAACTCAAGATGGCCGCCCGCCGCCGGGGCGAGGACATCATCGACTTCGGCATGGGCAATCCCGACGGCCCCACGCCGCCGCACATCGTGCAGAAGCTCGTGGAGACGGCACAGCGTCCCGACACGCACGGCTATTCGGTGTCGAAAGGCATCCCGCGGCTGCGGCGCGCGATCTGCCACTGGTACGAGCGGCGCTTCGACGTCGGCCTCGATCCCGAGCGCGAGGCGATCGTCACGATCGGCTCGAAGGAGGGCATCGCGCACCTCGTGCTGGCCACGCTGGGCCGCGGCGACACGGTGCTCGTGCCCAATCCCAGCTACCCGATCCACATCTACGGCCCGATCATCGCGGGCGCCGACGTCCGTTCGGTGCCGATGACCACCGAAGCCGACTTCCTCGCGCAGCTCGAGAACACGATCCGGCTGTCGATCCCGAAGCCGAAGATGCTGATCCTCAACTTCCCGTCGAACCCGACGGCGCAGTGCGTCGAGCTGCCGTTCTTCGCGAAGATCGTCGCGCTGGCCAAGGAATACGGGATCTGGATCGTGCACGACCTCGCGTATGCCGACATCTGCTTCGACGGCTGGAAGGCGCCGTCGATCCTGCAGGTGCCGGGCGCGCGCGACGTGGCCGTCGAGTTCTTCACGATGTCGAAGAGCTACAACATGGCGGGCTGGCGCGTGGGCTTCATGGTCGGCAACCGCGACCTCGTGACGGCGCTGGGCCGCATCAAGGGCTATCACGACTACGGCACGTTCACGCCGATCCAGGTGGCCGCGATCGCCGCGCTCGAAGGGCCGCAGGACTGTGTCGCCGAGATCGCCGCGACGTACCAGCGTCGCCGCGACGTGCTGGTCAAGGGGCTGATCGAAGCCGGCTGGCCCGTGGAGTCGCCGAAGGCGTCGATGTACGTGTGGGCCGCGATTCCCGAGCGCTATCGCGCGCTCGGTTCGCTCGAATTCGCGAAGTTGCTGCTGGCGCGGGCCAAGGTGTCGGTATCGCCGGGCGTCGGCTTTGGCGAGTTCGGCGATGGCCACGTGCGCTTCGCGCTGATCGAGAACGAGCACCGGATCCGGCAAGCGGTGCGCGGCATCCGCGAGATGCTCCGCCGCGATGAGGCCGATGCGGACGCGATCGGCACGGCGCCGCGTGCGAGCGCGCACGCACCCGAGACTGCCGTGCAGGAGCTCGGGCAATGAGGCGCGACGACATGCGCCGCGAGGTCCGCAAGTCGGCCAAGCTCGCCAACGTCTGCTACGACATCCGCGGGCCGGTGATGGAGCGTGCGAAGCTCCTCGAGGAGGAAGGCCACCGGATCATCAAGCTCAACATCGGCAACCTGGCGCCGTTCGGCTTCGACACCCCGGACGAGATGCGGCACGACGTGATCGTGAACCTGCCGCAGGCGTCAGGCTATTCGGACTCGAAGGGGCTCTTCTCCGCGCGCAAGGCCATCATGCACTACACGCAGGAGAAGGGGATCGCGGGCGTCGAGCTCGACGACATCATCGTCGGCAACGGCGTGTCGGAGCTGATCGTCATGTCGATGCAGGGGCTGCTCGACAACGGCGACGAGGTCCTCGTGCCCGCGCCGGACTACCCGCTGTGGACGGCGGCCGTGAGCCTTGCCGGCGGCACGCCCGTGCACTACCACTGCGACGAGGGCGCCGGCTGGCTGCCCGACATCGCGGACATCCGGCGCAAGATCACGCCGGACACGCGCGCGCTCGTCGTCATCAATCCCAACAACCCGACGGGCGCCGTCTATCCACCGGAGCTGCTGCGCGAACTCGCGCAGGTGGCGCGCGAGCACGGGCTGGTGCTGTTCGCCGACGAGATCTACGACAAGATGCTGTACGACGACGCGCAGCACGTGTCCCTCGCGTCGCTCGCGCCCGACCTGCTGTGCGTCACGTTCAACGGGCTGTCCAAGAACTATCGCGCCTGCGGCTATCGCAGCGGCTGGATGGTCGTGTCCGGCGACAAGCGCCACGCGCGCGACTACCTGGACGGCATCAACATCCTGGCGTCGATGCGGCTGTGCGCCAACGTGCCGGGCCAGCTCGCGATCCAGACGGCGCTGCATGGCTACCAGAGCATCCAGGACCTCGTGAAGCCGGGCGGGCGCCTCGTGCGCCAGCGCGACCTCGCGTACGACCTGCTGACGGCGATCCCCGGCGTGTCCTGCGTGAAGCCGAAGGCGGCGCTGTACCTGTTCCCGCGGCTCGACCCGAATGTATACGCGATCGCGGACGACCAGGCGTTCATCCTCGAGCTGCTGGAGGCGGAGCGCGTGCTCGTCGTGCAGGGCACCGGCTTCAACTGGCCGACGCCCGATCACCTGCGCCTCGTGTTCCTGCCCACGAGCGACGACATCGTCGACGCGATGGGCCGCATCGCGCGCTTCCTCGACGGCTACCGGCGCCGCGCATGACGATGGACGCGTTGAACGTCGGCCTGCTGGGATTCGGCACCGTCGGGCGCGGGGCGTTCGACGTGCTCGCGCGCAACCAGGGCGAGATAAGCCGCCGCGCCGGGCGCCCGATCCGCGTCGTCGCCATCGGGACGCGGACGCCGTCGCGCACGCACGCCGTGCTGCGCGGCACGCCCGACGTGACGGTCACCGACGACCTCGCGGCGGTCGTGCGCCGTACCGACGTCGACGTCGTCTGCGAGCTGATCGGCGGCATCGAGCCCGCCCGCACGCTGGTGCTGGACGCGATCGCGCACGGCAAGCACGTCGTCACCGCCAACAAGGCGCTGCTCGCGCTGCACGGCAACGAGATCTTCGCGGCCGCGTCGGCGCAAGGCGTGACGATTGCGTTCGAGGCGGCGGTCGCCGGCGGCGTGCCGATCATCAAGGCGCTGCGCGAGGGCCTGTCGGCCAACCGCATCGAGTGGATCGCCGGCATCATCAACGGCACGTCGAACTTCATCCTGTCGGAGATGCGCGCCCGCGGCGCGTCGTTCGCCACCGTGCTCGCGGAGGCGCAGGCGCGCGGCTATGCGGAGGCGGACCCCACGTTCGACATCGAGGGCATCGACGCCGCGCACAAGCTCGCGATCATGTCGGCGATCGCGTTCGGCATACCGATGCAGTTCGACAAGGCGTATGCCGAAGGCATCAGCCGACTGACGGAGGACGACATCCGCTACGCCGGCGAACTCGGCTACCGGATCAAGCTGCTGGGGATCACGAAGCGCGTCCGCCACGGCGACGGCGAAGGCATCGAGCTGCGCGTCCATCCGACGCTGATCCCGGAGAAGCGCCTGATCGCCAACGTCGAGGGCGCGATGAACGCGGTGCTGGTCAAGGGCGACGCGGTCGGTGCCACGCTGCACTACGGCGCGGGCGCGGGCGCCGAGCCGACGGCGTCCGCGGTCGTCGCGGACCTGGTCGACATCGCGCGCACGCAGACGGCGGACCCCGAACACCGCGTGCCGCATCTCGCGTTCCAGCCCGACCAGCTGACGCAGGACCTGCCGATCCTGCCGATCGGCGACGTGCGCACGAGCTACTACCTGCGGATGCGCGTCGACGACCGGCCCGGCGTGCTCGCCGACATCACGCGCATCCTCGCCGACCGCGACATCTCGATCGACGCGATGATCCAGAAGGAGCCGCCCGAAGGCGAGGACCAGACCGACATCATCCTGCTGACGCACGAGTCGCTGGAGAAGCGCGTCGACGACGCGATCGCGAACATCGAGGCGCTGCCCACGGTGCGCGGCGCCATCGTCCGCATCCGGCTGGAGCCGCTCAACTGATGCGCTACATCTCCACGCGCGGGGCGTGGGCGACGGACCCGCAGCCGTTCTCGGCGATCCTGCTCGAGGGCCTCGCGCCCGACGGCGGCCTCGCCGTGCCGCTCGCCTATCCCCGCTTCTCGACGGAAGAGCTCGCCGCGCTGCGCGGGCAAGGCTATGCGGACCTCGCCTATGCGGTGCTGTCGCGCTACATCGGCGACATCGACGCGGCCGACTTGCGCGCGCTGGTCGCGCGCACCTATACGGCGGCAACGTTCGGCTCGCCGGCGATCACGCCGGTGGTTGCGCTGGAGCCGGGGCTCGCGCTGCTGCGCGTGTCCAACGGGCCCACGCTCGCGTTCAAGGACATCGCGCTGCAGCTGCTCGGCCAGCTGTTCGAGTACGTGCTCGCGCGCGAAGGCCGCCACGTGAACATCGTCGGCGCGACGTCGGGCGACACCGGCTCGGCCGCCGAGGTGGCGATGCTCGGCAAGGATCGCGTGGCCGTGTTCATGCTGTCGCCGCGCGGGCGGATGAGCCCGTTCCAGCAGGCCCAGATGTACGCGCTCGACGCGCCGAACATCCACAACCTCGCCATCGACGGCACGTTCGACGACTGCCAGGACATCGTCAAGGCGATCAACGCCGATGCGGCGTTCAAGTCGCGGCATGCGATCGGTGCGGTCAACTCGATCAACTGGGCGCGCGTCGCGGCGCAGGTCGTGTACTACTTCGCCGGGTACTTCGGCGCGACGCGCGGCAACGACGTGCCGCTCGACGTCGCCGTGCCGTCGGGCAATTTCGGCAACGTGCTCGCGGCCTACGTTGCGCGGGCGATGGGGTTGCCGCTGCGCCGGCTGATCGTCGCCACCAACGAGAACGACGTGCTCGACGAGTTCTTCCGCACCGGCCGCTACCGGCCGCGCGCCGGCAGCGAGACGCACGTCACGTCCAGCCCGTCGATGGACATCTCGAAGGCGTCGAATTTCGAGCGCTACGTGTTCGACATGGTGGGCCGCGACGCGACGGCGCTGCGCGCGCTGTGGACGACGCTCGCGCGCGACGGCGAGTTCACGCTGGCCGGCACGCCGTACTGGGCCAATGTCGTGGCCAGCGATTTCCATTCGGGCCGCAGCACGCATGCGGACCGCGTCCAGACCATCCGCCAGGTCGAGCGCCGCTACCGGCGCGTCGTCGACCCGCACACGGCCGACGGACTCAAGGTGGGCATGGCGCTGCGCGACCCGTCGGTGCCGCTCCTGTGCGTGGAGACCGCGCTGCCCGCCAAGTTCGCTGCGATCATCGGCGAGGCGCTCGGCGGTGTCGTGCCCGAGCGTCCGTCCGCGTACCGTGACCTCGAGGCGCGGCCGCAACATGCGACGGAACTGCCCGCCGATGCCGAACGCGTCAAGGCCTACGTCGCCGCGCACGCGGCGCGCGCGCCGGCGCCCGCTGCCTGACGATGCGCTACCGGCTTGCCTCGCTGCTCAGGAACCTCGCCGCCGGGGCGCGGCTCGCGCTGTTCCTGCCGGTCACCCGGCTCGCGTTCCGGGTCGATGTCGTGCAGGCGATCCTGCTGTTCGCCGTGCTGTGCGCGATCGACATCGCGGGCGACCGCCTGCTGTACGCGGGCGCCGTGTTCACGTTGCAGGGCGCGGGCAGCGAGTTCGCGGGCCTCGCGTTCCTGGCGCTGGCGGCGGCCGTCGTCGGCCTCGCACTGCGCCGCGTCGAGCTGGCGCTGGCGCTCGTCGTCACCGGCCTCGCGGCGCTCCCGGCCGTCGCGCTCGCGTCCTATGCGGTGTTCGTGGGCGCGCCGCACCTCGCGGCGCCCGACGCCGTGCTGGCGCTCGCGCCGTACGCGTTGCTGGCGTGGCAGACGGCGATCTTCGTGCGCGTCGTCGCGCTGTACGTCGAGCGCGCCGCGTGGCGGCGCTGGGCGATCGCCGGGGCCGGTGGCGTCGTGCTGGCGCTGCCCATCGCGCTCGCGTCGCGTCTCGTCGACGACGTGCCGTGGTTCCGGATGCCGTACACGCTCGGCGCGGCCGGCGAACTGAGCGCCGCGTCGGAGCCGGTCCTTGCCACGCAGCGCGAACTGCTCGACGACGCGCTGGCCTCGCTCGACGACCGCGATCCCGGCGGGGCCAACGTCTATTTCGTCGTCTACGCGCCCGACGGCGAGGAGGCCGCGTGGAACGACCACGTCGAAGAGGTTCGCGACCTCGCCGACGCTAAGCTGGGCACGAAGGGCCGCTCGCTCGTGCTGCGGACGCACGCCGACACGATGCTCACGACGCCATTCGCCACCGTCAGCAACCTGCGCGAGGCGCTGGCGGAGATCTCGGAAGCGGGCGACCCCGAGCAGGACATCCTGATGCTGTACATCGGCGGCCGCGGCACGCGCGGGGGCGTCGTGCCGGCGCGGCTGCCGCCGCTCAACCTCGTGTCGCTGACGCCGACGGGCCTGCGCAGCCTGCTGGACGACGCGGGCTTCGAGTGGCGCGTCATCATCGTCGCGTCGTGCTACGCGGGCGCCTACGTCGATGCGCTCGGCGACGACCATACGGTGGTCGTCGCCGCGTCCGCGGCCGACAAGCCTTCGTTCGGTTGCGAGGGCCGCGGCGACCCGACGTTCTTCGGCAACGCGTTCTTCGACGACGGCTTCGCGCAGGGCGACTCGATCGCCGCGGCCTTTGCCATCGCGCGCGACCGCGTCGCGGCTCGGGAAAGCGAGCGCGGGCTGTCACCGTCGTCGCCGATGCTGCACGTCGGCGAGCGGATCGCGCCGATGGTCAGGCACCTGAAGCACGGCGGCGCGGGTACGATGGCGGCCGCGGGCGGATGGCACATCCGTCCGGCGCTGTGGCGGCCGCGTGCCGCGCGCGACAGCGTCGTGCGCACGCACGTGGCGGCGACCGGGTACGGGTTTGACGGCGCCCGCCACCCTCTAAGACAATAACCAACCCACGCGGCCGACCCACGAGCCCGCGAACCCCCGGAGGAAATCCCGATGCGTCGTATCCTCGCGCTTTGCGCGCTTGTCGCCACCGCTGCGTTGCTCCCGGCCGCACCCGCGTCCGCCCAGATCGAGAAACCCAAGCTGTCGATCGGCGTCGGGGGCAAGCCGCTGTTCTATTACCTGCCGCTCACGATCGCCGAGCGCAAGGGCTATTTCAAGGCCGAAGGCCTCGACGTCGAGATCCTCGACTTTCCCGGCGGCGCCAAGGCGTTGCAGGGTCTGCTCGGCGGCAGCCTCGACATCGTGTCGGGGGCCTATGAGCACACGATCACGCAGCAGGCCAAGGGCCAGCCGATCGTCGCCGTCGTGCTGCAGGGCCGCTACGCCGGCATCGTGCTGGGCATGCCCAAGGCCAAGGCTGCCGCGTACAAGGGTCCGGCGGACCTGAAGGGCCTCAAGATCGGCGTGACGGCGCCCGGCTCGTCGACCCAGATGTTCGTCCAGATCCTGCTGGCCAAGGGCGGCCTGCCGCCGGATTCGGCGTCGTTCATCGGCGTGGGCGCGACGGCCGGCGCGGTGGCCATCATGAAGCGCGGCGAGATCGACGCGATTTCCAACCTGGACCCGCTGATCTCGCAACTGGAGAGCGACGGCACGATCCAGGCCGTCGTCGACACGCGGACCGCGAAGGGCAACGCCGACGTGTACGGCGGCGCCTATGCGGCCGGCTGCATCTACGTGCCGGCGGACTTCGTGAAGAAGTACCCGCACACGACGCAGGCGGTGGTCAACGCGATGGTGCGCGCGCTGCGCTTCATCCAGACGGCCACGCCCGACGAAATCGTGGCCGCGGTGCCGCCCGAGTACTACACGGACAAGGCGCTGTACAAGGCCGCGCTCGAGCGCAACCTCGACGGCTTCCGGCACGACGGCGCGATCAGCCTCGAGGCCGGCGAGAACGTCGCGCGCGTGCTGACGACGTTCGACCCGAACCTGAAGGGCTTCAAGGTCGACGTCGCCAAGACGATCGACATGTCGTTCCAGCAGAAGGCGGCCGCGAAGTACAAGTGAGCACGGGTTCGCAAGGGCGGCGCCGGTGACCGCCGCGACGGCCAGCGCGCCTGGCGCGGGCGTCGCGCTGCCGGCGCTCGCGCTCGACGGCGTCACGTGCACGTTCGCCGCGCGCGGCGGCGGCGAACGCTATACGGCCGTGCGCGACGTCACGCTGGCCATCGCGCCCGGCGAGTTCGTGTCGGTGGTCGGCCCGACGGGCTGCGGCAAGTCCACGCTGCTCAACGTCGGCGCCGGCCTGCTCGTGCCCTCGGCGGGCACCGTGCACGTCGACGGCGAGCCGCTGTCCGGCATCAACCGGCGCGCAGGCTACATGTTCCAGGCCGAGGCGCTGATGCCGTGGCGCAGCGCGCTGGCCAACGTGGTGGCGGGACTCGAGTTCCGCGGGACGCCGCGCGACGAAGCGGCGGCACGCGGTCGCGACTGGCTCGCTCGCGTGGGCCTCGCGGGCTTCGAGGATCGCTATCCGCACCAGTTGTCGGGCGGCATGCGCAAGCGCGTCGCGCTTGCACAGATGCTGATCCTCGATCCCGACATCCTGCTGATGGACGAGCCGTTCTCCGCGCTCGACATCCAGACCCGCCAGCTGATGGAGAACGAGCTGCTGGAGCTGTGGTCGGCCAACCGCAAGTCGGTGCTGTTCATCACGCACGACCTCGAGGAGGCGATCTCGCTGTCCGACCGTGTCGTCGTGCTGTCGGCGGGCCCCGCGACGCGGCCGCTCGGCGAGTTCACGATCGACCTGCCGCGTCCGCGCGACGTCGCCGAGATCCGGATGACGCCGCGCTTCGTCGAATTGCACGAGGCCATCTGGGGCGTGCTGCGCGCCGAGGTGCTCAAGGGCTATGCGCAAAGCAAGCGGTGACGCGCGCCTGTCGCGCGGGACGCTGGTCCTGTTGCAGGCCGTGCTGGTGGCGGTGCTGTTCGGCCTGTGGTGGCTCGCCACGACCGAGAAGTGGCTCGACCCGTTCTTCTTCGGCCAGCCGCTCAAGGTGGTCCAGGTCATCGTCGACTGGTTCGTCAGCG
Organism: Pseudomonadota bacterium; assembly: GCA_018241745.1. Lineage (GTDB taxonomy): Bacteria > Pseudomonadota > Gammaproteobacteria > Burkholderiales > Casimicrobiaceae > VBCG01. The sequence continues at coordinate 10,100 of JAFEDG010000011.1, forward strand.
GCAAGATCTGGCCGCACCTCGCGATCACGCTGTGGGAAACGGTGCTGGCATTCATCATCGGCAGCGTGCTGGGCCTGGGCGTCGGCCTGTGGCTCGCGCTGTCGCCGATCTCGAGCGCGCTGGCCGAGCCCTACATCACGGCCGCCAACGCGATGCCACGCGTGATCCTTGCGCCGATCTTCGCCGTCTGGTTCGGGCTGGGCGTGCTCTCGAAGGTGGCGCTGGGCGTCACGCTGGTGTTCTTCATCGTGTTCTTCAACGTCTACCAGGGCGTCAAGGAAGTGAGCCCTGTCGTGCTCGCCAACGCGCGGATGCTGGGCGCGTCGCGCGGCCAGCTGCTGCGGCACATCTACCTGCCGTCGGCCACGTCGTGGGTGTTCTCGAGCCTGCACACGTCGGTGGGGATGGCGTTCGTCGGCGCGGTGGTCGGCGAATACCTGGGTTCCGCCAAGGGCGTCGGCTACCTGATCCTGCAGGCGGAAGGCACGTTCGACATCAACACGGTGTTCGCCGGGATCCTCGTGCTGACCGCATTCGCGCTGCTGCTCGACTTCGTCGTGACGCGCGTCGAGGCCCGGCTGCTGGTGTGGCGGCCACGCGCCGCGGAGACCGAAGCGCTCTGACCGCGGGTGCGGATGCGCCCGTCAGCGCGCCGCTGCGGGCGCGACGACGCTGCCCGCGGCCGAGGCCGCGGTGGCGACGGGTGGCTGGATGGCTTGCGTCGACGAGCGAAACCCGATCGGGATGCAGCCGGCGAGTCCGCATCCCACGCACGCGACGCACAGCAGGGCAATGCGCTTCATGGGCCGACGTTAGCGCGCCCGCGCAGGGGATGCAAGTGCGTCAGCGGGCGGCGACGTGCCAGTTGGCCTGGGCCCGCGCAAGCTGCACCAGCGCAACCTGCGCCGCGACGACGATGACGACGACCGAGGCGACCCCGAACACGTAGAAGGGGAGGTCCTCGCCACGCATGGACAACGATCCTGCGACTTCACCGGTCGTCGTGCAGAACGGCGTGCCGGCGAACACGCCGGTGTAGTGCATCCCGGTCACCGCGGCCCCCATCAGCAGCGACGCGCCAAACTGCTGCCAGTTGCCGCGCAGGCGAAACGCGAGCCACAGCGCCGCATTGGCGGCAACGATTGCCACGATGACGGACAGCGCGACGACGCGATAGTCCCAGACGATGAAGATGCGGCTCGCCATCGCGGCCATCCCGATGTAGTGCATCGAAGCGACGCCGACGCCGGCCAGCGTGCTGGCCACCACGAGGTTGCGGTAGCGGAAATCCTCCCGACCCACGTACCAGAACGCCGCCGCCGCCACGGCGACTGCCACGACCAGGCTCTCGAGCGTTGCGCCCGGCTCGAAGTCGACGCGCACCGGGAATCGCTGCGACGTCATCGCGATGAAGTGCATGCTCCAGATGCCGACGCCCCCGAGCGCGAGGCCGGCGCCGGCCACCGCCGGCAGGTTGACGGTACCGTCCTGCCGACGGATCTCGCGCGCGCACATCAACGCGGCATAAGAGCCGACGACGGACAACAGGTAGGCCAGCGCCACCAGCAACGGTTGGAACGACAGGGCCAGCGGATCGCCGTGATTCATGGGGGGCTCGGGGCGTCCTTCCACCGCCGGTGCGCCCAGTACCACTGTTCCGGGTGGCGCAGCACGAGGCGCTCGAGGGCCGCGTTGTAGGATCGGGTGTTCAGGCGGATGGCACGATTGGTGTCCTCGTCCTCGATTATCGGCAGTGGCGCCTCGAACTTGAGGACGTGCGAGCCATCCGGCTCCCGCCAGCTCGCTGCCGGCAACACCGGGGCGCCCGTGGCGAGCGCGATGATCGCGACGCTCTTGAACGTGCGCGCCGGGTGGCCGAAGAACTCGACGGGTATGCCGTCCTTGCCTTTCGCGTACTGGTCGAAGGGGAACACGACGATGTCGCCTGCCTCCAGCCGCTCGACGATGGCGTCCAGCCCGCCCTTCTTGGGCAGCACGCCGAAGCCCGCCCCGCGGAAATGCCAGTTCACCAGGCTGTCGAGCCAGCGCGGCTTGATCGGCCGGCGCACGAAGTGGAACCGTCCGCGCATCTCCGGAAAGCGCGCGATGCCGGCGGTCGTGGCCACTTCCCAGCTGCCGAAATGGCCGGTCACGATGATCGCGCCGCGCCCCTGCGCGAGCGCGCCGGCCAGCGCCTCGACGTTGTCGACGCGCACGCGGGAGGGGCGTCGCCGCGTCGGCACGAGGAGGAACAGGAAGAAGCCCGCATATACGCGCAACAGGTGCGCATAGTTCGCCTGCGCGAGTCGCAGCTTGTCGGCGTCCGACCATGCGTCGCCGAACGCGCGCTCGATATTCGCGTGGATGACGTCCCGGCGCAGCGGGAGGAACCTGTGGAACAGGCGGCCGAGCAGCGGAACGGTGAGAGGCGCCATCGGTTCGGGTACCGCGACGGCCGACGCGCTGGCCTTGTCGTGCGTCAGCGAGATACCGATCCGCGCATAGCGATGCATCTGCATCGCCGCCTGCGCGTTGTCGCTGGCGACGACCACCGGCGCGCCCCAGGCGTCCCTGGCGACCGAAAAGTCGTCCGCGGTCAGCGTGTTGAGCGCGGCTTCGCGCGGGAAGAGCTTGAGGCACGCCTCGCGCGCGGCGAACCGGGCAGCGAGGCTGGCGACGCGGCCGGCGCCGTCGCCCGCATCGGCGAGCTCCGCGGGCGTGAACCAGCGCGCAATGTCCGCGGGGGGCGTCTCGGCCAGCAGCCGCTCGATCCGCGCCAGCTCCACGCTGTCGATGCCGCAGCGTGGGGCCGGCGGGGCGGTCACGTGCGCACCAGCAGCGCGGTGTTGGTGCCGCCGAATCCGCGCGACAGGACGAGCGCGACGCCGGAGCGCGGGGCGCGCGCCTCGCGCGAGACGTTGAGGCCCTCGCACGCGGGGTCCAGCGTCTCCAGCGTCGCGATGCCTGGCACGCGGCCGTTGCGCAACGCGAGCAGCGCGAGCGCAGTCTCGACGGCGCCCGACGCGGCCAGCAAATGGCCGAACGCCCATTTGAACCCGGTGACGGGCGGCATGTCGCGGCCGAACGTGCGCACGAGCGCGAGCGCTTCCGTGCGGTCGGAGTTGCGCGTGCCGTTGGCGTGCGCGACGACCATGCCGACGTCGCGCGCCGCAAGGCCCGCGTTGTCGAGCGCGAGCGCGATGGCGTCGGCCATGCCGGCGCCGTCGTCACCGATGGCGAGCAGGCCCTCGGCGTCGGACGTCGAACCGCTGCCCAGCACTTCGCCGTGTCGCGTCGCGTTGCGTTCCGCTGCGGCGGCTTCGGTCTCCAGCACCAGCGCGCCGGCGCCTTCGCCGAACAGGCTGCCGGTGCGGCTCGCGTCGAACGGCGTCAGCGGGCCGGATGCGTAGAGCCCCGCGCGGTGGTAATAGAGGACGTTCTGCGGCTCGATCGGCGCCTCGTGCCCCACGGCGACTGCGCGGTCCGCCTCGCCGGTGCGCAGCGCCTCGAATGCCTCGACGATCGCCAGCGTGCCGCTGATGCTGTGATGCGTGATGCACGCGTTGGCGCCCTTCAGCCCGTGGTTGATGCTCACATGGCACAGCACGTTGTTGGGCAGCGAGCGCAACAGCCACATCGGGTTGACGACGTTGCCGAGCTCGCGCCCGAACGCGGGCATCTCGCCGTGCGCCTCGGTGATCAACGGGAAGAAGTCGTACTGCGTGTCGAACGTGCCGCCGCCAGAGCCCGCGTAGCAGCCGAAGCGGTCCGCGAACTGCGCGCGCGCCGCGTCGTCGAGCGTGTCGCGCCACGCTGCCGTGGCCGCGGCCTCGACGGCGGCGGTGGCCGCGTAGATGCCGAACACGTCGGTGCGGCGGATGACCTTCAGCAGCTTGCGGTCGGGCACCAGCGAGCGCAGCTCGAGGCCCACGATTTCGCCGGCGAGGTTCGACGGATAGCCGGTGGTGTCGAACAACGCGATCGGGCCGATGACGGTGCGGCCACCCTCGACCGTGGCCAGGATTTCCTCCGGCGTGCGCCCGCCCGCGCAGACGGCGCCCATGCCGGTGACAAACACGCGGCTCATACCTGTCGTTCCGCCGCGATCAGCGCGTCGGTCTCGTCCGGGCGGCGGAACACGACGCAGCTGTTCGAACCGCCGAAGCCGAACGAGTTGGACAGCGCTGCGCGGATGCGCTGCGTGCGCGGCGCGCCACGGACGAAGTCGAGGTGGGCGCACGCCTCGTCGACGACCTCCAGGTTGGCGTTGACGGGCATCGTGCCGCGGTCGATGGCGAGCGCGCAGATCGCCGCCTCGCATGCGCCGGCCGCAGCGATCAGGTGGCCCATCGTGCTCTTCGTCGAACTGACGCCGATGCGCGCGCACTCGTCGCCGAACACGACCTTCAGCGCGGCCGCCTCGCTGCGGTCGTTCATCGGCGTCGACGTGCCGTGCGCATTGATGTAGTCGACGTCGGCGATCGTCATCCGCGCATCCGCGAGCGCCTGGCGCATCGACTGGATCGGGCCGTCGCCGTCGGGCGGCGAATCGGTGATCCGGTAGCTCGACAGCGAGTTGCCGTCGCCGGCGAGTTCGGCGTAGATGTGCGCGCCGCGCCTGCGTGCCGATTCCCATTCCTCGAGCACCAGGAAGCCCGCGCCTTCGCCGAGCAGGAAGCCGTTGCGTGTCGCGTCGAACGGCCGGCTCGCGCGTGTCGGCGTGTCGTTGTCGGGCGAGACCGCGGACAGGAGGCAGAAGCCGGACAGGCCGATCGGGTTGACCATCGAGTCGAAGCCACCGGTCAGTACGCAGTCCGCGACGCCGCGGCGGATGAGCTTCAGCGCCGTGCCGGCGGCCTGGCCCCCCGACGCACAGGCCGTATGCACGGACGTCGCGTAGCCGCGGATGCCGTAACGGCGCGCGAGCAGGGACGCGCCTTCCGTCGACTGGCTGCGGCAGAACACCAGCGGGTCGTTGGCTGAAGGGTCGTCGACGAGACGCGGCGTTTCGAGCTCACCGGACATCGCGCTGTGGTCGTGGACTTCCTTCAGGTCCGCGTACGGCACGCCCATCATGCCGGTGCCGACGGCGAGTCCCCAGCGCCGGCTCGTCTCGGGGGTTGGCGCGATGCCCGCGTCGCGAAACGCCTCGTCGGCCGCCGCGAGCGCAAAGCCGTGCGCGCGGCTCGCGAGCTTGGCGAGCTTGCGGTCCCCGATGCGCGCGACCGCGTCGAAGTTCTTCACCTCCGCCGCGATGCGCGTCGAAAAGCCGCTCGCGTCGAACGTCGTGATCGGCGCGCCGCCGCTGACGCCGTTGACCAGCGCGGGCCATGCGGTGGCGACGTCGTTGCCGACCGGCGTGACGAGGCCGATGCCCGTGATCGCGACGCGCCGGCGGATCATGCGTTCTCCATGGCGGTCGCGTAGGCGATCCGCGCGGTGGCCATCGTCCGGTCGCCGATCCGCGCGTTGATCTTCACGAGTGGCGAGCCCTTGTCGTCGCCACGCTCGGCGACGATCGTCACCGCCTGCCCGGGGAGGATGAAGTCGCGCATCTTGACCGCCCTCATCGCCGACGGGCGCCAGTCCGCTTCACCGCTCTCGTTGACCAGCGCGGTCGCCACGCGGATCGCATGATCCAGCAGCAGCGTGGCCGGGAACACCGGCCGGCGCGGGAAGTGATCCTCGAAATAGGGCGCGGTCGACGGCACGTGCAGCACCGCGACGCGGCGTTCGCCTTCGACGTGCTCCACGTCGTCCAGCCGGTGGTGCGGGACGCCGCCGAAGCGGCCCGGTGACGCGCCGGTGGTGCGCAGCGTGTCGAACATCCTGGCGAGCGCGTCGGGATCGTCGTACTCGCGTTGCGGCAGCATCGGCGCCATGCAATCGACGAGCTCGACGATCCTGCGCCCGCGCGCCGTCGCGTGGCCGTGATAGGCGACCGATTCCTCGTCGCTCGCCTCGATCGTGATGTCGAGGTGCAGCGTGTCGCCCGGTTCGGGCTCGCCGTGGATGCGCACTTCGCGTGCCAGTGCGGCGACGGGCCGGCCCCGGAAGCCGATGTTCGCCATCGAGACCCACGCGGCGAGCTGCCCGGTGGCTTCGGCGCACAGCGACGACGGGAAGCCCGTCACGTGCTCCGGGATCGCGAACTCGGCCTTCGCGTGGCGCGCAGGCTCGTACTCGGTGATCCGGTCACAGAACGTGAAGGCGGCGTAGCGGCCCTCCATCGACGGTCAGGCCGACGCGGGCGCGGCCTTCTGCGCGCGCAGCACCACTTTCGCGAACGTTTCCGGCGTGAACAGGCGCGGGATGTCCGCAGCCTTGACCGGAGGCTTGAAGCGGTCGGCCGGCACCTCCGACAGGAACGCCTTCAGCTGGGCGAGGCCCTTGTCGGTCAGCACGCCCTTCTGCTCGAACTCGGCTTCCGTCAGCGCGCCGCGCGCGTCCTCGACGATCTTGCCGCGCGGGATCTTGACCTTGAACGCGCGCTCGAGCCGGAACACGAGGTCCAGGAAGTCGATCGACTCCGCGTCCAGGTCCTCGATCAGCGACGAATTGGGCTTCACTTCGTCGACGTCGACGCCGAGCGCGTCGGCGATGACTTCGGCGACCTTGGGATAGACCCCGTCGATGTCCTGTTGCGTGAATTCCATGGTGTTCCCCTCACTCCATCTTGAAGCCGCCGTCCACGTGGACGACCTGGCCGGTCATGTAGTCGGCAAGCGGCGTCGCCAGGAACCAGACGACGTTCGCCACGTCCTGCGGCTGCCCGAACCGGCGCAGCAGAATCCGGGACTTTACCTCGTCGCCGGCCGCGTCCCGCACGGCCTCCGACATTTCCGTCTCGATCACGCCGGGCGCCACGCAGTTGACGCGGATCCTGCGCGCCGCGAGCTCGACGGCGAGCGCCTTCGTGAACGACTCGATCGCGCCCTTGCTGGCCGCGTAGTTGGTCTGGCCGCGGCCGCCCTTCTGCGCGGATACGCTCGACAGGTTGACGATCGTGCCGCGGCGGCGCGACACCATGAACGGCGCGACCGCGCGCGTCATGTTGAATACGCCGCTGACGTTGGTGGCCAGCACGTCCGCGAGCTCGGCGTCCGTCATGCCGGTCAGCACGTTGTCGCGCGTGACACCGGCGTTGTTGACCAGGATGTCGATGGCTTCGGTGCGCTCGTACAGCGCCTCGACGGCCGCGCTGCAGGCGGCGGCGTCCGTCACGTCGACCTTGACGGCCGTGGCGTTGCCGCCGGCGGCGGCGACGGCGGCGATCGTGTCCCGCGCGGCCTCGTCGTTGCCGCGATAGAAGAACGTGACGTCCGCGCCGTCGGCGGCCAGCGTCTCGACGATCGCGCGGCCGATGCCGCGGCTGCCGCCGGTGACCAGCGCGACCTTGCCGCCCAGCTGGGGCGTGGTGATCTTCATCCGGGTCAACCCGAGATCGCGAAGCCGCCGTCGACGGTGATCGTCTGGCCGGTGATCATGTTGGCCTCCGGCAGGCACAAGAGGTAGATGGCGCCGGCGACGTCGTCCGGCGTCAGCACGGGCCCGGCCGGCGTGCGCTCCGCGTACTCGCGCAGCAGCTGCTCGCGGTTGGGGAAGTGCGCCAGTGCGTCGGTGTCGACGACGCCTGCGCTGACGGCGTTGACGCGGATGCCGCGCGGGCCGAGTTCCTGCGCCAGCGAGCGCACCAGCGCTTCCATCGCGGCCTTGGACGCGCCGATGAACGCGTAGTTGGGAATCGCGCGTTCCGAACCGAGGCTCGTCATGCCGATGATGCGGCCGCCGTCGGTCATCAGCGGCACCGCGCGCTGGGCCAGCAGGTTGAGCGCGAACGCGTTGGTCTCCATGCACCAGCGCCAGTGCTTGAGCGTCATTTCCATCGCCGGCTTCAGCACACCGCTGGCGGCGTTGCTGATGACGATGTCCAGCCGCCCGAACTTCTCGCGCACCGCCGCGAAGAGGTCGTCGACACTGCCGACGTCCGCCACGGAGCCCTGGACGGCCAGCGCGCGCCGGCCCAGCGCCTCGAGCTCGCCGACCAGCGCCTGCGCTTCGTCGTGGCTGTTGTAGTAGTTGACGATCACGTCGGCACCGGCGGACGCGAGCTTGCGCGCCGCGGCGCGGCCGATGCCGCGCGCACCGCCTGTAATGAGTGCGGTACGTCCTGACAGGGGCAGTGTCACGGGATTCGGAGTCGGAGGATGGGATGCGGTGCCGGGCGGACCTGCCGCCGCAGCCGAAGTTGCAATTTTAGCAAATTGGCGTCCCCGGCTGCCCGGTGGGCAGCGGCGCCCGTCAGTGCGCAGCGCCGCGGGCGGCAGGCGGCGCCGGCGGCTTCCGCTGGGCGCGCACCAGCGCCTGGGCCTCGATCACCCAGGCCTTCTTGATGCTGTACCAGACGTCCGCGGCCCACAGGATGTTCGGCAGGTCCACGTTGGCCGGCGGGCTGGTGCCCGCCAGGTCCGGCGTGTAGGCGTTGATCCAGGCGCGCGCCGCCTCGTCCTTGGCCAGCGGCCCCACGTCCACGACGAAGATGTGCGCGTATGTCGCCGGGAGCGTCACGTTGCGGACGTGCGCGACGTCCAGCGCGCGGTAATGGTGGTCGGTCGCGGGACCGTCCCAGGCAATGAGGTCCAGCGCCAGCATGAAGCCCGTGAAGTCGACGACGCTGTCGGGAATCCGGTACAGGCGCGATTTCATGATCCACTGGTTGGGCAGCAGCGTCGCCGCGCCGCCCGCCGACACGGCGGTCGCGTACTGCACCTTGAGGGTCGTGACCGCGCGCCTGGCGCCGGTCAGCGGGTCGACGATCGTCGTCCGCGGCTCCACGCCGCTGCCGCTGGGGTCGTAGACGGGTACCGCGGTGTCGAAGAGACCCGCGAGCTCGTACAGCACCTTGACGACCTGCATGCCGCCCTGGCTATGGCCGACCATGACGGGCATGACGCCTTCGCGCTCGTAATACCACGCGATCTCGCCCGCCAGCACCGCGGCTTCCGTGTAGGGGCTCTGTGTGAACGACCGGTCGCCCGGATCGCGTATCGCACGCTCCGGGTAACCCATCCGCGTCAGGAACCGCGCGAACGAGTCCATGACCAGGTGCACCGGGTACACGCCGCCGTGGATCGCGATCACGTGCGGGGTCGGACCCTTGGCAAGCACCTGGCGCACGTCGCTGTCGCTCACGTGCTCCGGATCGAGCGCGAGGATCCGGTCGCCGAGCGCCGGATCGACGGGCGCCGGTCGCGTGGCGCGCGCCGTGGGCATCGCCTCGCTGCCAGGCGGCATCCGTTCCGGCGACGTCGTGCAGCCGGCAACCACCCAGGCGAACGTGGCGACGTGGAGGGCGCGTGCCCAGCGCATCGCGGGTCAGGGGTGCCGCGTTCGTCGCGCCCGGATCGCGCGCTGCAACTCGGTCACCCAGTGGTACTTGACGCTGTACCAGACGTCGGCGCCCCATTGCGTGTTGTGGTCGCGCACGCCCGGCGGCAGCGGTTGCTCGCGCAGCGCGGGCGTCCACGCGTCCAGCCATGCGCGCGTCGTCGGGTCGTCGGCGAGGCCGGACGTGTTGACGACGTAGTAGTGGTTGTATTCGTACGGCAACTTGACGTTGACGACGTGCGCATCGCCCAGCGCGCGGTAGCGCCCGCGCGACAGCTTCGACTCCCACGCGACGAAGTCGAAGTCGAGCAGGAAGCCGGTGAAATCCTCGACACTGTCGGGAATCTCGAACGTTCGCCGCTCCATCGACCACTGGTTGGGCATCACGATGCCGGTGAGGCCGCCGGCGGCGACACTGGTCGCGTAGGGCAGGCGCAACTTGGTGACCGGCAGGTGCTCGCCGGTCAGCGGGTCGACGATCCAGTTGCGCGGCTCGCGCACGCCGCGCGTGGGGTCGAACACCTGCACGTCGTCGCCGAACAGCCCGGCGAGTTCATACAGCACCTTGACGCCCTGCATGCCGCCCTGGCTGTGCCCGATGATCATCGGCCGCAGTCCCTCGTGCTCGTAGTACCACGCGATGGCGCCCGCCTGGTCGGCGCTGTTGTCGTAGGGGCTGTGCGTGTACTCGGGATTCCCCCCTGGATCGTGGACGGCGGATTCGGGATAACCCATCGCGATCGTGAATTCGCCGAACGCGATGAGCTCCTTGAACACCGGGAAGATGCCGCCGTGGATCAGGTAGAGCCGCGGGGCGGGCGCGTGCGCCAGCACGTCCCGGATGTCTGCAGCGCTGACGTGCGCCGGATCGAGCGCCAGGATCCGGTCCTCGAGCGCCGGGTCGAGCGCCATCGACTTGACGACGGTCCCGCGCGCCGGTGCGCCTGCATCCGGCGCCGTCGGCGGCGACGCACAGGCGGCGAGCAGCAAGCCTGCCGCGAGCGCGACGGCGAAGACAGGGAGAGGGCGGCGGATAGCCGCAGGAATGGGGAGCGGGCGGTGCATCGGGTGGGCGCCGGACGCGACGGAGAATGAATGCGGGGGTCAGCAACGACTCTAGCAAATGCGCCGCGGCTTGGCGCGGCGCGCTGTTGCACAGGACAGCATCAAGCGCCGCGGGCGGCGGCGCGGAACGCGGACTCGAGGCGGGTGGCGAGATCGCCCGGGTGGACGCTTGTCCGCCACGACACGCCGAACGACAGCGCGTCGCCGGTTTGCGAGATCGCGAGCACGGCCGGCGTCTGCGGTCCCGTGGAAACGCCCCGCGTATACCGCCGTGCCCGCCCGAGGCGCGCGGGCCACGCCGCGTCGACCGCCAGCATCGACACGCCTGCCCATGCCGGGTGGTGCTTCGCATAGAACTTCTGCCGCCGTGCGGACGACAGCAGCGGCCACGCGACCGCTGCATAGGCGAGGCCGATCAACGTGCGCAGATAGAGGCGCTGTTCGCGGTTGGCGCGCGTGACGGCCGCGACGTCGCGCGCGAGCGCGTCCAGCGAGGCGTCGGGCGGCACCGGATGGACGACACGCAGGCTCGCCAGGAACTGGCCGAAATCCCGCGCATGGCCGGCGCCCATGTCGCGACGGATGTTGACGATCGCGGCGACTGCGACGTCGGGCCTGCGCGACCCGGCGCGCTGCGTGCCGGCGATCGGCGCGACGACGGTCAGCAACACCGCGAGGACGAGGTCGTGCAGTGTCGCCCCCGCGGTGCGGGCGCGTGCCTTCAACGCGGCGAGTTCGTGCGCGTCGAGCCGGAACAGCGCGAACTCGTTGTGCGTGCGCGCGACGTCGGCGTCGCGTGGCCGCATCGCGCGGCCGACGTCGCGCACGAGTGCGCGCATCGCGGCCATCGCGTGCAGCAGCGCGCGGGGGTGCGTCCGCCAGAGGTGCGCGTACGTCGGTGGGTACAACGCCGGCGGTGCCCCGGGAGGCGTCGGCGTACCGGGCGTCAGCGCGTCGACGATCTCGCCCAGCAGCTCCGCGATCGAATCCCCGCCGGCGACATAATGGTCGTATGCGATGCCGACGGTGTAACGGCCGGGCTCCGTGACCGCGAAGAAGCGCAACGGTTGCCCGGCGGCGAACGGCGCGTTGAGCTCGCGTCCCACCTGCGCCGCGAGCACCCCGTCGGGCGCGCCGTCGGCCGCCATCACGGCAAGGGTCGGGGCGGCGGCCGGCGTCGCCGCCCACGCAAAGCGCCGCGCGCGGCGGTCCAGCGTGTGCGCGGCGATGCCACGGCGCGCAAGCACCGCGTCGATCGCGGCGATGACCTGTTGCTCGTCGAATGCGCCTGTAACTTCTGCGGCGTGCACGGCGTTGTACGGCGCGAGCGACCGCCAGCGCCGCATCGTGCGCTGGAACAGGTTGAGCTTGCCGGGAAATGAGCGGCTCATCGCGGCGGCGGGGCGGCGCAGCGGGCTCGGTGCAAGGCCGCGCGCCGGTCCTGCGTCACGGCACTTGCATCACGCGCGGCACGAAGCGGCCCGTCCGCCGGCAGTAATCGGCGTAGGCGTCACCGTGCGCGGCAAGCAGGAAGCGTTCCTCGTTGCGTGCCTTCGCGTTCATCAGCGCGAAGTGTGCGCACGCGGTGAAGAGCATCGGCGCGTTGGGGACGACCACCAGCGAGCTCAGCATCAGCAGGATGCTGAGCGTGTAGATCGGGTGGCGGACGCGGGCGAACATGCCGCTGGTGAACAGCGTCGTGGCCTCGTCGCGCGTCACGGCCATCGTCCAGTGGCGGCCCATCTGGCGCCATGCGCGGATCGAGCCGTAGAGCGCGCCGGCCGCGACAACCACGGCGAGCCCGCGCACGATCGTCGCGGCATCGCTGCGCGCGAACCCGGGCAGCGCGAGCCACCCTTCACCATGCCGGAGCGCGAGCCAGGGCAGCGCGATCCACAGCGCGACGACCGCCACGAAGCCGTAACCCAGCACGCGCTCGAGCGGCTCCTCGGGGACGACGCCACTCATCTTGCGCGTGCGCCGGCGACGGCGCACGACCATGGCGCCGACGATCAGCCAGTAGACGGCTACGATCGCGAGCAACGCGGCGGTGGGCAGGTCGAGGAGCGGGGTCGTCATCGCGTGGTGGCAGCGCGGTCGCGCGAGAGCGCCTGGCGTGATTATACGAGCGGGTACGCTATGCTAGCTGCGCGTGCGTACAGCCGTGCGCCGCGTCCCGATGGCCTTCGTCCTCCGCATCCTAGGCAAGCTGCCGCTCCCGGTGCTCTACGCGCTCGGGTGGTTCATCGCGTTCGTCACATTCGAGGTGCTGCGCTGGCATCGCAAGCTTGCCGCGGGCAATCTCGAGCGCTCGTTCCCGGATCTTGCACCGGCCGCGCGCGCGCGGATCCTGCGCCGCGCCTACTACAACCTCGGGCAGACGCTGGCCGAGGCGATCTGGGGCTGGCAGGCGGACGCCGATGCGCTGAAGCCGCGCGTGGACATCGACAATCGCGAGCTGATCGACGGCTACGTCGCCAACCGGCAGTCCGTCGTGCTGCTGGCCTCGCACATGTGCAACTGGGAGTGGCTGGTGCTGGCGGCCTGCGCCGAGCTCGGCATTCCGATCGCACCGCTGTACAAGACGCTGCGCCTGCCGGACGTCGACCGCTACGTCCGCGACGCCCGCGCGCGGTTCGGCGGCCACCCGATCGAGCTCGACAACCTGCTGTACGAGCTCACGTTCCACGCGAGCGAGCCGCGCGCGTTCGCGATGCTTGCCGACCAGACACCGCCCCGCAAGGGCCCCAAGCACTGGCGGCGCTTCCTGCACCAGGACACCGCGTTCTACGCGGGGCTCGGTGTCATCGCGCGCTACCTGGACGCGCCGGTGATCTTCGTCGCGATGCGGCGGCGCGCGCGCGGCTACTACGGTGCGCATCTCACCGTGATCGCCGAGCCGCCGTACGACGACGACCCGGAAACGCAGATCATCGACCGCTACGCAGCCGAGCTCGAGCGCGAGATCGCGGCGGCGCCGGCCAACTTCCTGTGGGTACACCGCAAGTGGAAGTACCCCAAGCCCGCGGACGAGGCCGAGGACGCGCGGTCGGCGCGTTGACGCGCCGGCGCAGGTTGGCGTATAATCGACCCTCTTTCGCGGGGTGGAGCAGTCTGGCAGCTCGTCGGGCTCATAACCCGAAGGTCACAGGTTCAAATCCTGTCCCCGCAACCAACATGCAGCATGTCGGCCCCGCGCTGTTCCTCGCAGCCCGGGGCCGAACTTCATCCTGACCCCGCGCGGCGCGGCGCCAGCGCCCGATGACCCGTCCTGCGGCCCTCCGCTGCCTTCCTGATGACGCGAGAACCTGAGATTCGTCGCCGCTGGACCGCGCTCGTACTGCTGTGCCTGGGCGTGCTGATGATCGTGCTGGACACGACGATCGTGAACGTCGCGCTGCCGTCCATTCGCGCGGACCTCGGGTTCTCCGAGCAGACGCTGGTCTGGGTCGTGAACGCCTACATGCTGACGTTCGGCGGCTTGCTGCTGCTGAGTGGACGCCTGGGAGACTTGTTCGGCCAGCGCCGGATGTTCCTGCTGGGCCTCGCGGCATTCACGGCGGCTTCGGTGGCCTGTGGCCTCGCGCAGTCGCAAGGAACGCTGATCGCGGCGCGCGCGGTACAGGGCGTCGCCGGAGCGATCGTGTCGGCGGTCTCGCTGTCACTGATCATGACCCTGTTCACATCCGGCGAGGAGCGGGCGCGCGCGATGGGCGTCTACGGCTTCGTGTGCGCGGGCGGCGGCAGTGTGGGCGTCCTGCTCGGCGGCGTGCTGACAAGCCTGCTCAACTGGCACTGGATCTTCCTCGTCAACGTCCCGATCGGCGTGGCGGTCTACGGCGCGTGCGCACGCCTGTTGCCGAAGACGGGTGCGCTCGCGGACCGGACCAGGCTGGATGTGGTCGGCGCCGTGCTGGTCACCGTCGCGCTGACGCTCGCCGTTCACGCCGTCGTGCGTGGGAACGACGTCGGGTGGACGTCACCGGTGACACTGGCGGAGCTCGGCGTCGCGCTCGCGCTGCTGATGGCGTTCATCGTCGTCGAGTCGCGTGTCGCGCATCCGCTGGTGCCGCTGCGCCTGTTCGCCTTGCGGAACGTCGCCACCGCCAACGTGGTCGGCGTGCTGTGGGCAGCTGCGATGTTCGCCTGGTTCTTCCTGTCCGCGCTCTACATGCAGCGCGTGCTGGATTACACCGCGTTGCAGGTGGGACTCGCGTTCCTGCCGGCCAACCTGATCATGGCCGTCTTTTCCCTCGGCCTGTCGGCCAAGGTGGTGATGCGCTTCGGCATCCGCGGGCCGCTGGCGCTGGGACTGCTGGTCGCGGCCGCGGGCCTGGCGTGGTTTGCGCGCGCGCCGGTGACCGGCGCTTTCGTCGTGGACGTGTTGCCTGCCATGCTGATGATCGGCCTGGGGGCCGGCGTTGCATTCAACCCCGTGCTTCTCGCGGCCATGAGCGACGTGGCACCCGACGAATCCGGACTTGCATCCGGGGTCGTGAACACCTCGTTCATGATGGGCGGCGCGCTGGGCCTCGCGGTGCTGGCGAGCGTCGCGAGCGCGCGCACCGAGCGGCTGGCGATGGCCGGCACCGATGCCATGTCCGCGCTCAACGGCGGCTACGGCGTCGCGTTCGCGATGGGCAGTTGCGCGGCGCTGCTCGCCGCCGCGTTGGCGGCGATGTTGCTGAGGACGGGAGAAGCTGCGGACGGTGCGACGGCGGGCGCCACGCGCCCCGCGCCCTGACTGCGCACCGCGTCAGGCTTCGCTGCGCGTCCGGCGCAGCCGGATCGCCGTGAAGATCATCGCGACGCCGATCGCGGCGGCGACCCACACGCCAGGCGCGGCGAGTGTTGCCCACGAGTCCGCGAACAGGTTGCCGATCTCGGCGAACGGAGGCGCGGCGCTGCCATCCGGCAGCGCGCGGTGGAACGTCGCACCCTGGTTGAACAGGAACCAGTTCCCCGGCACGAGGCCCGCCAGCGCGCGCGCGAAGACGTGGCGGACGAGCCAGTCGCCTTGCCACTCCGGCCCGATGAACAGCTTCAGCCACTTGACGACGATCATCGCGAGCACCGGCACGCCGACGGCCCACATGAACGCCTTCGAGCGGGCCCAGCTCGACACCATCAGCAGCCAGCCGACGCTTGGCAGCGCCCATACGACATACACCGGCCACAGCCCGACGAGCAGCAGCGGGGCGACATAGGGGGCCGGCGTCGCGAGCATTGCACCCAGCACCGGCGTGCCCTTGGCGGCGAGGACGCCGCCGACGATCAGCAGCACGACGAACGATGTCGCAATGGCGATGGCGATCGTCAGCAGCGGGCCGACGACGAGCACCATGACGAGCTTGGACACCACCGTCTCGCCGTCCGAGACCGGCAGCGACTTCCAGAACAGGATGCTGCGGTCGCGCCGGTCGTCGTACAGCGCGCCGATGCAGTAGAACAGCGACACGAACGCGAGCATCCCGAACAGCGGCAACGACGCGCCGAGGAAGCTCGCGCTCAACGTCATCACCGCGCGCTGCGCGGCTTGCGCGGCGTCGGAGCCGTTGACGGTCACGCTGAAGTGCGCGCCCGGCAGGCTGACAAGCAGGACCAGCGCGGCCGCCATCACGAGCGGCGCCCACAAGAACGAGCCCTTGTGCTCCCACAGTTCGCGACGCAACAGCCACGGGAACGTCTTCATGCGGCGGGTCCTTTCATCGTCGCGACGAAGAGGTCGGCGACGCTCGGCGTGCGCGTCTCGCCCAGCGTGGCGAGCGTCTCGCGCGGCACGCCGTCGAACAGCATGACCGTATGGCCGAACGCGGTGCGGCGGTCGATGGGCCGCAGCGCTTCCGCCGCAGCCAGCGCGTCGCCGCGCAGCATCACTTCCGTGTAGCGGCCCGCGACCTCGTCCATTGTCGCGGCGAGCGCGATGTGCCCTGCGCGGATGAACAGCAGGTCCGTCAGGATGTGCTCGACTTCCTCGACCTGGTGCGTCGTGATCACGATGGTCCGGTGCTCGTCGAAGTAATCCTCGAGCAGGTTCTGGTAGAACTGCTTGCGGAACAGGATGTCGAGGCCGAGCGTGGGCTCGTCGAGCACGAGGAGCTTGGCGTCGATGGCCATGACCAGCGCCAGGTGCAGCTGCACGATCATGCCCTTGGACATCTCCTTGACCTTCATCGCCGGCTTGAGCGACGTTGCCGCGAGGTAGCGCTCGGCCTTCGCACGGTCGAAGCGGGGATGCACGCCCTGCACGAACGCGATCGCGTCGCGCACGCGCAGCCAGCGCGGCAGGATGGCCACGTCGGCGATGAACGACACGTCCTGCATCAGTGCGTCGCGGGCCGTCCGCGGGTCCAGGCCCAGCACCGACAGTTCACCGGCGAAGGGCATGAGGCCCAGCATCGCCTTCAACGTCGTCGTCTTGCCCGAGCCGTTGGGTCCGATGAGCCCGACGATGCGCCCCGCGCCGATCGTGAACGACACGCCGTCGACGGCGGTGCGGGCGCCGTAGCGGACGGTGAGGTCGCGGGCGGCAACGGTCGCGTTCATCCCGCGTCCTCGCTGTCCGCCGCATTCGCGAGCTCGTGCACGTCGAGCCCGAGCTGGCGCGTGCGCACCAGCACGGCTGGCCATTCCTCGCGGATGAAGCGTTCACGCTCGGCGGCGAGCAGGCGCTCGCGGCCGTCGTCCGTCACGTACATGCCGAGTCCCCTTCGTTTCTCGATGATCGCCGTATCCACCAGCGACTGGTAGGCGCGTGAGACGGTCAGCGGATTGACCTGGTAGTCCGCCGCGATCTGGCGGACGGACGGCAGCGCTGCGCCTGGGGGCAGCGTCCCATCCAGGATCATGCCGGCGACCATGGACTCGATCTGCCGGTAGATCGGGCGGTTGTCGTCCCAGCCGATTGTCATCGCGGAGCCGTCGTCGTTGCGTGCATGGACAGCACTAAACCATGTATTGGTGTATTAGTCAACTACTACAGTAGATGTCTACGACTGCGGACGGTTTAACGCCGCGTGACGGCGGAATGACCCGGTCCGGCACGTCGCACTGCAGAATATTCACGTTCACAAACGTGGACGGATACCCGATACTCCGTCCCGTCGTTCACTGCCCGGAAAGTGCCAGAACGACTTCGCCGACCCTATCCGCGGGAGGGCGGCTCGAAACGAGTTGGGAGCGATCCATGTCTTCTCGCAATATGCAGATGACTTTCGTGGCAGTGGCCGTGCTGGCGGTTGCCGCCGGCTCCATCTATATGGCGAATTTCCGGCCCGACGTGATCAAGAACACGCTGGGCACGCAGTCGACCGCGGCAACGGCAGCGACCGCTGCTACTGCGGCGACGGCGGCAACGGCCGCGACGCAGGCCACGCAATCGACGGCTGCCACGGCAGCGACGCAGGCGACGCAAGCCACGGCAGCGACTGCCGCGACGCAAGCAACCGCGGCAACCGCCGCGACGGCGGCGACGCAGGCCACCGCAGCGACGGCCGCCACGCAGGCGACGCAAGCCACTGCCGCAACGGCCGCGACGGCGGCCACGGCAGCGACCGCAGCGACGGCCGCCACCGCGGCGACGCAAGCCACCGCGCAATAGCGTTGCGGTGACCGCAGCAGCAGGGCGGCAGTCCACGGACTGCCGCTTTTGCATGCGCCGACGCCGGACTGCGGCGCCGGCGCCCGCGCGCCCGGGGGCCCGATGATCTGGTCGATCATCATCGCGGGCGCGATCCCGCTCGTCTTCCTGTACATCGTCAAGTGGCTCAACTTCTTCGAGACGCACAAGCTCGGGCTGATCCTGCTCGCCTTCGCGTGGGGGGTCTTCGCGTCCTGGCTCGCCTACCAGGTCGACCATCCGCTGGTGCCGATCTTCGGACGCCAGTTCATCTCCGAGAACATCGCGCCCACGGTCGAGGAAGTGCTCAAGTCGCTGATCCTCGTCTATCTCGTCCGCCGCGCCGACCATACGTATTTCGTCGACGCCGCCATCTACGGCTTCGCGTCGGGCATCGGCTTCGCGGTGTCCGAAAACCTTCTCTACCTGTCCCGCGTCGACGTCAACACGGGGCTCATCGTCGCGATCGCGCGTGCGTTCTCGTCGTCGTTGATGCACGGTGGATCCACCGCGCTCGTGGGCATCGCCATCGGTGGCTTTCCCCTGGGCAGACGGGTCCATCCGGTGCTCGCCCTCGTCGCCGGCTGGATCCTCGCGGTGGCGTATCACATGACCTACAACCGCGTGACGTTCACCAATTTCGGGCCGCTGAGCCTGTTCGTCATCTCGGCCGCGGGCTTCGCGGGTCCGTTGCTTGCCGTCGGGCTGATCGTGTGGGGACTGCGGCGCGAGCGAAAGCGCTTGCGCCGGTCGCTGGGCATGAAGGCGGGCGTATCGAAGGGCGAGGCGCGGCTCGTCCAGCACATCGACGACCTGGACGCGATGCTCGCGCCGGTCGAGGCGCGCTTCGGCCGCGCCAAGCGGGACGACGTCGCGCAGGTACTGCTGCTGGGCGCGCAACTCGCGATGAAGCAGGACCTGATCCGTCACACGCGCGACCCCGAGCTGCGCGCGTCGCTGGCGCCGGAAATCACCGCGGCGCGACGCGAGCTGAAGGCCGCACGGCACCGCGTGGGCATCTATGTGATGTCGTTCGCGCGCTCGATCCTGCCCAGGACGACGTGGTCGCTGTGGGCGCGGCTCGAGGCGCGCCGCCAGCAGCCGCATCCGCCGGGCGTCGACGTGTGGCGGCTTGCCGCCGAGCGCGTCGCCGCATCGCCCACGCCCGCGGGTCCTTCGCTCGCGATGCTCGCGCTTTCCCACCTCGACGAGGCGCGCCGCGCCGACGCGACGTGACCACCGTCAACATCCGCTCGTGAAAGGGCCTGCCGCGTGAAGTGCTTCTTCGACGACAACGATGCCTGCGGCGTCTGCCGCTTCTGTGGCCGCGCCGCGTGCAAGGCGCACCTCGCCGGGCGCCTTCCGTATATCGCGACGATCTACGTCGGCGCCGCCAACACACCGAAGGCGGTCGTGGTGCCCGACGCGCTGTGGTGCGGCGAGTGCAAGCCCGAGGCGCAGCCGGTGCCGATGCCGGAGATTTACTGACCGCCGCCGCTGCGGCAGCGGCGCGCGGCACCTAGTTCTGGATGTTGTTGTCCTGCGTGACGACGTCCTGCAGCGCGCTGCTGGGGCCCATCAGGTAGACCGTGTACACGTTATTCCCGCCGAACGCGGTGCTGTTCACCGTGAAGATCGGCGTCGTGGTGCCCGGCGACAGCAGCTTGATCGTATGGTTGCCGCTCTGGACGTAGAAATACGGCGACGGGCCGGGGTAGGTCACGTTGGTGGCGACGACCACGTCGTCCACCGAAACGTCGAACGCGGTGATGTCCGGCGCTGCGTTGACGACGCGCAGCCGTGCGGCGGATGAATCCGGTGGCAGGTTGTCGTCGGACATCGGCGTGATGACCAGCGCGTCGTTGGGACCCGACACCAGCAGCGTCGTGTCGAGCGACGGCGCGATCGTCGTCGCGAGCGTGCTGAGCGGCGAACCCGGCGCTGCCGTCAGGTTGACGGTGAACGTGTTGCTGCCTGCGAGGATCGGCAGGTAGCCCGCGACCGCCTTCGGAAACGCGAGGTTCGTGACCAGCGCGACGCCGTTGTCCTGCACGTCGATCGCCGTCGTCTGGTAGCCGGCGTTGAAGATGCGCACCGTCGACGTCAGGCTGGGCAGCGGCTTCGTCACGCTGTTCTGGACGGCGACCTGCGACGCGTTGAACGTGTGCGTCGACGTGATCCCGTACAGGAAGATGCTCTGCACGGAATTGACCGGGAAGTCGAGCGGGCCCGAGTCGTACATCAGCGACTTGGTGCTGTACACGGTGACGCGCACGCGGTACGGGCCGGCCGTGACGCGCTGGAACGACGTGTTGCTGCCGAAGCTCAGCGTATACGTCGGGTCCACGTTGGCGATGTCGACGTCGGGGGCAGTGATGTAGACGTCGACGACGCCGAAGCCAAAGCCAAGGTGCGTAAGCCGCAGCTCCATGTTCCCGCTGCCGAGGTCCGGGTACTCGTCGTCCTGGAACATGAGCTTCGGGTTGCCGATCGTACCGAAGCCGACCAGCGAATAGGTGGCCTTGGCCGACAGCGACGCCGACGACTCGGCAATCGTCGCGCCGGTGTCGGTGAGGTAGACGCCGAACGACGTCTGCACGTTGTCGAACGACTGGTAGTTGGTGATGCTTTCGAATGGCACCGCCGTCCACGTCGTGTTGTTCTGGACCTTGACGTCCACCGCCGGCGCATTGGGCATGAACGACGCATAGCGGATGTTGGCGGGATTGGACGGGAAGCTGTTGATCGTGTTGACCTTGCAGCTGCCGAGCGCGGCGACGAGCACCAGCGCGATGACGAAACGAAGCCGACGAAATGCCATTGGAAACTCTCCGGACTGACCGCGCATGATGCCACGCCTGCCATGCGGCGCGGCGCGCCGGACTTAAGGGGGCACCCGGCGTGGCGCCGGGACGTGCGGGGCCGGAACCGCGGACCCCGTCGCCGGTCGAAGTCCGTTGGGTGCAGCGGGCGGGCCGCGGTGCCCGGCCGGTTTCCAGCGGGCGCCGGACGCCGCCTGTCGGCGCGCAGGCGGGGTACGCCGCCGGAGTGCGCTATAACGCGCCCGTCGATATACGGGGGGTGCGCGCTCGTGGCGCCGCCCTTTTGCGGTTGGACAACCAGGGATCTTGACGATGATGACGAAGGCAAAGCGCGCGGTCCTCGCCGCGCTGATGATGGCAGGCTTGGGCATGGGCGTCGTGCCGGCCGCGCAGGCGGACATGACCCAGGACCAGGTCCAGCAACTGCTGGACGAGCTGAAGGGCATCCGCACCGCGCTCGAGAAGCTCGGCGCCGTGCAGGGCGCGGGCGGCGGCGCGCCGCAGCAGCCGGTCAGCGACAAGGTGTCGATGGCGATGCCGGACAAGCCGCACCAGCTCGGCAAGAAGGACGCCCCGGTCGTCGTCGTCGAGTACACGGACCTGCAGTGCCCGTTCTGCCAGCAGTTCCACAACAACGTGTACGACCAGCTGAAGCGCAACTACGTCGACACGGGCAAGGTGCTGTTCATTTCGCGCGATTTCCCGCTCGATTTCCATCCGTGGGCGCGGCCGGCGGCCGTCGCCGCGCGTTGCGCCGACCAGCAGAACAAGTTCTGGGAAGTCCGCAACTCGCTGATGAGCAACGCCGACAAGCTGTCGAAGGAAATGATCACCCAGACCGCGGCCAACATCGGCCTCGACATGAAGAAGTTCCAGGCGTGCGTGGATTCCAACGCGTTCGACGCCGACATCAACAAGCAGATCGCCGAAGGCTCGGCGGCCGGCGTCAGCGGCACGCCGTCGTTCATCGTCGGCCGCGTCGTCGACGGCAAGCTCGAAGGTGTCCGTGTCGTCGGTTCGATGCCCTACGACCAGTTCGAGTCGACGGTCAAGGACCAGCTCGCCGCGGCGGGCAAGTAAGGCGTCGTTGCTTCAGGCCGCTGGCGGCGTGGCGTCGAGCCACAACGCCAGCGTCCCCAGGTAATCATCCGGCACCGCCACCGGCCACAGTTGCCACGCGTCCGGCACGTAGGGTGCCGGCCCATCGCGCAGCGCGAAGCGCGGTTCCAGTTCGACGGTGAGGGCGCCGAACGGCGCGGCGAGCCCGTCGCCCGTCGCCTTGCTCATCGCCTCCTTGCACGTCCACCAGCGCAGGAAGCGCTCGTGCCGCAACGCCGGCGCGTACGCGTGCAGCGCACGTTGCTCGTCGCTGCTGAGGAACTTGCGCGCGAGGCGCGTCGAGTCGGCGGGACGCTCGCGATGCTCGAGGTCGACCCCCAACCGCGCGCCGAGGCCGATCGCCACCAGGGACCGCTCGCGCGTATGCGTCACGTTGAAGTCGGGGGCGCCGGGCGCGTCGATGCGCGGCCGACCGCGCGTGCCGCGCACGATCGGTACCGCGGCCGGCGGGCAGCCGAGCGCCGCGCCGAGCAGTCGGCGCAGCAGTGCCCGCCCCGTCACGTAGCGGTCGCGGAGCTCCGGCCGGCCGAAGCGCGCGGCCCGCGCGTGCTCGGCATCGGCAAGCAACGCCGCGTCTTCCGCGCGCTCCCCGGCGCTGGCGTCGAGCGCACACCACCATAGCGCAATTGCCGGCACCGGCGACGGCAACGCGCGGACCCTGTGATTGCCGTGCCCCGGCATCTCGTCTACGCTCACGGCCGGCGCACCCGCCCCGCGGCGCACTGCGCCTGCCCCACCCGTCCATGCGTTTCCTGCTCGATCTCCTCACCCGCATGCCGCTGCCCCTGCTGTACGGCGTCGGGCGCGTCGTGTGCTTCATCGCCTTCCACGTTGTCCGCTGGCGGCGCGACATCGCGCGGGCAAACCTCGCGCGCGTGTTCCCGGACCGCACGGCCGCCGAGCGCGAGCGGCTGCTGGTCCTCAGTTATCGCAACCTGTGCGACGTGCTCGCGGAAACCGTGTGGGGCTATGGCGCGTCTGCCGCGCAGATCGCGGCGCGGATGACGATCGACAACGCGGAAGCATTGACCGCGCCGCTCGCCCGCGGCGAATCGGTGCTGCTGCTGGCCGGGCATTTCTGCAACTGGGAATGGCTGTTGCTCGCCGCCGGCGCCAAGCTGGGCGTGCCGGTCGATGCCGTCTACAAGCCGCCGCGGCAGAAGGTCTTCGACGATTTCCTGCGCGACGGCCGCTCGCGGTTCGGCGGCCGGCCCGTGCCGTACCGGGACTTCGTCACGGAAGTGATGCGCCGGCGTGGCGAGGCGCGCTGCTATGCGATGGTGGCGGACCAGACGCCGATCCAGCAGGACGACAAGTACTGGACGACGTTCCTGGGCCAGGAGACCGCGTTCTACGTCGGCGCCGACACGGTGGCCCGGCTGGTGCGCGGACCCGTGCTGTTCGTCGCGCTGCGACGCGTGTCGCGCGGCGTCTATCGCGCCGAGGTCGTGCCGCTCGCGGCGCCGCCGTATCCGCGCGGCACGGACCTCGCGATCGTCGAGCGCTATGCGCGGCAGCTCGAGGCCGAAATCCTCGCGAGCCCGGCCGACTGGCTGTGGATCCATCGCAAGTGGAAATATGGCAAGCCGGTCTACGGGTGATCGCGGCTACGGCGCCGTCGCCGCGTCGCGTGCGGTCATGCGCTGGCGCAGGAATGCGGCCATCGACTTCACGGTCGGATAGTCGAAGAAATCCGTCACCTCCAGCATCCCGGGATAGGCAGCATCGACGCGTTCGTAGATCCGCGCGAGCGTCAGCGAACTGGTGCCGATCTCGAACAGGTTGTCGTCGATGGCGAGCGGGCGTCCCGGGATCTGTGCGCGGCAGATCGCCAGCAGTTCGTCCTCGAGCTGCGCCGCCGGGGATGCGCCGTCCGGTCGCGCGCCAAGCGTCGCGAGTTCCGCAAGCGTTGCGTCGTGCACGCCGCGCGCGAACTCGTCGGCCAGCGCCACGCGCTGCAGCTTGCCGCTGGTCGTCTTCGGCAACGTGCGCAGCGGCACGACCGCGCGCAGCGCGACGCCCGCCTGTTCCGCCAGCGTGCGCTGGACCGCGGCTGCGGTCGTGACGAAGGCCTGCATGTCGTTGCCCTTGTGGACGACGAACGCAACGAGCTCGTCACTGACGCAATCGCTCGCGCGGACGCCGACGATCGCAGCCCGCCCAGGCTCGATCCCCGCATCGCGCTCGAGGATCGCCTCGAGGTCGGGCGGGTAGTGGTTGCGCCCCGCGATGTACACGACTTCCTTCGCGCGGCCGGTGATCACGAGCTCGCCGTCGACGATCACGCCCAGGTCGCCGGTATCGAGCCAGCCGTCGACGATCGTGCGCGCCGTCAATGCCGGGTCGCCGTAGTAGCCGCGCGTGACGTTGTCGCCGCAGATCAGCACGCGGCCGACGATGCCGTCGGCGCACGCGTCGCCTCGCGCGTCGGCGATGCGCAGCGAGCAACCCGCGACCGGCGTACCTACCTTGACGTGTTCGACGCCGGCTTCGCCCTCGCGCGGCGCGCGCACCACGTTGCCGGGACCCAGCGCGTCGCGGGCGAGCGCCGTCGTCGCGAGTCGCCGCCGCAGCGGCGGGAAAGTCACCGCGAGGCTCGCTTCGGCGAGGCCGTAGACGGGCAGCATCACGTCCGCGGCGAGCTTGGCGGGCGCCAGGCGCTCGACGAACGTACGGCACACGCCGGCCGCGATCGGCTCGGCGCCGTTGAACAGCACGCGCAGCGACGCGAGGTCGAGCGCCGCGAGGTCCGCGTCGTCAACGTTGGCGATAACGTGCCGGTAACCGAAGTTCGGCGAGCAGCTGACGCTCACGCGGTGCTCGGCGATCTTGCGCAACCACGTCAGTGGGCGGCGCACGAACAGCGCCGGCGGCATCAGCCAGTGCGACGCGCCGGCGGCGATCGGCGTCAGGTGGAAGCCGATGAGGCCCATGTCGTGCGTCAGCGGCATCCACGACAGCGACGAGTCGTCGCGACCCGCGCCACCGATGCCGGCAAGGATCGCGGCGATGTTCGTCGCCAGGTTGCGGTGCGACAGCTGTACGCCCTTGGGCTCGCCGGTGGAGCCGGACGAGAACTGGATGAACGCGAGGTCGTCGGGCGCCAGCGTCGCGGGCGCTCCGGCGCGCGCCAGCGACGTGATCTCGTCGAGGCACAGCGCGCGCGCCGCGAAGCGCTCGGCCAGCGCGGCGTCCCCGTTGTCGCGCGCATAACCGCCGAGGCGCGCGAGCGCCTTGCGCTCGAGCAGCAGCCACGGCGCGTCCAATTTGCCGACCACGCGCAGCGCCTTCAGCCGTTGCTCGTCGGTGGCGGGCGACGCGAGCGGGACGACGACGATGCCGCCCAGCACGCAGGCCCAGAACGCGTCAACGAACGGCGCCAGGTCGTCGACCATCAGCACCAGCGAATCGCCGCGCGCGACTCCCTTGCGCTGCAGGAAGCCGAGCACGCCCAGCGCACGCGTGCGCAATTCCGCGTAGGGCACGCGTGTCTCCGTGCCGTCGGACCCGATGTAGTGGACCGCTTCGCTACCGCGTGCGGCGGCGGCGAGCAGCGTGTCCAGCGTCGCGCCGGTGAGGTTCATGTCCGAATTCATGGCAACGGCAGCGGTTGTATGCGCATCGTCAATGCGCGACGGGGGCGAAGGTTCACGCGCGCGACCGCGGCGACGGGCGCGGGATCGACCGGCGTCAGCGCGACGGCGCGCGCGACGACGGCGACGTGGATCAGCATCTCGAGCAGCGCCATCGGCTCGCCGATGCAGGCGCGCGGCCCGAGGCCGAACGGAAGGTAAGTGAAGCGTGCGCGCTGCGCGTCAACCCCCGGCGCGAAGCGCGACGGGTCGAAGCGTTCCGGGTCCGGCCAGAACTGCGGATGCCGGTGCACGAGGTAAGGGGAGATGAGCACGTCCTCGCCCGCGCGGACCGCGACGTGGCCGATCTCGACATCGGCCAGCGCGCGGCGCGTGAGCATCCAGCCGGGCGGATAGAGCCGCAGCGTTTCGGCGATCACGGCCGAAGCGAGGGGAAGGGACGCAGGATCGAGCGTCGTCGCGGCCTGCGCCTCTGCATGCAGCGCCGCCGCGGTCGCCGGATCGCGGGTGACGAGATACCACAGCCATTGCAGCGCGCTCGCCGTCGTTTCGTGCCCGGCGACGATGAGCGTCATCACCTCGTCGAGCAGCTGCCGGTCGTCGAGCGGCGCGCCAGTGTGGCGGTCGCGCGCGTCGACCAGCGTCTGCAGCATGTCGCGGCGTGCGTGCGCACCGGTGCGGCGTTGCGCGATCTCGCGCCCGATGACCTTCGCGAGCTGGCGGAACGCATAGGCAAAGCGCAGGTCGCGCTCGGATTCGACGGTGAGCAGCGCGAACTGGTCGTCACGCGCGACGAGGCGTTCGTAGTCGTCGCTGAAGATCGCGCGCAACACGATCTCGAGCGTCAGCGCGCTGGTTTCGTGCGTGACGTCGATCGCGCGGCCTTCGCGCGCCGCGGCGCGCCAGCGCGTCACGAGGCGCTCGTTGGCGGCGACGATCATCGTGGCGTGGGCAGCCACCGCGCTGCGATGGAATGCGGGTTGCAGCGCACGGCGGTCGGCGCGCCACAGCGCGCCTTCGCTCGTCATCAGCCCCTTGCCGAGCAGGATGGCGACGCGCTCGATACCGACGCCTTTCACGTAGTTGGCGGCGCGGTCGACGAGGACGTGGCGGACGTGGTCCGGATGGGACAGCACGACGAGATCGCGGCCGGTCTCCGACGACGGGGCCCGGAATGCATCGCCGGCCTGCCGGAAGGCCCGTTCCAGCAGCGACAGCGCGTCGTCGCTGTCCCCGATGGCGATGTCCGCTAGGCGCGGGACGGCTGGCGCAAGGTCGACAACCATGCGCGCATTATAGGGAGGCGGCGCTGGGCCCCGTCCGGGCCGGCCAACACGCGATTTTTCCGCGAGGCGGGGACTTGCAAAGGTTCCAAAAGACCCCTATAATCTCGTTTCTTCGCTGTTCGAT
>JAFEDG010000120.1 GCA_018241745.1 Pseudomonadota bacterium
TACGCCGTCGCGCGGCAGTCGCTGCTGCGCGCCGAGCTTCTCGTCGAGGTCCCGGTATTGCTGCTGTGGACGCTCGGCGGCGGCGTCGCGTGGCTCGCGCACCTGACCGGCCGCTGGGCCCAGCCGTGGAGCGACGTCGCGCTGCTCGTCGCGTTCGCGCTGATCGGCGGTGCGCTGTCGCTGCCGTTCTCCGCGTGGCGCACGTTCGTCATCGAGAGCCGCTTCGGCTTCAACCGGACGACGGTCGGCGTGTGGCTCGGCGACCTCGCCAAGGGCATCGCCGTCGGTGCCGCGCTGGGCATCCCGCTGCTGCTCGCGGTGCTGTGGCTCGCCGCGCACGCGGGCAGCACGTGGTGGCTCTGGGCGTGGCTGCTGTGGACGGCGTTCCAGGTGACGATGCTGGTCCTGTTTCCGACGGTCATCGCACCGCTGTTCAACAAGTTCAGCCCCCTGCCTGCGGGCGACATGCGCGCAAGGATCGAGGCGCTGCTCGCCCGCTGCGGCTTCCGCGCGAGCGGCCTGTTCGTCATGGACGGGTCGCGGCGGTCGGCGCACGGCAACGCCTATTTCACGGGCTTCGGCCGCGCCAAGCGCATCGTGTTCTTCGATACGCTGCTCGCCCGGCTTGCGCCGGACGAAGTCGAGGCCGTGCTCGCGCACGAACTCGGCCACTTCGTGCTGAAGCATATCGCGCGGATGCTCGCGTGGTCGGTGGTGCTGTCGTTCGTCGTGTTCGCCGTACTCGGCTGGCTCGCGCGCTCGCCATGGTTCTATGCGGGGCTGGGCGTCGACGATCCCGCGCTCGCCGCGCGGATGGGTGTCACGCTGACGCTGTTCCTGCTCGCGCTGCCGGTCTTCACGTTCCTGCTGTCGCCCCTCGCGGCGCGCTACTCGCGTCGCAACGAGTTCGCCGCCGACGCGTTCGCCGCCGAGCACGCATCGGCGGCCCACCTCGTCGCCGCGCTGGTGAAGATGTACGAGGACGACGCGGCGACGCTGACGCCGGACCCGCTCCACTCGGCGTTCTACGACTCGCACCCGCCTGCGGCGCAGCGCATCGCGCGGCTTGCGGCGGCGACCCCCTGACCGATGGGACCGGTGACCCTCGCAGGTCTCGCCGCCGAGCATTGCGTGAGCGGCGCGCCACGGCTGCCCGACACCGACATCGCAGGACTGCTCGCCGCGCTGCCCGGCTGGACGCGGGACGGCGACGCACTTGCCAAGACCTACGCATTCGCGGACTACTACCGGACGATCGAGTTCGTCAACGCGGTCGCGGCCATCGCGCACCGCGCGGACCACCATCCGGACCTCGCCGTCGGCTATGACCGTTGCCGCGTCGCGTACGCGACGCACAGTGCCGGCGGCATCACGCGCAACGACGTCATCTGCGCGGCGCGCGTCGAGATGCTCGTCGCATGACCGGCCGGCCGGCCGCCGGCAGCGGCAACGGGCTCGTCGTCGCCGCATTCCGGCGCCACTGGCGCGTGCACCTCGACGACGGCCAGGCACTCGATTGCGTGCAGAAGGGCCGCAGCCTGCAGATCGCCTGCGGCGACCGCGTCGAGGCTCGCGTGGAGCGCGACGGCGGCGTCATCGAGCGGGTGATGGACCGCTCGTCGCTGTTCTTCCGCTCCGACGCCGCGCACGAGAAGCTCATCGCTGCCAACGTGGACCAGGTGCTGGGGGTCATCGCGCCCGACGTGGCCATCGACGAGTACCTGCTCAACCGGTGCATCGTCGCAGCGGAGACGCAAGCGTGCCGCTTCGTGATCGTCGCCACCAAGGCCGACCTGCCGGGCTTCGATGCGCTCGGTCCACGTTTCGCGCCCTATACGGCGCTGGGTTATCCGGTCGTCGCGGTGTCTGCGCTGCACGACGTCGCGCCGCTACGCACGTGGCTGCACGGCCGGCACAGCGTGCTCGTCGGCCAGTCCGG
>JAFEDG010000121.1 GCA_018241745.1 Pseudomonadota bacterium
GTCGCGCTCGCCGCGTTCGCCGCGGCGTCGATCGCCAAGGCGTCGCCGATGAAGATCGGCTGGAAAGCCACGCACATCGCGATCGCCGGCTTCGTGATCCCCTACATGGCGGTGTACGACCCGGCGTTGATGCTGCAGACGACCGGCGGCGCTGCGCTGTCGATCACGGGCGTCGCGTATGTCGTGGTCAAGGCGATCGTCGCGATCGGCCTGTGGGGCGGTGCCGCGATCGGCTTCCTGCGCGCGCCGCTGAACCCGTTCGAGCGTGGCTGGGCCTTCGTCGCCGCGGGCTTCCTCGTCGCCGCGGCGCCGTGGACCGACGACGTCGGCTTCGGGCTGTGCGCGGCGTTCATCGCGTGGCACCTGTGGCGTTCGCGCGGCGCCCGCCGCGCGAGCGTCGCGTGACGGCAAGCGTCGCCGCCTGCCTGCTGGTCGCCGGCGCGCTGCGCGCTAAGCTGCCCGGCGACACGTTCAGCGTCGCGTGGACGCACTCGGTGGAGAAGACGCGGTGGGAAGAGCGCTACCGCGTCGAGCCGGCATCGCTCGTGCTCGTCGAAGCGCGCGTCGAAGGCAGCGGCGCCGGCATGGAAGCCGGGCCCGGCGCGCGCCTTGTCGACGGCGCATGGACGTGGACGCCCAGCTCCCCGCCGCTGCCTGAATTGCGCCTCACGCATTCGCCGTATACGGCCGACTACACGGTCTGCGCGGCCCGCGACTGCCGGACACTCGGCGCGTGGGCGGGGCTGGGCCCCACGGCCATCGACGTCGTGACCGTCCGGCCCTGCGCGCGCTGACCGGCGCGCCCCGGCGCGGTCAGTCGCCGCGCCGCACGCTGCCGCGGTGGATAGTCGAGATGTGCAGCGGCCAGCGGTTGTCCAGCCGGTCGAGGAAGAAGTTGCGCAGGCTCCGCGCGATCGTGCGGAAGGCGATCGTCTCCCACGGGATCTCGGCTTCGCGGAACAGCCGCACTTCCAGGCTTTCCGTGCCCGGCGCGAACTCGAGGTCCACGAGCCGCGCACGGAACATCATGTGCACCTGGTGCACGTGGAGCACGCTGATGACCGTGTACAGCGAGAGGTCGGCGACGCGCGCGCAGGCCTCCTCCTCCGTCTCGCGCGCGGCACCCGCCTCGACGGGCTCGCCGTTCTCGAGGAAGCCTGCCGGCAGCGTCCACAACCCGTAGCGCGGCTCGATCGCGCGGCGGCACAGCAGCACCTGGTCGTTCCACACCGGCAGCGTGCCGGTGACGATGCGCGGGTTCTCGTAATGGATCGTCCCGCAGTTGCCGCAGACGTAGCGCGGGCGCGTATCGCCGTCGGGCACGCGGAATGCGAGCGCGCCGGAGCCGCAATGGCTGCAGAATTTCACCGCGCGCCCGTCACGCCATCCGCAGGAAATGCTCGCGGTAGTAGCGGAGCTCGTCGATCGACTCGTAGACGTCGGCCAGCGCCGTGTGCTTGGTGTCTTTGGCGAAGCCGCGCGCGACGTCGGGACGCCAGCGCTTGCACAGCTCCTTAAGCGTCGACACGTCGAGGTTGCGGTAGTGGAAGTAGTCCTCGAGCGCAGGCATCCAGCGCGCGAGGAAGCGGCGGTCCTGGCAGATGGAGTTGCCGCACATCGGCGACGCCTTGGCCGGCACGTGCTCGCGCAGGAACGCGAGCGCGGCGGCCTCGACGCTGGCCTCGTCGTCGACGGACGCCTTCACGCGGTCGACGAGGCCTGAGCGGCCGTGCGTGCCCTGGTTCCACGCATCCATGCCGGCCAGCGTGGCGTCCGCCTGGTGGACGGCCCACACGGGGCCTTCGGCGACCGTCTGCAATGCTGCGTCGGTGACGACCAGCGCCACTTCGATGACGCGGTCGCTGTCGGGCTT
>JAFEDG010000122.1 GCA_018241745.1 Pseudomonadota bacterium
GCGCTGCCGGTGCCGGTGCTGGGCCGCATCGCGGACGACGCGCTGTGGCTGGACCTGCGCTGCCTCGACGACGAGGCCGGCTTCGCGGCACAGCTCGCGCACCTGGCACGCGTGGGGACGGCGCGATGATCGTCGGTACTGCCGGCCACATCGACCACGGCAAGACGGCGCTCGTGCGCGCGCTGACGGGCGTCGACACGGACCGCCTGCCGGAAGAGAAGGCGCGCGGCATCACGATCGACCTGGGCTATGCCTATGCGCCGCTGGACGGTGGCGCGGCGGACGCGCCGGTCGGCTTCGTCGACGTGCCGGGCCACGAGCAGCTCGTGCGCACGATGGTGGCTGGCGCCACCGGCATCGATTGCGCGTTGCTGGTCGTCGCGGCCGACGACGGCGTGATGCCGCAGACGCGCGAGCACGTCGCGATCCTCGCGTTGCTGGGCATCGCGCGCGGCGCGATCGCGATCACCAAGGTGGACCTCGTCGATGCCGACCGCGTCGCCGCGGTCACTCGCGACGTGCGCGCGCTGGTCGCCGGCACGCCGCTCGCGGCGGCGCCGTCCTTCGAGGTCAGCACCGTGCGCGGCGACGGCGTGCCGGGGTTGCGCGCATGGCTTACGCATGAGGCAGCGCAGGCGCACCGCGCGCGGCGCGACGACGACGGCTTCCGGCTCGCCGTCGATCGCTCGTTCACGCTTGCCGGCGCCGGCACCGTGGTCACGGGCAGCGTGCATTCGGGCCACGCGGGCAAGGGCGCGCACCTGACGCTGGCGCCGGCGCTGCGGCCGGTGCGCGTGCGCGACCTGCACGCGCAGAACCGGCCGGCCGCGGCCACGACGGCCGGCGAGCGCAGCGCCCTCAACCTCGCCGACGTGGCGCGCACCGACGTCGCCCGCGGCGACTGGATCGTCGACGACGACATCGCGCTGGCGACCACCCGCATCGACGCGACGTGCCGCGTGCTGCCTGGCGCCGAGGCGGCGTTGCGCAGCGGCGCAAGCGTGCACCTGTTCGTCGGCGCCGCGCACGTGACGGCGCGGGTGGTCGTGCTGCGCGAAGGCGCGCAGCAGGCGCTCGTGCAGTTCGTGCTGGCTGCGCCGCTCGCGGCGTGGCGCGGCGACCGCTTCATCGTCCGCGACGCCGCGGACGCACGCACGCTGGGCGGCGGCACGGTGCTGGATCCACTCGGTCCCGCGCGTTACCGCCGCACGCCCGAACGCCTGGCGATGCTCGATGCGCTGGCGATTCCCGACGCCGATGCGCGGCTCGCGCAGGTGCTCGCGAGCGCCCCCGACGGCGTGGATCTCACGCGCCACGCGCGTGCCGAAGCCCGCCATGCCGGCGCGCTGCGGCTTCCGGAAGGCACGCGCCGCGTCACGCACGGGGCCCTCGACGTCGCACTGACGCCCGCCGCGTGGGCGCGGCTTGCCGACATCATCGACGCGCGGCTCGTTGCCTTCCACGCGCAGCACCCGGACGAGATGGGTCCGGACCTGCGCCGGCTGCACCGCATCGCGTTGCCCCGCGCCGCCGAGGGCCTGGTGGCCGCGCTCGTCGACGACGCGCTGGCGCGCGGCACGCTGAAGCGGACGGGTCCGTGGTTGCACAAGCCCGACCACGACAATCGCCTGTCCGCGGCCGAGCGCGCGTTGTTCGACGCGCTGCGGCCGGGGATGCGCGCGGCGCCGTTCGATCCGCCGTGGGTCAACGACCACGCGGCCGTGA
>JAFEDG010000123.1 GCA_018241745.1 Pseudomonadota bacterium
GGACGTTAGGCGTCTTGCGTCACGTGGAGTGCTCGCCACATAGGTAGCGCGTGGCTATAATCGCGCGCCCCTCGGCCCCGAGGGTTCACTTGCCGGAGGTGTGCCATGAATACCAAGCACAAGCACCTCGACCAGTTCTGGTTTCGAGGCAACAAGTAAGCGCAAGCGTGGCTTCCCGTCCGAAGCCCGCGTGAAGCGCGGCGACCGAATCGTAGGCGGTGGTAAGCAATTCGCCGAGAAGCTCGGCCGAAATGACCCGTGCCCCTGCAGCTCTGGGCGCCGGTTTCAAGAACTGCTGCATGCTCACTGGGCAGTTTGACGGGGCCGACCGCGATCACTACTTTTAGGGAATGATCGGTACGCCTAACATTGCGGTCAACCGGACGCGTGTCCGTCGCCCGTCCTTCGGCGGGCTCGGCACGCGCCGGTTACCTTGAACGTTAGGTGTCATATGCAAGGGCGCGCCGTTCGGCTTCTTTGCGCTGCTGCTTTGGGTCTCCTAACTACCGTCGCTTCGGTGTGGGTCGCTACGGCCCTTCATGCGGCTGGAGCGACAACCACGGCACGCATCGTCTTTTGGCCCAATACGCTGCTGCAATTGTTAGTCCCAGACAACCCAATTCACGAGGGCACTCCGGTCGCCTTGTTTGCCTACTTCGTGAGTTTTCCCGTCGCGTTCATCGCTTACTCAATTGTCGCGTACATTGTGCTGTCTCGCTTCAAAGTCGTGAAACCTAACCCTGCATTCGACCGGACGTCTGGGGCGGGGCCTTCGGCCAACGCCAGCAGCCGCCGGTCAATTTGAACGTTAGGCGCCAAGAGGGTCGCGCCAGCGCTACAATTGCCAATGCCCGAGCTAAGCCGCTTCCTTGGCATAGTTATCGCAATGTATTACCGAGATCATGGCCCGGCTCATTTCCACGCGATCTATGGTGATTTCGAGATCACTGTTGAAATCGAAACGGGCCGCGTGAACGGTTCGTTCCCGCGGCGCGCCTTAACGCACGTGCTTGAATGGAAAGATCTACATCGTGGAGAGTTGCTGGATGCGTGGACGCTCGCGCGAGCCAGTCAGCCGCTTCCGCGCATTGATCCGCTGGAGTGAATGCCATGCTGCCTCATGTCACAGAAGCGCGCTACGTTGGCGGCTACATTGTTTGGCTCCGATTCAATGATGGCTCGGAGGGGGAGGTCGATCTCTCGAACGAGCTTCATGGTCCAATATTTGAGCCGTTACGGGATCTCGGCCAATTTCGGCAGCTCGCGGTACATCCCGAGTTGCGTACCGTGGTCTGGCCGAACGGCGCCGACTTTGCGCCCGAGTTTCTGCGGTCGGCGTTGCGAGTTGCCGCCTAACCCGTCGGTCAACCCGGACGCGCCGGTACGCATCTTCTCGCTGGCGAGCCTCCGTGGCGGCGCGCCGGTTACCTGGGATCGTTATGCAGCAGCGCTTGCCAATGGAGACGGCCGGCGCATAATTGACGCGTGAAAGTCAGCGAAATCCTTCGGATACTCATCGCTGATGGCTGGTTCTTGGTGGTAACTCGTGGCAGTCATCGCCAGTTCAAACACCCAAGCAAGGCCGGCCGAGTTACGGTTCCTGGCAAGCCGAGCGACGAGTTGGCGCCGGGCACACTGAACAGCATCCGCAAGCAGGCGGGACTCAAGA
>JAFEDG010000124.1 GCA_018241745.1 Pseudomonadota bacterium
GCGCTGCCGGTGCCGGTGCTGGGCCGCATCGCGGACGACGCGCTGTGGCTGGACCTGCGCTGCCTCGACGACGAGGCCGGCTTCGCGGCACAGCTCGCGTACCTCGCACGTGTGGGGACGGCGCGATGATCGTCGGCACCGCCGGCCACATCGACCACGGCAAGACGGCGCTCGTGCGCGCGCTGACGGGCGTCGACACCGACCGGCTGCCCGAAGAGAAGGCGCGCGGCATCACGATCGACCTGGGCTACGCGTACGCGCCGCTGGACGGCGCCGCGGCGGACGCGCCGGTCGGCTTCGTCGACGTGCCGGGCCACGAGCAGCTCGTGCGCACGATGGTCGCCGGCGCGACCGGCATCGACTGCGCACTGCTGGTCGTCGCGGCCGACGACGGCGTGATGCCGCAGACCCGCGAGCACGTCGCGATCCTCGCATTGCTGGGCATCGCGCGGGGTGCGCTCGCGATCACCAAGGTGGATCTCGTCGATGCGGACCGCATTGCCGCCGTCACGCGGGACGTGCGCGCGCTGGTCGCGGACACGTCGCTGGCAACCGCGCCGTGCTTCGAGGTGAGCGCCCTGCGCGGTGATGGCGTGCCCGCGTTGCGCGCCTGGCTCACGGCAGCGGCCGCGCATGCCGTGCGCCGGCGCCGCGACGAGGACGGCTTCCGCCTCGCCGTCGATCGCTCGTTCACGCTCGCCGGGGCCGGCACCGTGGTCACCGGCAGCGTGCATTCCGGCCGTGCGGGCAAGGGTGCGCACCTGACGCTCGCGCCGGCGTTGCGGCCAGTGCGCGTGCGCGACCTGCACGCGCAGAACCGGCCGGCCGCGAACACGAGCGCCGGCGAGCGCAGCGCGCTCAATCTGGCCGACGTCGCGCGCACGGACGTCAGCCGCGGCGATTGGGTCGTCGACGACGACGTCGCGTTGGCGACCACGCGGATCGACGCTGTCTGCCGCGCACTGCCTGGCGCGGAGGGAGCGCTGCGCAGCGGCGCGAGCGTGCACCTGTTCGTCGGCGCCGCGCACGTGACGGCGCGGGTCGTCGTGTTGCGCGAAGGCGCGCAGGACGCGCTCGTCCAGTTCGTGCTGGCCGCGCCGCTCGCGGCGTGGCGCGGTGACCGCTTCATCGTCCGCGACGCCGCGGACGCACGCACGCTGGGCGGCGGCACGGTGCTGGACCCGCTCGGTCCGGCGCGTTACCGCCGCACGCCTGCACGGCTGGCGATGCTCGATGCGCTCGCGATTCCCGACGCCGATGCGCGACTCGCGCAGGTGCTCGCGATCGCCGCCGACGGCGTGGATCTCGCGCGCCACGCGCGTGCCGAAGCGCGCCATGCCGGCGCGCTGCGGCTCCCGGACGGCACGCGGCGCGTCACGCACGGCGCGCTCGACGTCGCACTCACGCCCGCCGCGTGGGCGCGGCTCGCCGACGTCATCGACGCGCGGCTCGTCACCTTCCACGCGCAGCATCCGGACGAGATGGGTCCGGACCTGCGCCGGCTGCACCGTATCGCGCTGCCGCGCGCCGCCGCCGACCTGGTCGCCGCGCTCGTCGACGACGCGCTCGCGCGCGGCACGCTGAAGCGGACGGGCCCGTGGTTGCACAAGCCGGACCACGACAATCGCCTGTCCGCCGCCGAACGCGCGCTGTTCGA
>JAFEDG010000125.1 GCA_018241745.1 Pseudomonadota bacterium
AGGCGGGGTGCCGAGATTGGGTGCGGGGGCCGCGCTGCCATTGCCGGCGAGGCGCGCAATGTCCGCAGCGGACAGTTTCACTTCGGGACGTGCGGGCTCCGGCTCGGGGCGGACCTCGCGCACTTCCTTGGCGTCTGCCTTCCTGGTCTCCTTCGTGTCACCCAGCATCGTGGCGGCGACCGGCAGCACCGGCGCGACCGGCGCGGTCACCGCGGGCGCGGGCGCCGCGGCTACCGTGGCCGGCGCAGGTGCGGGCGCCGGGGGTGGCTGCACGTCGGCGACTTGCGGCGCCGGCGCCGCGCCCTGCGGCTTGAGGGCGAGCCACGCACCGACGGCGACCAGCGCGACGACCGCAATGCCGATCCAGCGCAACGGCGATCCGCTCCGCCGCCCGCCGAGGACGACGGGCGCCCCCGGCAGCTGCGAGACGGTCGCCGGGCCCTGGGCGGCAGCCGCCCGCGGCGGTCCTGCGTAGTCGACGAGCCGCAGCTCGCGTAGCTTGGCGAGGTCCCGCTCGGCCTTGTCCGGATCGAGCGGATTGGCACCGAGCAGTGCCCCGAACGTGCACGGAGTGTCCAGGAAGGTCAGCAACTTGCGCTGGCCGAGCGACAGCCCGTGCGTGGGCTTGGAAAGTTCGTCGACGCCCGCGGCCGTACGGGTGACCTGGGTGTTGGAGTCCAGCGGCATTGTTGTGTGCCTTGTGTACGCCCGTCAGCAACGGGCGGGAGGACGGATTCCCCTTCCGGCCGCCGCCGCCTTGTGGGCGAGGGGACCGGCGCGCGTAATCCATCCCCGGAAGCCGCGCGTAGGCTACACGTGCAAGCCGTGTGCCATGCGTAATTGTCGCGGTTTCGATAACATGCGCGCAATACGACGATTGTCGGGGAGACCTCCGTGCAGACCATCCTGGTCGCCAATCCCAAGGGCGGCAGCGGGAAGACCACGCTAGCCACCAACGTGGCCGGCTGGCTCGCGGGGAAGCGCCAGAAGGTGGTGCTCGAGGACCGGGACCCGCAGCGCTCGTCGGCCGATTGGCTGGCGCGACGGCCGCCGCTGTTCCCGGCGATTGCAGGCGTTCCCGCCGGGGTGAGCCGGAAGGACGTCAAGGCGCTCGACCCGCAGTGGCTTGTCGTGGACAGCCCGGCGGGCCTCGCGGGCGAGGCGCTCCGCGACGCGATCCGGGCCGCCGACGTGATGCTCGTGCCGATCACCCCGTCGGCGTTCGACACCGTGGCGACGCACCGCTTCCTGACGCAGATCGCCGAGTACAAGGCGATCAAGGACGGCGCGCTCGCCGTCGGGCTTGTCGGCATGCGGATCGACGCGCGGACACACAGCGCCGCCGACCTCGACGTGTTCATGGAAGCGAGCGGCTTCCCGGTCGTCGCCCACCTGCGGGTCACGCAGGTCTACATCCATGCGGCGCGCGACGGCGCCAGCATCTTCGACCTGCCACGCTCGCGCGCCGAGCAGGATTGGGAGCAATGGCGCCCGCTGACGCGCTGGATTGCGCGGCAGGCGCCGGTGAAGGCCTGACGCTCGCCCTGCGGGCCACGCGCCACTTGCGCGCGCGGCCGCTGCCTTGGCCTCGCGAAAAAGGGCCGCGCCGGTTGCCCGGGGCGGCCCTTGTCACGCCGGAGCGCGCGCGGCGC
>JAFEDG010000126.1 GCA_018241745.1 Pseudomonadota bacterium
CCCTGATCGGCGTGCTGGCGGCGTGCGCTTCGGCGCCGTCCGTCACGCGCGTCGACGGCGACGCGCTGGCGCGCCGGCTCGGCGCACCGCCTGTCGACCCGGCCCACGACTGCGCGGGCGCCGTCCGCGACAACGTGTTCCCGCACTACCCGGACGCCGCGCTCGCGCGGCGCACCGAAGGGTGGGTCGTCGTCGGCTTCGACCTCGACGGCAGCGGCCGTTCGTCGAACGCCCGCATCGTGGCGAGCCAGCCGCCGGGCGTGTTCGACGACGCCGCGCTGACGTCCGTCATGAAGACGACGTATGCGAGCGGCGTCCGCCGGACCGCATGCCAGTCGCGCATCACGTTCGCGTTGAAAGCCCCCTGAATGGCATCGCCATGACCTCGCTGCTGACCGCATCGGCGTGCATCGCCGTCATCGCGCTCAACCTGCTCGCAACGTCGCGCGTGCTGCGCAACACCGCGCTGACGGACGAGCGCCGGATGATCACGCTGGCGCTGATCTGGATCGTGCCGGTCGTCACGGCGATCATCGTGCTGCTGATGCCGGCTCCGGGCGCGCATAACGGGAGCTGACGTGCCCACGTACACGGCGGAAGCGGTGTGGACGCGCGGCGAGCAGCCGTTCGTCGACAAGCGTTACAGCCGGCGCCACGTGGTCCGCTTCGACGGCGGCGCGGAACTCCCCGCGTCGTCGTCGCCGCATTCGGTCCCGCCGCCCTACTCGGACCTGTCCGCCGTCGATCCGGAGGAAGCGCTCGTCGGCGCGGTCGCGAGCTGCCACCTGCTGTGGTTCCTGTCGCTGGCCGCGCGCGACGGCTTCCGCGTCGACCGCTACGAGGACGCCGCGGTCGGCACGATGGCGCCCAATCCGCACGGCAAGCTCGCGATCGACGTGGTGACGCTCCATCCCCGCGTGACGTTCGGCGAACACCGCCCGACGCGCGCGCAGTTCGTCGCCCTGCACGCCGAGGCGCATCACGAATGCGCGATCGCGCATTCGCTGCGCGGCGAAGTGCGCTGCGAGCCGGAGATCGTCGAGACGGGGGGCGGGCGATGAACGACGCCGGCACGCAGGCGCTGGACGGTGGCTGCACGTGCCGCCACGTCCGCTACCGGATGCAGGGTCCGCCGCTCTTCGTCCACTGCTGTCACTGCACGTGGTGCCAGCGCGAGACGGGCTCGGCGTTCGCGGTGAACGCGATGATCGAGGCCGACCGGGTTGCGCTGACGGACGGCGACCTGGAGCGCGTCGTGACGCCGTCGGCCAGCGGCAAGGGGCAGACGATCGTGCGCTGCCCGCGCTGCCACGTCGCGGTGTGGAGCCACTATGCAGGCGCTGGCGACGTCGTGTGCTTCGTACGCGTCGGTACGCTCGACGAGGCGCATCGCCTGCCGCCCGACATCCACATCTTCACGTCGACCAGGCAGCCCTGGGTCGTGCTGCCGCCGGCGACGCCGGCCGTACCCGAGTACTACCGCGCGGCCGAGCACTGGCCCGCGGCAAGCCTCGCGCGCCGCGCCGCCTTGCACGCGGCGCACCCGCGGCGATGAATGCGGAGCCCCGACGATGCGCAGCGT
>JAFEDG010000127.1 GCA_018241745.1 Pseudomonadota bacterium
CTCGTGCCGCTGGTCGTGATCGTGCTGATCTTCTGGTACAAGATGCGCAAGACCCGGATGCTCAACGAGACGTTGCTGCGGTTCGCCGAGCGGGGCATGACGCCGCCGCCCGAGGCCTTCGCTGCGATGGGCTACAGCGTGCCAGCCGCCGCGGTCGCGGCGACGGGAACGCCCGTCCAACCCGCGGCGACCACCGCCGCACCGGCGGCGGCCGCGACGGCCACCCAGATGTCGACGTTGCGCAGCCTCCGCCTGTGGTCCGACCTGCGCCGCGGCATCGTCATGGCGACACTCGGGTTCGGCATCCAGGCGTGGTCGCTGCTCGACGGCAACGGCGCCAGCCTGTGGGGCCTCGTGCTGCTGTTCCTCGGCACCGGCTACATCGTGCTGTGGTACTTCGAGGACCGCCGGCCGCTGCCGCCGTCGCCGGGAGCCGGCGTTTGAGCGCGTCGCTCGCCCTGGGAGGCGCGTGGGACCTCCCGTGGGACCGGGGCGCCCCGCGGCCTCGCGTGCGGCGGTCCCCGCTCGCTGCCAACGCGCTGCTGGCGACCCGCGGACCGGCCGCGACCGGCCCTGAGCGCAGCACCGCGGGCACGCCCGCGGCACCGGCGGTCAGCGACGCGCAGCTGATCGCGCGCGTCGTCGTCCAGGACGACCGTCACGCATTCGGCGAGCTCGTGCGCCGCTACCAGTCCGTCGTGCGTGCGACGCTGCGGCGGCTGACGCTCGGCAACGACGCGCTCGCGGACGACCTCGCGCAGGAGACCTTCGTGCTCGCCTGGCGCAACCTC
The DNA here is from genome assembly GCA_018241745.1 of Pseudomonadota bacterium. Classification (GTDB taxonomy): domain Bacteria; phylum Pseudomonadota; class Gammaproteobacteria; order Burkholderiales; family Casimicrobiaceae; genus VBCG01. The sequence goes on from JAFEDG010000127.1 coordinate 792, forward strand.
AAGGGCTTCCGCCAGGAGGCGCGCTTCTCCACGTGGCTGCACCGGATCGCGACCAACTGCTGGCTCGCGCATGCGCGCAAGCGCAAGGAAGAGTTGCTGGGCGACCACGGCGCCGGTGACGTGCACGACGAGGACGACGATGCCGTCGCCGCGGGCCACGGCGGCTTCGTCGCGGACGGCAGCCGCGCGAGCGCTCTCAAGCTGGACCTCGCGCGCGCGATGCGGCGCCTGTCCGACGCGGAGCGCGCGGCGCTCGTGCAGTGCTACGATAACGACCTCACCCACGAGGAAGCCGCCTATGTGCTCGGCTGCCCCGTGGGCACGCTCAAGACGCACGTGCTGCGCGCGCGCCAGAAACTGAAGGACGCGCTGGCCGACTGGGCGCCGGAGAATGGCCGATGAACGCTGCCGCACCCGATCCTTCCGCTCCGCATGTCGATGGCCGCGATGCGTGGCTCGACGCGCTGCTCGTCGACGAGCGCGCGGCGCACATCGACGATGCGGGATTCACGGCGCAGGTCATGTCCGCGCTGCCGGCCGCGGTGCCGGTGCCGGCATGGCGCCGCCCCGCGGTCGCCGTGCTGTGGCTCGGCGCCGCGGGACTCGCGTGCTTCGCCATCCCTGGCTCGGTCCACGACATCGCGCGCGCCGCGTTCACGGTGCTGGCCTCGCAACCGGTGTCGCCGGTGATGATCGTCGGCGCGCTTGGCGCCGCGGCAGCCGCGATGTGGAGTGCCGTGGCCTACGCATCGCGCGT
>JAFEDG010000128.1 GCA_018241745.1 Pseudomonadota bacterium
CGCCATGTGAAGCGCGTCTGCCACGTTCACTGCAAGGACGTGCGACCCGCGGTCGTCGCGGCCGCGTGGAACCGGCAGTGGAGCTTCCTGACGAGCGTGCTGAACGGCGCGTTCACGGTGCCCGGCGACGGCGCGATCGACTTCGCGGGCGTGCTCGACGTGCTCGCCGCCGCCGACTACCGCGGCTGGCTCGTCGTCGAGGCCGAGCAGGATCCCACCGTTGCGCCCAGCTTCACGTTCGCGAGCAAGGGCTACCGCCATTTGCGCGGTCTCGCCGATGCGCGCACGGGAGCGTTGCAATGACGATGGCCCGTGCCGCGCTCGCCAAGTCAGCGCCCGCGCGCGAGATCGTCGACGTCGACGAGGCGTCGTCCGGCCTTGCGTACGTCGGCTTTGCCGCGCGCCGGTTGCGCGCGGGCGAGAAGATCGAAGGCCGCGACGACGCGCGCGAGAGCTGCCTCGTCGTGCTGACCGGCCGCGTCGACATCCGTGCCGGCGACGTCGACGCGCGCGACATCGGCGACCGGGCCAGCGTATTCGACGACCGCTCGCCGTACGCCGTGTACGTGCCGCCGCGCACCACGTGGACTATCGTCGCGCACACGGATGCGGAGATCGGCATCGGCACCGCTCCGGCCACGGGCACGCTGCCCGCGCGCCTGATCGAGCCGGCGACGATGAAGCGCTCCGTGCGCGGTCGCGACGCCAACACGCGCTACGTCTGCGACATCCTGCCGCAGACGGAGCCCGCGGAGTCGCTGCTGGTCGTCGAGGTGCTGACGCCGTCGGGTCACTCGTCCAGCTACCCGCCGCACAAGCACGACACCGACGCGCTGCCCGGCGAGAGCTTCCTCGAGGAAACCTACTACCACCGCGTCGATCCGCCGCAGGGCTTCGTGTTCCAGCGCGTCTACACGGACGACCGCAGCGAGGACGCGAGCTTCGCCGTCGAGGACCACGACGTCGTCATCGTGCCACGCGGCTACCACCCGGTCTGCGTGCCTTACGGCTACCGGTCGTACTACCTTAACGTGATGGCGGGGCCCAAGCGCATCTGGTCGTTTCGCAACGACCCGCAGCACGAGTGGATGCTGGCGAAGTGATCGCCGAGCGGCTGCGCGTCGCGGAAGCCCTGGCACGCGAAGGCGGCGCGCTGGCGCTGGCCGCGTCGCGCGACCGCGCATCGCTCGCCATCGAGCGCAAGGGCTTGCAGGACCTGGTCACGGCGGCCGACAAGGCGGTCGAGGCGCTGATCGTCGCGCGCTTGCGCGAGGCGTTCCCCGCCGACAACGTGCTCGGCGAGGAAGGCGGCTTCTCGCAGCAGGGCGCACCGGACGCGCCGCTGTGGGCCATCGACCCGATCGACGGCACGGCGAATTTTGCGCGCGGCCTGCCGCTGTGGTGCGTGTCGGTCGGCGTCATCCACGGCGGGCGTGCGGTCGCCGGCGCGATCTACAACCCGGTCACCGACGAGCTGCACGCCGGCGGCGTCGGCGTGCCGGCAACGTTGAACGGCGCGCCGATCCGCGT
>JAFEDG010000129.1 GCA_018241745.1 Pseudomonadota bacterium
GGACTTCGCGCTCGTCGATCGGGATGTTCATCAGCCCGGCGATCACGCCCAAGGCGATCGACAGGTACCAGACGATGTCGTAGCTGCCGGTCCGGTCGTACAGGAAGCCGCCGAGCCACGCACCCAGGAAGCTGCCGATCTGGTGGCTGAAGAACGTGAAGCCCGACAGCATCGCGAGGTAGCGAACCCCGAACACGCTCGCGACGATGCCGTTGGTCGGCGGCACCGTCGACAGCCACAGGAGACCCAGCAGCACGGCAAATGCGTAGATCGTGGTGAGCGAGATCGGCAGGAACACGAACAGCGCGATGACGACGGCGCGCGCGAAATAGATGAACGCGAGGATCGAGCGCTTGGGCATCCGGCTGCCCAGCCAGCCCGCGGTGTAGGTGCCGACGATGTTGAAGAGACCGACGAGCGCAAGCGCAACGACGGCGACGCTGGGCGCGAAGCCCTTGTCCATCAGGTACGACGGCAGGTGAACGCCGACGAACACGACCTGGAAGCCGCAGACGAAGAACCCGATCGTCAGCAGCACGTAGTTGCGGTTGCCGAGCGCCTCGCGGAGCGCCTGGCCGGCCGATTGCTGGAACGCGTGCACCTCGCGCTCGCGCCGCTCGACGAGCGCCGCGGCGAGCGGCGCCATCAGCAGGCCGACGGCGGCGAGCGTCGTCAGCGCGCCTTGCCAGCCGACGTGCGTCAGCAGGAACTGCGTCAGCGGCAGCATCGCGAACTGGCCGAACGAACCCGCGGCCGCGGCGATGCCGAGTGCCATGCTCCGCTTCTCCGGCGGATACGCGCGACCCAGCACGCCCATGATCACGCTGAACGTGACGCCGGACAGACCCGCGCCGATCAGGCCGCCGGCCGACAGCACGAATGTCCATGGCGCGCCCGGGTGCGCCATCATGCCGAGACCCAGCACATACAGCACGGCGCCTCCCAGCGCGACACGCCCGCTGCCGTACTTGTCGGCAAGCATGCCGGCGAATGGCTGCGTGACGCCCCACATCAGGTTCTGCACGGCGATGGCCAGCGCGAACGTCTCGCGACCCCAGCCCAGGTCGTGCGACATCGGTTGCAGGAAGAGGCCGAAGCCATGGCGAATGCCCATGCCCAGCGTCAGCATCAGGCCGCCGCAGACCAGCACGACGGTCGGGGTGCGCCACGAGGTTGGGACGGAAGCGGTCATGCGGATTTCCCGGGGGCGTGGGGACTGCGGCGCGCGCGCCGCGAAACGGTCGCGCGCACGGGCGCGGCCGGGTGGAGGTCTTCGACGGCGGCGAGCAGTTCCAGCAGCGCGGTCATGCGCTCGGCGCCGAGTTCCGCGCGCACGTCGACTTGCGCGGCGGCCCAGCAGGGCTCCGCGGCCGCCAGCGCGCCGTGGCCGGCAGCGGTCAGCGTTGCGACGCGCGTCCGTGCATCGCGACCGGTCGCGAGCGCCACATAGCCGAGCGCGACGAGCGGATCCAGGTTGCG
>JAFEDG010000012.1 GCA_018241745.1 Pseudomonadota bacterium
AATCATGGGGCCCAAACCCACATCGTCGACGATTTCTGGTTCGACGAAGGCGACCCCCTCGGTCGCCATACGCTCGAACTTCACGTCAATGGCGCGATGCGCTACAGCGTGGCGTTCGACGTTGTCGCGGACGCAACGCGGTAGGACCGGCACGCGCAACGCGCGTTCAGGAGAAAAGGTTCAGCGTCGCATCCAGCCCGCAATGGTCGATCGCGTGCGTCGCCTCGGCCCGCACGACCGGCTTGGCGTGGTAAGCGACGGAGACATCCGCAGCGCGGAACATCGGCAGGTCATTGGCGCCGTCGCCCAGCGTGACGAGCACGCCGCCGCGCTGCTCGACGATCTCGCGCACGGTCCGGGCCTTGGCGGCAGCATCGATCAGCGGGCCGGTGAGCGACCCCGTCAACTGGCCGTCGACGACTTCGAGCGTGTTGGCCACCGCGACATCGAGGCCCAGCCGCGCCTTGAGGCGGTCGGTGAAGAACGTGAAGCCACCCGACACGAGCACCGTCGTCGCGCCGGCGGCCCTGAAGCCGGCGAGCATGCGCTCGGCGCCGGGCGACAGGCGCAGCCGTTCGTCGTACACGCGCTCGAGGTCGCCGACCGGCAAGCCTGCGAGCAGCGCGACGCGCGCACGCAGGCTCTGCGCGAAATCGATCTCGCCGCGCATCGAGCGCTCGGTGATCGCCGCGACCTCGGGCTTGATGCCCTTCATGTCGGCGATCTCGTCGATGCATTCGATCGCGATCAGCGTCGAGTCCATGTCCATCGCGACGACGCCGACGTCGGCCAGAGGGCGCGGCGCCGCGATGAACGCGGCGTCGTAGCCGACCGCGCCGCAAGCTTCGGTGACACCGGCGTGGTGTGCTACCTCGTGGAAGCGGACTGCGTCGTTGGCCGCGCGCACGAGCGGCTCGACGCCGCGCGCGCCCGTCATCAGCGCGAGCATGTCGACGTCCTCGGGCGCGAGGTGCGGCGCCTGCACGACGACGTCCATCGTCAGGGTGCCAGCACCGTGACGCGGGCCGCGGCCTCCTTCGCGCGGACACGCGCCGCGTCCACGTCGTCGGCATTGGCGAGCGCGACACCCATCCGGCGCTTGACGAAGGCCTCCGGCTTGCCGAACAGTCGCACGTCGGATTCCGGCACGGCGAGCGCGTGCGCGACGTTGGCGTAACGCACGCCGCGCGCGTCCTGGCCGCCATAGATGACGGCCGAGGCGCCGGCGCGACGTAGCGAAGTATCGACCGGCAGCCCGAGGATCGCGCGCGCATGCAGCTCGAATTCGTTCTGCCGCTGCGTGCACATCGTCACCATGCCCGTGTCGTGCGGACGCGGGCTCACCTCGGAAAACCACACGGCGTCACCCTTGACGAACAGTTCGACGCCGAACAGGCCGCGACCACCCAACGCGCCGGTGACGGCGCGCGCGATCTCGCGGCTGCGCTCCAGCGCGACCGGGGACATCGGCTGCGGCTGCCACGACTCGACGTAGTCGCCGCTGACCTGGACATGGCCGATCGGTTCGCAGAACGACGTGTCGACGTGGCCGTTTGCACCGAGGCTGCGCACGGTGAGCAGCGTGATCTCGTAGTCGAAGTCGACGAAGCCTTCGACGATCACGCGCCCGCCGCGCACGCGTCCGGCACTTTCGGCATATTCCCAAGCGCGCGCGATGTCGCCGGGACCGCGCAGCAGCGATTGGCCCTTGCCGGACGACGACATGACGGGCTTGACCAGGCAGGGGAAGCCGATGCCGCCGTCGATAGCGGCGCGCAACTCCGCTTCGCTGCCGGCGAAGCGATACGGCGACGTCGGCAGGCCGAGCGCCTCGGCCGCGAGCCGGCGGATGCCTTCGCGGTTCATCGTCAGTTGCGCGGCCCGCGCCGTCGGAATCACTTCGGCCAGCCCCGCGGCCTCGATCGCCACGAGCGTGTCGGTGGCGATCGCCTCGATCTCCGGCACGATGACCTGCGGCCGTTCGCGCTCGACGAGCGCGCGCAGCGCGGCGCCGTCGGTCATCGCGATCACGTGCGCACGGTGTGCGACCTGCTGCGCCGGCGCGTCCGCGTAGCGATCAACGGCGATCGTCTCGACGCCGAGCCGCTGCAGCGCGATGACGACTTCCTTGCCCAGTTCGCCGCTGCCGAGCAGCATCACGCGCGTCGCGCCCGGAGAGAGCGGGGTGCCGAGCACGCGCGCGGCGGGAGTCGCGCTCATCGCTTCGGTGCCTTGACGGTGCGCGGGGGCTTGTCGCCGCGCGCCAGCGGTTGCGAGAGCTGGGGACGCGCGTTGGCCGGTGGCGTCGTCGCCGCGACCGGCAACGCCGGTGGCGCGACCTCGCTCGACAGCGCCTCGCCGGTGGCCAGCGTGAAGTCGATCTTCGACGTTTCCATGTCGACACGCGCGACACGGATGCGCACGCGTTGCGCCAGCGTCCATGCGGCGCCGCTGCGGTCGCCGACCAGCGCATGACGCACCGCGTCATAGCGGAAGTAGTCGCGACCGAGTTCCGTCACGTGCACGAGGCCGTCGATCGACAGGCCGTCGAGCGTGACGAACAGCCCGAAGCTCGCGACGCCGGACACGGTGCCGTCGTAGACCTCGCCGATCTTGTCCTGCATGTAGAAGCACTTGAGCCAGTTGACGACATCGCGCGTCGCCTCGTCGGCACGCCGCTCGGTCATCGAGCAGTGCTTGCCGAGTTCCTCCCACGTCGCGCCCTTGGGCGTGTATTGCTTGCGGGCCAGCACGGCCTTGATCGCGCGATGGACCAGCAGGTCGGGGTAGCGGCGGATCGGCGACGTGAAATGCGCGTACGCGTCGTACGCGAGGCCGAAATGGCCCTCGTTGTCCGGCTGGTACTGCGCCTGCTGCAGCGAGCGCAGAAGCACCGTCTGCAGCAGTGCCTGGTCGGGCCGGCCGTCGAGCTTGGCGATCAGCTTGGCGTAGTCCATTGCCGTGGGCTTGTCGCCGCCGGTGAGCGTCAGCGCCGAGCTCGACAGGAATGCCTTCAGCTGCGTGAGCTTCTCCGGCGTGGGCCCTTCGTGGACGCGGTAGAGCGCATGCTGCTTGTGCTCGGTCAGGAACGCCGCGGTGCAGACGTTGGCGGCGAGCATGCACTCCTCGATCAGCTTGTGCGCGTCGTTGCGTGGCGCCGGGACGATCGCCTGAATCTTGCCTTCCGGGTCGAACTGCAGCGCGAGCTCGACGGTCTCGAAGTCGATCGCGCCGCGCTTGCGGCGCGCGGCCGCGAGCACCTTGTACAGCGCGTACAGCGTGTCGAGTTGCGGCTTCATCGCCAGTGCGTCCTGCGACGTGGCGCGCGCGGGATCGTCCAGTACTTCCCAGACGGCCGTGTACGTGAGCCGCGCCTGCGAGTGCATGACGGCGGGGTAGAACGCGTGGCTCGCGATCGCGCCGGTTGCGGTGACCTGCATGTCGCACACCATGCACAGCCGGTCGACGCGCGGCTTCAGCGAGCACAGCTCGTCCGACAGCGCCTCGGGCAGCATCGGGATCACGCGGCGCGGGAAGTAGACGGAGTTGCCGCGCTCGCGCGCCTCGATGTCGAGCGCGTCGCCTTCGTGCACGTAGTGCGACACGTCGGCAATCGCGACGACGAGCCGGAAGCCCTTGCCGTTGCGCTCGCAGTAGACCGCGTCGTCGAAGTCGCGCGCCGTCTCGCCGTCGATCGTCACCAGCGGCAGGTCGCGGAGGTCGCGCCGGCCCTTGGTGTCGGCGGCGCGCACTTCGGTGGGCAACTTGTCTGCGGCGCGCTTGGCCGCCGCCGGGAACTCGAACGGCAGCGCGTGCTTGCGCAACGCGATCTCGATTTCCATGCCCGGATCGGTGGCGTTGCCGAGGACCTCGACGACGCGCGCGACGGCCTCGCGGTCCGGCGCCGGCGGCGTCAGGATCTCGGCGACGACGACCTGGCCGTCCTTCGCGTCGGCGCGCTCGCCGGCGGGGATCAGCAGGTCCTGGTTGATGCGCCGGTTCTCGGCGACGACGAACCAGACACCGCGCTCCTCGTGCAACCGGCCGACGACCGTCTTGTTCGCGCGTTCGAGTACATCGACGATCTGGCCCTCCGTGCGTCCGCGGCGATCGACGCCGACGACGCGCGCCGTCGCGCGGTCGCCGTGCAGCACCTTGTGCATCTCGCGCTCGGACAGGAAGAGATCGTCGCCGCCTTCGTCCGGGGTCAGGAAGCCGTAGCCGTCCGGATGGCCAATGACGGTGCCGGCGACGACGTCGAGCTTCGCGGGCAGGCACAGCTCGCCCTTGCGGTTGACGATCAGCTTGCCCTTGCGGGCCAGCGCATCGATCGCGGCGTCGAAGGCATCCTGTTCGCGCCGCTTGAGCGCGAGGTGGGCGGCCAGCTCGGCAGGGGCGAGCGGCGTTCCCGCGGCAGCGAGGCCGTCGAGAATTCGTGTGAAAAGGCCGGTTTCGTCGGCCGCGCTGGATTTGGAGGCTCTTTTTGACACGATTTCAAGGCTACCGTAAAATGCCGGGTTCCGGCTGCCCAGATGGCGGAATTGGTAGACGCACCAGGTTCAGGTCCTGGCGGTGGCAACACTGTGGAGGTTCGAGTCCTCTTCTGGGCACCACGCTTCGACACGCTCCCGCGCACGCCAGGCGGGGGAGCGTCCCGCGCAGGGGCACCCGATGGGTGCCCCGTTTCATTTCAAACCTCATTAGAATCGAGCCCCGGCGCGGCGTGCGACGATGCACGCGCGCGTCGTCCACTCCTAACCTGGTTCGAGGAACGATGAGCAACGAAAAGTCGCTGTTGGATACGCTGGCGGACGCTGCCAGTACGGCCAAGGACAGGGCGCTCGAAATCGGGCAGAAGCTCGGCGAAACCGCGGCCGCGATGGGCGAATCGGTGATGCAGCACGCGACGGCGGCCGGCGAGGTCGTCGCGGCGAAGACGCAGGAGGCCTTCGCGGCGGCGGCACCGCTTGCGACCAGCATGCAGCACGAGGCGACTGTGTTCGCGTCGCGCACGATGGACACCGCGAAGAGTGCCCAGCACGCCGTCGTCAAGCAGGCCAAGGCCGCCACGAAGACGGCGAAGCGCGCGGCGAAGCGTTCGTCCGCGCGGATCGGCAAGGCCGGCAAGGCTGCGCTTAAGACTGCCCGCAAGACCGCCACCCAGGCGGCGGCGAACGTCGAGAAGGCCGCGAAGGCGGCCAAGAAAAAGATGGCCGCCAAGCCGACGCAGAAGGCCGGCACGAAGAAAACCGCCGCCAAGAAGACGACCGCCAAGAAGACGACCGCCAAGAAGACGACGGCGAAGAAGACGACGGCCAAGAAGACGACCGCGAAGAAGACGACCGCGAAGAAGACGACCGCGAAGAAGACAACCGCCAGGAAGACGACGCGCAAGGGCAAGGCGGCGAAGGGCAAGCGCCCTGCGACCGTCGCCAGGCGGACGGCGCGCAAGACGACGGCGAAGAAGCGGACGACGGCGCGCAAGAACGCGCGCAGGATCAAGGCGGTGGAGACGGGCCGCAAGGCCGCCGCGCGAAAGCGCTGAGCTGTCCGGGCGGCGCGGCGTCTTGTCGCCGCGCGCCGCCTGCGCCGCCGTCACCGCGCGGCGAGCCGCGCCGCGAGCCCGTCGGGCCGCAGCGTGTCGTAGACCTCGAACGGCTGGTGGATCCAGGGGTTGTCGGGCAGGTAGTCCACGTAATAGTCCGGCGTGAAGACCGAGCACGCCTTCCACCACAGCACCGCCGTCTTCATCGCCTGGATGACGGGAAAGCGTCGGGGCAATTCCGCCGCCACCGCGGCCAGCGTGTGGCCGCTGTCGACCATGTCGTCGACGAGCAGCACGCGATCGCCGAGCTGCGGCCGCGTCATCGTCATGTGCTCGGCGATGACGAGCTCGCCACGCACGGTGCCCCCTTCCGCAGCATACGAATGCGTCGACAGGATCGCGAGCGGAAGCTCGAAGATTCGCGACAGCACGTCGCCGACGCGCAAGCCACCGCGCGCGATGCAGATGATCTGGTTGAAGCGGAAGCCCGAGTCGTGGACGATATGCGCCAGCCGTTCGGTCAGCGCGTTGTACTCGTCCCACGTCACGTGAAGGTCGGTCGGCACGGCGGTCGTCCCCGGTACGATGGCGGCTGGGTCTCGCGCGCGCCGGAATCGGCGCGGCGCCTGGATCAACGGAACGGATGATGCACGAGAATCGTCTCGGAGCGGTCCCGTCCGGTGGACACCATGGCGATCGGCACCCCGGTCAGCGCCTCGATCCGTCGCAGGTAGTTGCGCGCGTTGGCAGGTAACGCGTCGAACGTCTTCGCGCCGACGGTCGACTCCGCCCAACCGGGCATCGACTCGTACTGGGGGACGCATGCCGCGACGGCGTCCGCACCCGTGGGAATCAGCGCCAGCGGCTGGCCGTTGGCGACGTAGCCCGTGCAGATCTTCACTTCGCGCATGCCGTCGAGCACGTCGAGCTTGGTGATGCACAGCCCGTCGACGCCGGAGAGCTGCAGCGAGCGCTTGAGTGCCGGGATGTCCAGCCAGCCACAGCGGCGCGGGCGGCCCGTGACCGAGCCGAACTCGTTGCCGCGCTGGGCGAGGCCCGCGCCGGTTTCGTCCGTAAGCTCCGTCGGGAACGGGCCTTCGCCGACGCGCGTCGTGTACGCCTTGGTGATCCCCAGCACGTAGTCGATCGCCTCCGGGCCCACGCCGCTGCCGGGCGCCGCGGCGCCCGCGATGCAGTTGGAGCTGGTGACGAACGGGTAGGTGCCGTGGTCGATGTCCAGAAGCGCACCCTGCGCCCCTTCGAACAGCAGCGAGTCGCCGCGCTCGCGCGCGACCTGCAGCAACGCCGCGACGTCGGCGATCATCGGCTTCAGCGCCGGGGCGAACGCGAGGATCTCGTCGCGGGTCTTCTCGAACGGGACGCCGTCGCGCTTGTAATACTGCGTCAGGATGAAGTTGTGATACTCCATCACGCGCGCAAGCTTGGCCGCGAAACGGTCCGCGTCCGCGATGTCCTGCAGGCGCACGGCCCTGCGCGCCACCTTGTCCTCGTAGGCGGGACCGATGCCGCGGCCCGTCGTGCCGATCTTGCCGTCGGCATCCGCCTCGCGCGCCTGGTCCAGCGCCACGTGCGTCGGCAACACCAGCGGACAGGCAGGCGAGATCCGCAGTCGGGAGCGGACTTCGACGCCGGCGCGCTCGAGCTCGGCGATCTCGTCGAACAGCGCATGTGGCGACAGCACGACGCCGTTGCCGACGTAGATCGGGACGCCCGCGTGCAGGACCCCGGACGGAATGAGGCGCAGCACCGTCTTGTGCCCGTTGACGACGAGCGTATGACCGGCGTTGTGGCCGCCGTGGAAGCGCACGACGCCTTGCGCTTCGCTCGTCAGCCAGTCGACGATCTTGCCCTTGCCTTCGTCACCCCATTGGGTGCCGATGATGACGACGTTCTTGCCCATGGATTTCAGTGAGTGCGTGCGACGACGTCCGCGAGCTGGCGGAGATCGAGCGTGAAGCCGGTAGCGGGACGCGCGCGGCCGAATGCCTTGCCGACGCCGTCGTAGCGGCCGCCCTTGCCGATGGCGCCCGCTTCACCCGCCGTGAACACTTCGAACGTGATGCCGTTGTGATAATGATAGCCGCGCAGGTCGGCGAGATCGATGTGCAGGCCGTCGACGTCGCCGGCCGCGTGTGCGGACACCGTGGCGAGCGCGGACAGCGCGTTGGCGATCGCCGGCGTGTCCAGCAATTCGTTGCGCGCGCGGGCCAGCACTTCGTCCGCCGGGCCGTACAACGTCGGCAACGCGCACAGCGCGTCGCGCCAGGCGCGCGGCAGGCGCGCGGCGAGGGCCGCGACACCCGGGGCATCCTTCGTGCGCACCGCGTCGAACAGGTCGGCCTCGTCGCCACCGCCCGCAAGGCCAGCCGCATTGACCAGCGCGCGATAGACGGCCGCGTGGCCGAGGTCCAGGTGCCGCCGCGCTACGCCGACCGCACCCAATGCCGACAGCAGCAACGCGATCGCCTCCTGGTCGCCGGCGATGCCCGCTTCGCCGAACAGCTCCGCGCCGATCTGCACGATCTCGCGCGTGGAGCCCGGCCCGGACGGCAACGTGTGCAGCACGCTGCCCGCATAGCACAGCCGCGTGACGCCGGCTTCGTTGAGCACGTGCGCGTCGAGGCGGGCGACCTGCGGCGTGATGTCGGAACGCACGCCCAACATGCGGCCGGACATCGGGTCCACGACCTTGAACGTCTGCAGCTCGAGGTCGCGCCCCGTGCCGGTGGTCAGCGCGTCGAGGTGCTCGACGAGCGGCGGCTGCACGAGCCGGTAGCCACGTGCGATGAAATGGTCGAGCAGCGCGCGGCGCAGGTGCTCGACGCGCAGCGCCTCGTCGGGCAGCAGGTCTTCGATGTACTCGGGCAGCAGCCAGCTACGCATCGCGGACCGGCGCGCGGAGCGCGAACGAAAGACGGAACGAGGGCATGCAGCGCGCGGCTCGCGAACGGGCGCGAATTACTTCGCGCGCGGCGGCGCCGGGGCGCGAACGCCGCCCGACTGCCGGAAGTACTTGAAGAATTCGCTGCCCGGGTCGAGCACGAACACGTCGCTGCGGTTGTTGAACGCCGCGCGATAGCTCTCGAGGCTGCGATAGAAATCGTAGAACTCGGGATTGCCGTTGAAGGCGTCCGCATAGATGGCCGACGCCTTCGCGTCGCCCTGGCCCTTGATCGTCTGCGCCTGCTTGTACGCGTCCGCGAGGATCACCTGGCGCTGGCGGTCGGCATCGGCCCGGATGCGCTCTGCCTCCGCGGCGCCCTGCGAGCGCAGCTCGTTGGCGACGCGGCGCCGTTCCGACTCCATCCGCTGGTACACGGGGCCGGTCACGTCCGGCGGCAGCTCGATGCGGCGCAGCCGCACGTCGACGACCTCGACGCCGATCGACTTGGCGTCGGCGTTGGCGCGCTGCTGGGTCGTCGCCGTGATCTTGTTGCGCTCCGTCGAGATCGCCTCGTTGACCGTCCGCTTGTTGAATTCCTCGGCGAGGTTGGCGCGCACCGTCTGCGCCAGGCGGCGGCGCGCCGCTTCCTCGTCCCCCTGCTGCGTCGACACGTAGTACTGCTTCACGTCGGAGATGCGCCACAGCACGATGAAGTCGACGAGCAGTGGCTTCTTTTCCGACGTCGTCATCCGGTCGGGCTCGGCGTTCTCGAGCGTCAGGTTGCGGCGGTCGAAATAGCGGACGTACTGGATCAGCGGCAGCTTGGTGTAGAGGCCGGCGTCCTGCTTGATGTCGACGATCTCGCCGAGCTGGAACTTGACCGCGTACTGCTTCTGGTCGACGGTGTACAGCGATTGCGACGCCACGAGCAGCAGCGCGACGACGAGGGCGACGATGGGCATCAGCTTCATGTCAGCGTCCCTCGCGGTTGCGCAGCGCATCGCGGCTGCGCGGGTCGATTGCCAGCGTGCCGTCGCTGTTCAGCGTGCTGCGCGACACGGTGGCGTCGGTGCCCGGCAACACCGGCGTCGGCGTGGCGGTGCCCGCCGATGGCGCGGCTGACGACGACTGCTGGATCAGCTTGTCGAGCGGCAGGTAGAGGAGGTTCTGTCCCGCCTTCTGGTCCACGACGATCGTGCTCGAGCTGCCGAGCACCGATTGCATCATGTCCTGGTACAGCCGCTCCCGCGTGACGACGGGCGCCTTCTGGTATTCGACGAGGATCGAGCGGAAGCGCGACGCATCGCCTTGCGCGCGCTGCACGACTTCCGACTGGTAGCCGTTGGCTTCCTCGAGCAGCCGCGCCGCCGTGCCGCGCGCGCGCGGGATCACGTCGTTGGCGTAGGCCTGGCCTTCGTTCTTCTGGCGATCGCGGTCCTGGCTCGCCTTGACCGCGTCGTCGAACGCCGCCTGCACCTTCTCGGGCGGCTGCACGCTCTGCAGCGACACGGCCTGGATCGCGATGCCCGCGCCGTAATGGTCGAGCATCGCCTGCATCAGCTTGCGCGTGTCCTGCGCGATCTGGTCGCGGCCCTCGTACAGCGCAAAGTCCATCTGGCTGCGGCCGATCACCTCGCGGATGGCGCTCTCGGCGACGAACTTGACGATCTCGTCGGGCTTGCGGTTGTTGAACAGGAACGCGCGCGCGTCGTTGACGTTGTACTGGACCGCGAACGCGATGTCGATGATGTTCTCGTCATCGGTCAGCATCACCGCTTCCTGGTCCATCTTGTTCTTCGGCGTGTTGCGATAGCCCACTTCGACCGTGCGCACCTGCGAGAAATCGACGATCTCCACCGATTCGACCGGCCACGGCATCCGCATGTGCGGGCCGGGCAGCGTGGTCTCGACGTACTTGCCGAAGCGGGTGACGACACCGCGCCGGCCTTCGTCGACGATGTAGAAGCCGCTGGCGAGCCAGATGACGAGGACCAGCGCGACGATCGCGAGCAGGCCGCGCGTCTGCAGGCCGTTGCCGGCGCCGCCGCCGTCGCCGCCATTGCCGCCGCGGCGGCCGAACAGCTCGGAGAGCCGGCGATTGAAGTTGCGCCAGATCTCGTCCAGGTCGGGCGGTCCGCCGCCGGGGGCGTTATTGCGCTTGCCCCATTGGGGGTCGTTGAGCGACATCGGGGATCAGGAACCGGATTCGTGGACATCGCCGGCGGCCACGGAAGGTGGCTCGACCGGCGGGGCGGGGCGCGGGAAGCGCTCGCCCAGCGCGGTGCGCAGGTCGGCGCAACCGGCACCGGTGATCGCGCTGACCCGGACCGTCGAAATGGTACCACAGGCGTCCCGCTCGACGCCCGGCGCGAGGCCCGCGGCGTCGATCTTGTTGAGGACCCGGATCCGCGGCACGTCGGCGGCGCCGATCTCGGCCAGCACCGCCTCCACGGCCTCTTCCTGGACATCGCGGGTCGGCGACGACGCGTCGACGACGTGCAGCAGCAGGTCGGCCTCCGCGGCCTCGGCCAGCGTCGCGCGGAACGCCGCGACGAGATCGTGGGGCAGCTCGCGGATGAAGCCCACGGTGTCGGACAGCACGATCGTGCCCGCGTCGGGCACGTAGATCCGGCGCAGCGTGGTGTCCAGCGTCGCGAACAGCTGGTCGGCTGCGTACACGCGATCGCCGGTGAGCCGGTTGAACAGCGTCGACTTGCCGGCGTTCGTGTAGCCGACGAGCGCGACCGTGTGCACGTCGGCGCGGACGCGGGTGCGGCGCTGCACGGTGCGCCGCGTCGCGACACGGGCGATGCGCTCGCGGACGAGCTTCACGCGATGGCCAATCAGGCGGCGGTCCGTCTCGAGCTGCGTCTCGCCGGGCCCGCGCAGGCCGATACCGCCCTTCTGGCGCTCGAGGTGGGTCCACGCGCCGGCCAGCCGCGTGCTCATGTGCTGGAGCTGCGCAAGCTCGACCTGCAGCTTGCCCTCGGCGCTGCGCGCGCGCAGCGCGAAGATATCGAGGATCAGGCTCGTACGGTCGACGACACGGCAGCCGATCGCCTGCTCGAGGTTGCGCTGCTGCACGCCGGACAGCGCGTGGTCGAAGATGACGAGGTCGGCGCCGGTCGCTTCGCGCAGCGCGCGGATCTCGTCGACCTTGCCGCGGCCGGCGAAGTAGGCGGGATCGGGACGGGCGCGGCGCCCGCTGACCTCGCCGAGCACCGCCGCGCCGGCGGACTGCGTCAGCGCAGACAGCTCGGAGAGGCGGTCCGCGACGTCACGCGTGCCGAAGTCGAGCGCGACGATGAGCGCGCGGTCGCCTTGCTGCGGGCGTTCGAGCATCTACGGAAGCGTGCCGCGGCGCGCGCGGCACGGGCGGGCGATCAACTGTCGCTGTCGCCGCTGTGGTTGTTGTGCGGCATCGTCACGGGGCGCGACGGGACGACCGTGGAGATGGCGTGCTTGTAGACCATCTGCGTGACCGTGTTCTTGAGCAGCACGACGTACTGGTCGAACGACTCGATCTGGCCCTGCAGCTTGATGCCGTTGACGAGGTAGATCGAAACCTGCACATGCTCCTTGCGCAGCGTGTTCAGGAACGGGTCTTGTAGCATTTGCCCTTTGTTGCTCATGGTTGAGCTCCTTGTTGTTGACGCTCTTGGGGGACCCCTGCGCGCCAAACGAGGCGGCAATGACAGGTCCTAGCGGCGTGAGGCGGAACCGGCATACGGGTTCGCGCCTGTCTTGAATTGTATTCTAAGCGGGGTTCCGCGCAGTTTGAACGTCGCGGCGAAGAAATGTTCCAGGTAGCGCCGGTAGGCGTCCGAGACGGCGTCCAGCGACGTGCCGTGGATCACGACGACCGGCGGGTTGTGCCCGCCCTGGTGGGCGTAGCGCATCTTGGGTCGCACCATTCCGGCGCGGGCGGGCTGCTGGCGCTCGATCGCCGCCTGCAGCGCCCGCGTCAGCTTCGGCGTCGGCAGCTTGGCCATCGCCGCTGCGTAGGCGGCATCCACGGACTTCATCAGCATCTTGACGCCCTTGCCTTCGCGGGCGCTGATCTCGCGGATGTCCGCGAAATCGAGGAACGCGAGCTTGCGCGAGATGTCGCGCTTGGCCGTGTCGCGCTGGTCCGGCGTCGCCGCGTCCCATTTGTTCACGCCGACAACGACGGCGCGCCCCGCTTCCAGGATGTAGCTCGCGATGTGCGCGTCCTGTTCGGACACGTCGGCCGTCGCGTCGAGCAGCAGGATCGCGACGTTGCAGTCCTCGATCGCCTGCAGCGTCTTCAGCACCGAGAACTTCTCGATCGTCTCGACGACCTTGCCGCGCTTGCGCACGCCGGCCGTGTCGATCAGCGTGTAGCGGCGCCCGTCGCGCTCGAACGGCAGGGCGATCGAGTCGCGCGTGGTGCCGGGCTGGTCGAACGCGATCACGCGCTCTTCGCCGAGCAGCGTGTTGACGAGCGTCGACTTGCCGACGTTCGGCCGCCCGACGATCGCGACCTTGATGCCGGCCGCCTCGTCGTCGTCGTCCTGCACGTCGTCGTGCGTGGCGCCAGCCATCGCCAGCGCCTCGTCGACGAGCTCACGGCAGTTCTCGCCGTGCGCCGCCGAGATCGGCACCGGTTCGCCCAGCGCCAGCTCGTGGAACTCGGCGGTGACGCGCTCGCGCGCGAGTCCTTCGGCCTTGTTGACGGCCACGATCACCGGCCGCCCGCTGCGCCGCAACGTGTCGGCGATCACGCGGTCCTGCGGCGCAAGGCCGTCGCGGCCATCGACGATGAACACGACGGCGTCGGCTTCCGCGATCGCGGCCTCCGCCTGGCGTGCCATCTCCTTCTCGATGCCCGTCTTGGCCACCGGCTCGAAGCCGCCGGTGTCGATGACGATGAACTCGCGCTCGCCCTGGCGGCCGCGGCCGTAGTGGCGGTCGCGCGTCAGGCCGGGCAGGTCGTGGACCAGTGCCGCGCGCGTCTTCGTCATCCGGTTGAACAGCGTCGACTTGCCCACGTTGGGGCGGCCGACGATGGCGATCGTGGGCAGCATCGCAGCGCCCCCGCCGTCAGCGGATGCCGACCGAGTACAGCGTGCCGTTGCGCGACTGCCACGCCATGCTGCCGCCCAGGCTGATCGGCTGCGCCGTCGCGCCCGAGCCATCCGTCGCGAGGCGGCCGACATAGGCGCCGTTGTCCTTGGCCAAGATGTGCAGGTAGCCCTGGCTGTCGACGACGCCCACGTAGTCGCCGATCAGCTGCGGGCCGCCGATGTAGCGCTTGGTGAAGAGGTCCTGCTTCCACACCGACGCGCCGGTGGCGCGGTCCAGCGCCTGTACGTTGCCGCTGTCGTCCGTCAGGTAGACGTTCTTCGCGTCGACGACCATGCCCGCGTAGCTCGGGATGTCGCGCGACCAGATGCTGGTGCCGCGCACCGCGTCGAGGCAGACGGTGCGGCCCTGGAACGCCGTCGAGCAGACCACGCGGTCCGCGAGTACCGGCGTGCTCGTGATATCGGCGATCCGCTCGAGCTCGGTGGCACCCTTCGGCGTCGCGACGGTCGCTTCCCACGCGACGACGCCGGTATTGGCGTCCAGCGCCGACAGCTTGCCGCCCGCGGCTCCGACGAACACGCCGCCGTGGCTGATCAGCGCGGTGGCCGCGTTGCGCACGACCAGCGCGGGCGCCTGTCGCTGGAAGATCCACTTGGTCTTGCCGGTGCCGGCGTCGAGCGCATAGGTGCGGCCGTCCCCGGTGTAGAGGATGGCGACGCCCTCCGCGACCGCGGCGGGGGCCGTCACCTCGCTCGACAGCTGCGCGGTCCACGCCTTCGAGCCGTCCGCGTTGATCGCCTGCACCTGGCCCTGGCCCGTGCCGACGACAGCGATCGAGGTATTGGCGCCGACGCCGGTGGCGATCGCAGGCGCGGCACTGACGCGCCACACGGTGCGGCCCGTGGCCGGGTCGACGCGCAGCAGCGTGCCGTCGCTCGCGCTTGCGTACAGCGCGTCGGCGACGGCGACCGGCGAGAAGCCCAGCCCGGCCTTGCCCACCGGCACCTGCCAGTTGACGTTCGCGGTGACCTTGGCGTCCAGCGTCGGCAGCGGCCCCGGCTTGTGCGGACCGCCGGTCAGCCAATCGAAGTTCGGCGGCGGGATCGTGGGTATCCACGATGTCAGCGACTGGCAGCCGCCGACCGCGACGACGAGGCCGGCGATCGCGACGCAGCGTGCGAGTTTCATGGCTTGGCGGGGGCAGCGGCGGGCGCCGGCGTGGTGGCGGGTGCCTGCGCGGCAGCGGGCGCCGATGCGGCAGCCGCAGGCGCGGCGGCAGGCGTTGCAGCCTTCGGCGCGCCGGGCGGCGGTGCGCCTGCCGGCACGTCCGTGCCGCCGAGCGCCTCGTATTTCACCTGCACGTAGTTGCGGTATTGCGAGCGCTGGTCCAGCTTGGCGAGCGCCACCTGGTAAGCGGCGCGCGCATCGTCGCGCTTGCCGGCCACGGCGAGCGCGTCCCCGCGCAGGTCCGCGTAGATGCCGGCGAACGAATCGTCGACCTTCGCGTCGAGCAGCTTCAGCGCTTCGTCCGGCTTGCCGTCGTCGAGCGCCGCTTCGGCGAGCCGATAACGCGCGACGGCGACGACCGCGGGATCGCTGGCGCGATCCAGCGCGAACGTCAGCTGCGCCTTGGCACCGGCCTTGTCGCCCGCGTCCCACAGCTGCTTCGCGTACAGGAGCGCGGCGCGCGGCGCATACGGCGAGCTCGCAAAGCGGTCCGCGAGCTGCGCCATCGCGTCCTTGCTCTTCGCGGCGTCGTGCGCGCGCACGCCTTCGCTGACGGCGCCGTACAGCGTGGCGGCCGCTTCCTGGTGGTTGTTCTGGTACCAGCGCCAGCCCTGCACCGCGATGAACGCGAGTGCGGCGATCGTGATGACCGACGCGATGAGGCTGCCGTAGCGCGCCCACCACGCCTTCAAGTCGTCGAGCTGATCCTGTTCTTCGAGGTCGAACGTTGCCATGCTGTCTTTCCTGGTTGCGGGAGTGCGGGAACGGCTAGCGTCCCCATCGTTGCGTGACGTGCGCGACGGCGTCGGCGAGCGGCACGGCCGCCTGCGACCCGTCGTCGCGCAGTGACTTGATCGTGACGGTGCGGGCGGCGACCTCGTCGTCGCCGAGGATCAGCGCGACGCGCGCACCGCTCGCGTCCGCGCGCTTCATCTGCGACTTGAAGCTGCCACCGCCGGCGTGCAGCACGGCCGCGTAGCCGGCGTCGCGGATCGCTTCCGCGAGTCGCGCGGCGACCGGCGCGGCGGCGTCGCCCGCGTGCACGACGTAGGCGAGCGGCGCCGCGGCCGCGACCGCACCGGCGTCGCGCATCAGCAGCAGCAGGCGCTCGATGCCGGAGCCGAAGCCGCACGCGGGGGTGGGCTTGCCTCCGAGCTGCGCGAACAGGCCGTCATAGCGGCCGCCGCCGGCCACCGTGCCCTGCGCGCCCAGTCCCGCGCTCACCCACTCGAACACGGTCCGGTTGTAGTAGTCGAGGCCGCGCACGAGGCGGGCATCGACGGTGTAGGCGATGCCGGCGTCCGCGAGCAGGCGGCACACGCCGTCGAAATGCGCACGCGCAGCCGGGCCGATGCCGTCGATGAGCCGCGGCGCGCCGGCCAGCATGTCCTGCATCGCCGGATTCTTGGAGTCGAGGATGCGCAGCGGGTTGGTGTGCAGCCGGCGGCGCGCATCTTCGTCGAGCACGCTGGCATGGCGCTCGAAGTACGCGATCAGCGCGCCACGGTGCGCAAGGCGGTCGTCGGCGTCGCCGATCGAGTTGATCCTGAGCTCGACGTCCGCGAGCCCCAGCGTGCGCCACAGCCGCGCGAGCATCAAGATCTGCTCGGCGTCGACATCCGGGCCCTCGAAGCCAAGCGCCTCGACGTCGAGCTGGTAGAACTGCCGATAGCGTCCCTTCTGCGGGCGCTCATGGCGGAACATCGGGCCGGTCATCCACACGCGCTGCGGCCGCTCATACGTGAGGTTGTGCTCGATCGCCGCGCGGACGATGCCCGCGGTCGCTTCCGGCCGCAGCGTGAGGCTGTCGCCGTTCAGGCGATCCTCGAACGTGTACATCTCCTTCTCGACGATGTCGGTGGCGTCCCCGATGCCGCGCACGAACAGCGCCGTCGACTCGACGACCGGCACGCGCATGTTGCGGTAGCCATAGAGGTCGAACGTCGTGCGCGCCGCGGCCTCGAGTTTCTCCCACAGCGCGGACTCGTCGGGCAGGATGTCGTTCATCCCGCGCACGGCCTTGAGCGGCTCGCGGCGCGCCGCTGCGACGCGTGCGGTGGCGGGCGCCGGCACGGCCGGCGAATCGGTGGCGCTCATCGGGTCACGCGACGGACTTGATCGCGACGGTGCGCCGCTCGGGCGTGAGGTGGGCGGCGCGCGGCTCGCCGCCATACGTCGCGCGCACGTAGTCGTCGACGAGCGCCTGGAATTCCTCGGCGATGCGGCCGCCTTTCAGCGTCACCGTCTTCTCGCCGTCGACGTAGACGGGGGCCACCGGTGACTCGCCGGTGCCCGGCAGCGAGATGCCGACATTGGCGAGCTTCGACTCGCCGGGCCCGTTGACGACGCAGCCCATGACGGCGACGTGCATGTCGGCGACGCCGGGATAACGCGAGCGCCACGCGGGCATCGACGCCTGCAGGTAATCCTGGATGCGCGACGCGAGCTCCTGGAAATAGGTGCTCGTCGTGCGGCCACAGCCCGGGCATGCCGTCACCATCGGCGTGAACGAGCGGATGCCCATCGTCTGCAGGATCTGCTGCGCGACGATCACCTCCTCGGTGCGGCTGCCGTTGGGCTGCGGCGTCAGCGATACGCGGATCGTGTCGCCGATGCCTTCCTGCAGCAGCACCGCGAGTGCGGCCGTCGACGCGACGATGCCCTTGCTGCCCATGCCGGCCTCGGTGAGGCCGAGGTGCAGCGGATACGCGCAGCGCGCCGCGAGCGTGCGGTACACGGCGATGAGGTCCTGCACGTTCGACACCTTGCACGACAGCACGATGCGGTCGGCGGCGAGGCCGATGTTCTCCGCGCGCTCCGCGCTGCCGAGCGCCGACACGACGAGCGCCTCGCGCATCACCGCTTCCGCGGGCAGCGGCTGCGCGAGGCCGGCGTTGGCATCCATCATCGACGCGAGCAGGTCCTGGTCGAGGCTGCCCCAGTTGACGCCGATGCGTACCGGCTTGCCGTGCGCGATGGCCTGCTCGATCATCGTCGTGAACTGCGGATCGCGCTTGCTGCCCTTGCCGACGTTGCCCGGGTTGATCCGCAACTTGGCGAGCGCCGCTGCGCACTCCGGGACCTCGGCCAGCAGCTTGTGGCCGTTGAAATGGAAGTCGCCGACGAGGGGTACGCGATAGCCCGCGGCGTCCAGCCGCTCGCGCAGCGGCGGCACCCCGCGCGCGGCCTCGACGTTGTTCACCGTCACGCGGACGATCTCGGACCCGGCATCGGCCAGCGCGGCTACCTGCGCGAACGTGGCGTCGACGTCCGCGGTGTCCGTGTTGGTCATCGACTGCACGACGATCGGCGCACCGCCGCCGATGCGCACGCCGCCGATGTCGACGGCGAGCGAGCGGCGGCGTGGCAGCGAAGGGGCGTCCATCGATGTCGCTCAGCGCAGCGTCAGCCGCGCGATGTTCTGCTTCGTGTACGGCGCGAGGTCGACGCGTGCGCCGCGAAACGTGACGTCGACGGACGGGGCGTTGCCGACGACGATGTCGAGCGGCGGCGTCGCGCGCACCGCCTGGCTCGCGCCCGGGGTGCCGGTCATGTTCAGGACCGACGCGCCCTTGGCATCCTTCACCTCGACCCATGACACGCCGCGGAACGCGATCTCGAGTGCCGGCGCGGTGGCGGCATCGGCACTCACCGCGGGCGCAGCCAGGGCCGGCGCCGCGGCCCCCGTGGTGCCAGTCGGCGCAGCCGCGCCGCTGGCCGGCGCGGAGGAGGGTGCGTCCGCCGGCGGAGACGTCGATGTGCCGTCGGCGGGCGCCGCAACCGGGTTGGGGAGCGGCATGCCACCCGCCGGCGCATCGGCCGGCTCGCGCGCGGCCTCGGGCGCCGCCGTGCTGCCAGCGGGGGCAGGCGCGGGAACCGCGTCGCGCGCGAGTGGATTCTGCGGGCGCAGCCGTTCATAGGCGACGCCCACG
This sequence comes from Pseudomonadota bacterium, assembly GCA_018241745.1. GTDB lineage: Bacteria > Pseudomonadota > Gammaproteobacteria > Burkholderiales > Casimicrobiaceae > VBCG01. The sequence continues at coordinate 18,659 of JAFEDG010000012.1, forward strand.
AGGATCACGAGCAGCAGCGCCAGCGGGATGGCCCAGCGCGTCCACCGGCGTGCGTTGGCCTCGACCGGGATCTCGCCGATCGCGCGGTGCTGTGCCGCGATCGTCGGGCGCGCAAGTCCGGGCTCGGCGCCTTCGCCCGGCAGCGCAGCGAGCACGACCTGCGGGTCCAGGTGGACGAGCCGCGCGTAGTTGCGCACGAAGCCGCGCACGAACGTACGGCCGGGCAGCGCCGCCCAGTCGCCTTCCTCGAGCGCGCGCACCTGGCGCGGCGCGAGCTTCAGCTGCGTCGCGATCGCCTCGATCGACTGGCCGGCGGCGAGCCGTGCGGCCGCGAGCATCGCGCCCGCGGTCTCGACGACGGGGGCGGGCGGCGGCGGCGCCTCGTCCGGCGTGGTCGGGTCCGTCATTGGCACCTTTCGTTGATCGCCTTCGCCTCGTCAGAGTCGGGGTAGCGATTGCGCAGCTGCGTCACGTACGACATCTCGGCTTGCGCGTCGCCCTGCTTCTGCTCGATGCAATGTCCGAGGAACAACGCCGCCGGCTGCGGGTTGGCGGTCTGCATGACGATGCGCATCAGCGAGCGCGCTTCGTCGTAATAGCCTTGCTTGTACTTGAGCAGCGCGAGGTTGTACGCCGCGCTCGCGTCGCTGGGCTTGAGCGACAGCGCGCGCTTGAAATACGCCTCGGCAGCGCCCGAGTTGCCGATCATCTCGCTGCACTTGCCGGCATTGGTCAGCGCGACTTCGGGCGACTTGTACAGCGGGTCGGCCACCGCGAAGTCGAACTCCGCGATCGACTCCTGCGGCCGGCCGTGCGTGCACAGGAACGCCCCCCAGTCGTGGCGGATCTCGGAATCATTGGGCGCCATCGACAGCGCCTTCTGGAAGTTGGCCTGCGCCTTGGCGGCGTCGCCCAGCATCGTGTACACGAGGCCGTAGGAGCTGTAGATGCGCGGGTACGTGGGATCGTCCTTCTCGGCGATCGCGAGCTCCTGCAGCGCGACGTTCATCTGCAGCCGCTCGTAATAGCCCATCGCGAGGTCGGTATGGAGCTCGGCGCGGCGCCGCGGCGAGGCGGGCGGCGTCGGGTTGATCTGCGCCTCGGGCTGCAACTCGCGCTGCTGCGCGGCACGGGCCTCCTGCTGGTCCTTCTTCGTGCTGCTCGACGCGCAGCCTCCCAGCGCGAGCGCGGCGAATGCGATGGCGGCGACAGCGACGAGCGGGCGGGAAGGGCGCATGCTGGACTCTCGGCAGTGAAACGATCGACGGCTGGCGGCGGGCCGGGCAGCGTCCCGGCCCCTTCGCGCGGCGGCCTAGGGCGCGCCGGCGGCGACGATCCGCGTGGCGAGCCGGCGCTTGGTGCGGTCCTGCACCTGGCCCGCGAGCTGGCCGCACGCGGCGTCGATGTCGTCGCCGCGCGTCTTGCGTATCGTCGCCGTGTAACCGGCATCCTGCAACTGTTTGCGAAACGAGGCAATCCGCTCGCGCGGCGACACCCGGAATTCGCTGCCCGGGAACGCGTTGAACGGGATCAGGTTGAACTTGCACGGCACGTCGCGCGTGAGCTCGACGAGCTGTGCCGCGTGCTCCGGCGCGTCGTTGACGCCGTCGAGCATCACGTATTCGAACGTGACGAAATCGCGCGGCGCGTGCGGCAGGTAGCGCCGGCAGGCGTCCATCAGCGACGCGAGCGGGTGCACGCGGTTGATGGGCACGAGGCGGTCGCGCAGCGCGTCGTTGGGCGCATGCAGGCTGACCGCGAGCGCCACCGGCGCTTCCGCCGCGAGCCGGTCGATCATCGGGACGATGCCGGACGTCGACAGCGTCACGCGCCGCCGCGACAGGCCGTAGGCGTTGTCGTCGAGGAAGAGCTGCAGCGCGGCGACGACGTTGTCGAAGTTTACGAGCGGCTCGCCCATGCCCATCATCACGACGTTCGTGATCGGCGCGCGGCCGGCCTCGACCCAGGGCGCGGTGACACCGTCGGCGAGCAGCGTGCGGTTGGCATGCCACAACTGGCCCACGATCTCGGCCGTCGCCAGGTTGCGGTTGAAGCCCTGCTTGCCTGTCGAGCAGAACGCGCAGTCGAGCGCGCAGCCTGCCTGCGACGATATGCATAGCGTGCCGCGGTCGTCCTCGGGAATGTACACGGCCTCGACCGCGTTGCCGTTGCCCGCGTCGAGCAGCCACTTGCGCGTGCCGTCGCTCGCCGTGCTGTCGCGAATGACGTCCGGCGCCGCGATCCGCGCATGCGTCGCGAGCGTCGCGCGGAACGCCTTGCCGAGGTCCGTCATCCGGTCGACGTCGTCTTCGAGCCGCTGGTGCAGCCACTGCGACAACTGCCGGGCGCGGAATGGCTTTTCGCCGTGGCCGGCGCAATACCCGGCCAGCGCCGCGGGGGCGAGCCCCAGCAGGTTGGGTGGCGTGGCGTCGGGCATGGGTGGCGTGTGCTGTGCGCGTTCGAGCGTAGACCGGCGTGCGCCGTGTCGGTTCTCGTCAGCGCGAGTAGACGTTGAGCGCCGGGAAGAAGTACGCGACCTCGTTCCGGGCCGTTTCCGGGCCGTCCGAGCCGTGCACCGCATTGGCGTCGATCGAATCGGCGAAGTCGGCGCGGATGGTGCCGGGGGCGGCCTTCTTCGGGTCCGTGGCGCCCATCAGCTCGCGGTTCTTGGCGATGGCGTTCTCGCCTTCCAGCACCTGGATCATCACCGGGCCGGAGATCATGAACGCGACGAGGTCCTTGAAGAACGGGCGGTCCTTGTGCACCGCATAGAAGCCCTGGGCGTCGGCAGGCGACAGGAGCGCCATCCGCGCGGCCACGACCTTGAGGCCCGCCTTCTCGAAGCGGCTGTAGATCTCGCCGATGACGTTCTTGGCGACCGCGTCGGGTTTGATGATCGAAAGTGTGCGTTCGACGGCCATGGTTGCGGAGCTCCGATGCAATAAATGTATAAAACTCAACATCATAGCACGTACCGGCCGGGTTGGCGAGCCGGCCGGCTCGCTGCCGTCATGCTGGGTTTGCGGCCGGTGCGTGGGGCCTGCGGGAGGTGGCGGCCCGCGGGGCGTGGCCGCGCCTGGCAGGCAGGCGGCCGGCCGCGCGGCGTCAGGCCAGTACGATCGCGGCGACGATCGCCGCCAGCAACGCCCACTTGGTGAGGCGGTAGAGCGGCTTGTTCCAGTTCTTGAAGCGCCGGCGCGCGCCGTCGATCCGGTCGAAGAAGCGGAACACCTGGTTGAACGCGCCGACACGCTCGCCTTCCACGTTGGGGCTGGCGCTTGCCTTGATCAGGTGCTGGCTTACCCACCGGTTGATGCCGCGTACCAGCGGGTTGGTCAGCGGCCGCTCCACATCGGCGAACAGGATCATCCGCGGCGTGTCCGTCCTGTTCTCGGCCCAGTGGATGTAGGTCTCGTCGAACATGACGGCCTCGCCGTCCTTCCATTCGTACGGCTCGCCGTCCACGATGATCCGGCACCCCGGTGCCTTGGGCGTCGACAGCCCCAGGTGATAGCGCATCGAGCCCGCGTACGGGTCGCGGTGCACGCCGAGCTTTCCGCCGGGCGGCAGCAACGCGAACATCGCGCCGTGCACGCTGGGCACGGACTGCAGGATTTCGACGGTGCGCGGGCACAGTTCCCTGGCGGACTGCAGCGGCTCGTCGTACCACTTGAGGTAGAAGCGCTTCCAGCCGTACTTGAAGAACGAGTCGAAGCCGAGGTCGTTCTTGCCGGTGGAGGCGCGCACCTGGCCCGCCTCGTACAGCCGCATCGCCTCGTCGCGGATTTCCGTCCAGCGCGACGTGATCTTCTCGAGCTCGGGGAAGCGCGCGAGGTCGAGGTAAGGCGTTGCCGGCACGCCCGAGAACCCGTACATCAGCATGCTGTACGGGGCGACGAACGTCGAATGATCGGTAAGCTGCTTGACGGGCTTGTGGCGGACGCGGCCGCGGAAGTGCAGCGCGATCGCCGAGCCGACGGCGATCGCGACGAGCAGCCACTTGAAGGCGGTCAGCGGTTCCATGGAGCGCGATTGTCGCGCGCAGCGCGCGCGGCCGCGGTGCTGCCCTTGACGGCCCCGGTCAGTGGATCATCCCGAGCAACTTGGGCAGCCACAGCGTCAACGGCGGCCAGTACGTCACCAGCACGAGGAACACGAGCATGCTGAGCAGCCACGGCCACACGGCGATCGTGAGCTCGGTGATCCCCATCTTGGTGATGCCGCTCGCGACGTACAGGTTGAGCCCGACCGGCGGATGGCACATGCCGACTTCCATGTTGACCGTCATCATGATGCCGAAGTGCACCGGGTCGACGCCGAGCTTGATGGCGACCGGGAACAGGATCGGCGCCAGGATCAGCACGATCGACGACGCCTCCATCACGTTGCCCGCGAGCAGCAGCAGCACGTTGACGACGAGCAGGAACGTGAAGACGCCGAGTCCCTTGTCCAGCATCCACGCCGCGAGCTCCTGCGGGATGTTCTCGGACGTCATCAGGTAGCTGAACATCACCGCGTTGGTGATGATGTACAGCAGCATCGCCGACATGTTCGCCGAATCGAGCAGCACGCGCGGCACGCGCTTCAGCGGCAGGTCCTTGTAGACGAAGACCGCGATGACGAACGCGTAGACGGCGCTCATCGCCGCCGCTTCCGTCGGCGTGAAGATGCCGGTGTAGATGCCGCCGATGACGACGATGATCAGCAGCAGCCCCCAAAGGCTCTGCACGAACGCCTGCCAGCGCTCGGTCCACGACGCGCGGGGCTGGCGCGGATAGTCGAAGCGGCGGGCACGGAACCACGTCGTGAAGCCCAGGAAGCCGGCGAGCACGATGCCCGGCACGATGCCCGCGATGAACAGCGCGCCGACCGACGTGTTGGTGGCGACCGCGTACATCACCATGACGATCGACGGCGGGATCAGGATGCCCAGCGCGCCGGACGTCGTGATGACGCCCGCTCCGAAGCGCGTCGGGAAGCCCGCCTTGACCATCGCGGGCAGCAGGATCGAGCCGATCGCGACGACGGTGGCCGGGGAGCTGCCGGACACGGCGGCGAACAGCGCGCACGCGACGACGCCCGCGAGGCCCAGGCCGCCGTAGAAGTGGCCGACCATCGCCGACGCGAAGCGGATCATCCGCCGCGCGACGCCGCCGTGCGTCAGGAAGTTGCCCGCGAGGATGAAGAACGGAATCGCCATGATCTCGAACTTCTCGATCCCGGTGAACAGCTTCAGCGCGACCGACTGGATGGGCACGGTCGTCATGAAGAACAGGTACGCGAGCACCGTGAGGCCGAGCGAGATCGAGATCGGCATGCCCGTGAGCATCAGGCCCACGAGCAGCGAGAACATGATGACCGTGTTCGGGACCGCGAGTCCCGCGAGCTTCAGGAGCAGCGGGGCGACCACCAGCAGCAGCGGGACGAGGGCGGGCCAGCGGGCGGTGCCGGCGGGCGGCGGGCTCCCGCCGGAGGCGGCTGCGGACGCGGGAGTCGTCATCGTCGTTCCTTCAGGCGCCGCGCAGCGGTTGCGGGTGCAGGTCGGGCACGGCTTCCTCGGCGTCCAGGCCCTCGACATGGCCCGGGTTGTGGTGCGGCAGCTCACCCGTGCGCCAGAAGCTCCAGGCGACCTGCAGGAAGCGGAAGCACATCAGGTAGGACCCGAGCGGAATGCACAGGTAGACGATCCACTTGGGCCATTCGAGGTCCGAGGTGACCGAATCGGTGTGGCCGATCTCCCAGACGAACGCAGCGCCGAGCGTGCCGACGATCGCCGTGAACAGCGCGCCGGCGAGCAGGCCCACGAGCACGTAGGCGCGCCGATAGCGCGGTGGCAGCCGGTTGATCAGCACGTCGACGCCCACGTGGATGCCGGTCCGCACGCCGTACGCGGCGCCGAACTTGGCCATCCACACGAACATGAAGATGCACAGCTCCTGCGCCCACGACAGGTCGATCTTGAGCAGCAGGTCCTGGACGACGGGTATGTGCATGCCCGCCGCGTAGCGGTGGAGGACGGCGATGAAGATCAGCACCGTCGCGCCCGCCATCAGGCTCGCAATGAGCCACTCCTCGAGGTGATCCAGCCACTTCAGCATCGATCGTTCCCCGGCAGGCGGAAGGCCGGGCACGCCGCGCCTGCTGCGGCGGCGCCCGGGTGGCCGCGGGCACGGCCGTTGCGGCCGTGCATCGCGCTTACGGCTTGAAGCCGATGGCCTTGTAGACCGCGTTGATCGTGTCGGCGCCGATGCGCGACTCGTTCTCCTTGTGCACGGGCAGCAGCGCCTTGCGCATCGCGGCCGTCTGCTCGGGCGTCGGCGTCAGGATCTCCGTCGTACCGGCCTTCTTCACCGCCGCCAGCGCGTTGTCGTTCTCCTGCTTGGCGATGTCGTTGCCGTACTTGGTGGCGTCGCGCATCGCGCCCTCGAGCGTCGCGCGGATGTCGGCGGGGAGCCCGTCCCAGAACTTCTTGTTCGCGATCACCGCGTAGCCGAGATAGCCGTGATTGGTAAGCGCGAGGTACTTCTGCACCTCGTTCATCTTCTGCGTGTAGAAGTTGGACGGCGGGTTCTCCGTGCCGTCCACGACCCCCGTCTGCAGGCCCTGGTAGACCTCCGAGAACGCCATCACCTGCGGGATGGCGCCGAGCGCCTTCATCTGGTCGTTGAGCACCTTGGACGACTGGATCCGCATCTTGAGGCCCTTGTAGTCGTCCGGTACGCGGATCGGCTTGTTGGCGCTCATGTCCTTGAAGCCGTTGTCCCAGTACGCGAGGCCGACGATGCCCTTGGGCTCGAGCTTCTTGAACAGCTGCGCACCCACCGGCCCCTCGGTGACCTTGTGCAGGTCGTCATAGCTCGAGAAGATGTACGGCAGGTCGAACACCTCGAAGTCGCGCACGCCGAGCGGGCCGAACTTGGCGAGAGACGGCGCGAGCATCTGCACCGAGCCGAGCTGCAGCGCGTCCATCTCCTCGCCGTCCTTGAACAGCGAGCTGTTGGGATAGACCTCGACCTTGACGCGCCCGTTGGTGCGCTGCTCGGCGAGTTCCTTGAACTTCTCGGCCGCCTTGCCCTTGGGCGTGTTGACCGCGACCACATGGCTGAACTTGATGACAATCGGCGTCTGCGCGGCAGCAGATGTGCCGATCAGCAGCGCAGCGGCGAATGCCGCGGCCAATGACCACTTCATGGTGCTTCCTCCGGAAATATTCGTCGACCACGGCGTGCCGTGCGTAGCGGCAGCCCCTCCCCCGAATTAGGCCTGCCGGGGAAGGACGTTGTCAATCCGCGCGGCGCGCGCGCGTCCCGGGCCGCCACGTCAGGTGGATGCCGGGCGCGCCGGGTGCGGCGCGGAACGCGGCGTCGACGCCGATGCCGGGGACCGCGGCGAGCCGGTCCCCGCAGAAGACGAACGGCAACGCCGCGCGCTCCCAGGCGGGCAGCCGCGCGTTCTGCAGCAACGTCTTCACGGACTGCCGCGGACCACCGCGACGCAACACGAGGCGCTCGCCGCCCGCGCGGCTGCGCACGCTGACCGCATCGGTCGCGAGCGCGGCAGGTGCGAGGCACGCATCGCCGGCATCGGCGGGTGCGTGCGCGAACTCCAGCGCGCCGTGGGGCAGCGCGAGCACCGGCTCTCCGTGCCACGCCGCGGCGAACGCAGGCGGTCCCGGCGCATGCACGTGGACGTGCCCGCGATAGACGCTGACGCGCGCGCCGTCGTGCGCCACCGACGCGCGCGAATCTGCCGGTGCCGCTGCGAACTGCGCCAGCATCGCGCCGAGGCGCGCGGCCGAAGGCGCGCGCAATCCATGGTCACGCAGGAATGCCCGCAGCAGGTTGCGCGCGCGCGGTGCAGGCAACGCGGCGAGGCCCGCGACCGCGAGTGCGCCGTCGTGGACGTGGGCCGCGGCATCGAGCGCCGCGAGCTCGTCCAGCAGCGCGGCGGCTTCGGCCTGCAGCGCTGCGCTGCGCACGAGCGTTTGCGGATAACCGGGCAGCGTTGCGCGCAACGCGGGAATCACATCCAGCCGCAGCGCATTGCGCCGATGGCGCGTGGACGCGTTGCTGGCGTCCTCCACATGGCGCAGCGCGTGCGTCGCGACATAGGCGTCGACGGCGGCGCGCGGCACCGCGAGCAGCGGCCGCCACCATGCGAGCCCGTCGGCGTGGCGCAACGGCGCCATGGCCGCCAGCCCGTGCGGACCGGCGCCGCGGCCGAGCTGCAGCAGCAGCGTCTCCGCCTGGTCATCTGCGTGGTGCGCGAGCGCGATGATGCCGGCGCCGTGCGCGCGCGCCGCGGCGGCAAGCGCCGCGTGGCGCGCCGCGCGCGCGTTCTCCTCGAGGCTCTCGGCGGCCCCGCGCGCGACGCGCACCGGCACGATGGCGTGCACGACCGAAAGCGCCGCGGCGCTGGCCTGGCTGTGCGCGGCCCACGCGTCCGCCTCCGGAGACAGCCCGTGGTGGACGTGCACGGCGACGAGCGTCCAGCCGCGTGCGCGCGCCAGTGGCGCGAGCGCGTGCAGCAACGCGGTGGAGTCGCGGCCGCCGGAGTGGCCGGCGACGATGCGCGTGCCGGGACCGAAGCCTCGCGGGACCGCCGCGGCGAGCGCGGCGGGCAGGTCAGCCGGCGTCGAGCTCCTTGAACTTGCCATAGGCGAGCACGCGGTCCTCGCGCGCCTCCAGCAGCGTTTCCAGCGGCAGTTCCTTCAGGCCGCGCAACGTCTCGGTGAGCGCCTTCTTCAGCGTGGCCATGATCACCGCATGGTCGCGGTGCGCGCCGCCAGTGGGCTCGGTGACGACGCGATCGATGAGGCCCAGCGACTTGAGCCGCGCGGCCGTGATGCCGAGCGTTTCCGCGGCTTCCGGGGCCTGGGCGGCCGACTTCCACAGGATGGATGCGCAGCCTTCGGGCGAGATGACCGAATACGTCGAGTACTGCAGCATCAGCGTGGCGTCGCCGATGGCGATGGCCAGCGCACCGCCGGAGCCGCCTTCGCCAATGACCGTCACGATGATCGGCGTGCGCAGCGCCGCCATCTCGTACAGGTTGCGGCCGATCGCCTCCGACTGCCCGCGCTCCTCGGCGCCGATGCCCGGGTAGGCGCCCGGCGTGTCGACGAACGTGAACAGCGGCATGCCGAACTTCTCGGCGAGCTTCATCAGGCGCAACGCCTTCCGATAGCCTTCTGGCCGCGGCATGCCGAAGTTGCGGTGGATCTTTTCCTTCGTGTCGCGGCCTTTCTGGTGGCCGATGACGACACAGGGCGCGCCGTTGAAGCGCGCGAGCCCGCCGACGATCGCCGGGTCGTCCGCGTAATGGCGATCGCCCGCGAGTTCCTGGAAGTCCGTGAACATCCCGTTCACGTAGTCGAGCGTATACGGCCGCTGCGGATGCCGCGCCACCTGCGCGATCTGCCACGCCGTCAGCTTGCCGTAGATGTCCTTGGTGAGCTGCTGGCTCTTCTTGGTGAGCCGGCCGATTTCGTCGGAAATATCGACGGCCGAGTCCTCGTGCACGTAGCGGAGCTCGTCGATCTTGGCCTGCAGCTCGGCGATCGGCTGCTCGAAGTCGAGGAACGTCTGTTTCATGGGGGCGGATTCTAGCGCACCCTCATGCGGCGACGGGCTGCCACGGGACGGCGGCGCGCATGGCCGTCGCGATCCGCTCGAAGTCGGCGACCGACACGCGGACGAACCCGTAACGGAGTGCCACACCCCAGTGGTGCTTGTCGCGGATGAAGTCGAGCGTGTCGATGAGGGGGCGGATGGGCGCCATCTGCGCGTCGACGTAGCGCGCGGGACGGTGGAACGACGCATCCGCGTCGGCGTGGCGTGGCGGCCCTTCGGCGATGGCGCCGGCCGCCACCTCGCAGATGGCGGTGAACGCCTGCAGCGGCGCGCCGGGCGCGGCGGCGGCGCGCGGCGAATAGAACGCCACCCAGTCGCCGGCATCCAGCCGCGTCAGCGGGTCACGGCGACCGCCGGCGGCTTCGAGCAAACCCGCGGCGACGTTGCGGTCGACCGCGTCGCGCGGAAGGACGACGACAAAGCAGCGGGGTTGGGTCATGCGGGCGCTCCGGTGGCCAGTCGATGGCCCACGATAGGCATGCGTTGGCGGCGGCGCGATCGTCCGGATGGCCGAGGCATCGCGTGCGATGCCCGGGCGCCAAGGCACGACGGCGAGGCGTACCATCGCCCGCGAGGAGATGCGATGAGGACCCACAGGATCGCGTTGATGCCGGGCGACGGCATCGGCAAGGAAGTCGTACCCGAAGGCCAGCGCGTGCTGGAAGCGGCGGCCGCGCGTTACGGCTTCACGCTCGCGATGCAGCACGTCGACTGGAGCTGCGACTACTACGCGAAGCACGGCCGCATGATGCCGGAAGACTGGCAGGCGCAGCTCGCGGGCTGCGAGGCCGTGTACTTCGGGGCGGTCGGGTGGCCGGCCACGGTGCCGGACCACGTGTCGCTGTGGGGCTCGCTGATCCAGTTCCGGCGCGCGTACGACCTGTACGTGAACGTGCGTCCGTGCCGGCTGATGCCGGGCGTGCCGTCGCCGCTCGCCGGCGTGCGGCCGGGCGACATCGACTTCGTCGTCGTCCGCGAGAATACCGAGGGCGAGTACTCGGCGGTGGGCGGGCGCGCATTCGAAGGCACGCCGCGCGAGATCGTGTTCCAGGAGGCGATCTTCACGCGCCACGGCGTCGACCGCGTGTTGCGCTACGCATTCGAGCTCGCGACGAAGCGGCCGCGGCGGCACCTCACGTCGGCGACCAAGTCGAACGGCATCGCGATCACGATGCCGTATTGGGACGAGCGCGTGCGCGCCGTCGCGGCCGACTATCCGGGCGTCAAGCTGGACCAGTTCCACATCGACATCCTCACGGCGCACTTCGTGCGCCGCCCGCAGCACTTCGACGTCGTCGTGGGCTCCAACCTGTTCGGCGACATCCTGTCCGACCTGGGTCCCGCGGTCTGCGGCACGATCGGCATCGCACCGTCCGCCAACCTCAACCCGGAGCGGCTGCACCCGTCGGTGTTCGAGCCCGTGCACGGGTCAGCGCCCGACATCGCGGGCCAGGGCATCGCCAACCCGGTGGGCCAGATCTGGTCCGCGGCGTTGATGCTCGATTTCCTGGGCCATGCGGATGCCGCGGCGGCGATCGTCGCCGCCATCGAGCGCGTGCTGGGCGACCCGCGCGCGCCCAAAACACCGGACCTCGGCGGCAAGGCGACGACAGTGGAGCTCGGCAAGGCGATCGCCGCGGCGCTGTAGTCCCATCTGATATAAACAGCGGTCCACGACGCGGCGAGCGGCCGCCGGAGAAGCGCAATGTCCCTGCAGATCGGAGTCCCGCGCGAGACCTATGCCGGCGAGAAGCGCGTCGCGACGGTGCCGGACGTCGTCGCGAAGCTCGTCAAGCTGGGCTTTCGGGTTGCGATCGAGTCGGGCGCGGGCGACGCGGCGAATTTTCCGGACGATGCCTATCGCGCCGCAGGCGCCGAGGTGATGCCGACCGCCGCGCAGCTCTGGGCCACGTCCGACATCGTGTTCAAGGTGCGGCCGCCGACGCCCGCGGAAGTCGCGTTGATGCGCGCAGGCGGAATGCTGGTCGATTTCATCTGGCCCGCACAGAACCCGGAGCTCATGCAGCAGCTCGCGGCGAAGCAGGCGACCGTGCTCGCCATCGACGCATTGCCGCGCCAGCTCTCGCGCGCGCAGAAGATGGATGCGCTCACGTCGATGGCCGGCATCAGCGGCTATCGCGCCGTCATCGAAGCGGCCAACGCCTTCGGGCGCTTCTTCAACGGGCAGGTCACGGCCGCCGGCAAGATTCCGCCTGCGAAGGTGTTCATCGCCGGTGCCGGCGTGGCGGGACTCTCGGCGATCGGCACCGCGGCGAACCTCGGCGCCATCGTGCGTGCCAACGATACGCGCGCCGAAGTCGCCGACCAGGTGGTGTCGCTCGGCGGCGAGTTCGTGAAGGTCGACTACGAGGAAGAGGGCGCAGGCGGCGGCGGTTACGCCAAGGTCATGAGCGAGGGCTTCCAGCAGGCGCAGCGCGAGATGTATGCGCGAGAGGCGCGTGCGTCCGACATCATCATCACCACGGCGCTGATTCCCGGCAAGCCGGCACCCAAGCTCATCACGGCGCCGATGGTGGAGTCGATGAAACCCGGCAGCGTCATCGTCGACATGGCAGCCGAGCAGGGCGGCAACTGCGAGCTCACGGAACCGGGCAAGGCGGTGGTCAAGCACGGCGTGACCATCGTCGGCTACACCGATCTTGCAAGCCGGCTCGCCACGCAATCCTCCACGCTCTACTCGAACAACCTGCTGCGCCTCACCGAGGAGCTGTGCAAGACGAAGGACGGCGTGGTGAACGTCGACATGGAGGACGACGCGATCCGCGGCCTGACCGTCATCAAGGACGGCGCCATCACCTGGCCCGCGCCGCCACTCAAGCTGCCGCCACCGCCGCCACCCCGGCCCGCCGTCGCCCCGCCGCCCAAGGCCAAGGGCCACGGCGAGCCGTCCGGACCCATGCCGGTGGGCAAGACGGCCGTGCTGTTCGGCGTGGCCGCCGTGCTGTTCCTGCTCGTCGGCCGCTATGCGCCAGCGTCGTTCCTCGCGCATTTCACCGTGTTCGTGCTCGCGTGCTTCGTCGGCTACATGGTCGTGTGGAACGTGAAGCCCGCGCTGCACACGCCGCTGATGAGCGTGACCAACGCCGTGTCGTCGATCATCGCGATCGGCGCGCTGGTGCAGATCGCCCCCGACCTCTCCGCGCTGCCCGCGGGCGTCACGCGGCCCAACGAGCTGATCCGCTGGCTGGCCGTCGCCGCCATCGCGCTCGCCACGATCAACATGTTCGGCGGCTTCGCGGTGACGAAGCGGATGCTGGGCATGTTCCGCAAGTGAGGGCGGCGCGATGATCAGCACGAGCCTCGCCACCGTCGCCTACCTCGGCGCGACGATCCTCTTCATCCTGTGCCTGGGTGGCCTCTCCAACCAGGAGACCTCGCGCCGCGGCAACGCCTACGGCATGCTCGGCATGGCGATCGCCGTGCTCGCCACCGTCTTCGGCACGCAGGTCACCAGTGCCGGCCTGCCGTGGATCCTGGGCGCGATGGCCGTCGGCGCCGTGGTCGGCGTCTATGCGGCGCGCGTCGTGCAGATGACGCAGATGCCGGAGCTCGTCGCGCTGATGCACAGCCTGGTCGGCCTTGCCGCCGTGCTCGTCGGCTATGCGAACTTCGTCGACCCGGCCGTCGCGGCCATGCTGACGCCTGCGGAGAACACGATCCACGAGATCGAGATGTACGTCGGCGTGCTGATCGGCGCCGTCACGTTCTCCGGCTCGCTGGTCGCGTTCGGCAAGCTGTCCGGCAAGATCGGCGGCAAGCCGTTGCTGCTGCCCGCGCGGCACTGGATCAACCTCGTCGGACTGATCGTCGTCGTGTACTTCGGCGTCCGCTTCGTCACCGCGCACGACGCCTCGATGGCGACGACCGCGATGATCGTGATGACGGTCATCGCGCTTCTGTTTGGCATCCACATGGTGATGGCGATCGGTGGCGCGGACATGCCGGTCGTCGTGTCGATGCTGAACAGCTACTCGGGATGGGCGGCGGCCGCCACGGGCTTCATGCTGAACAACGACCTCCTGATCGTCGTGGGGGCGCTGGTGGGCTCGTCAGGCGCGATCCTGTCGTACATCATGTGCACGGCGATGAACCGGCGCTTCCTGGCCGTGATCGCCGGCGGGTTCGGCAGTGACGGCGGCGCGCCCAAGCCCGCCGCGGCCGGTGGCGCGCAACCGGCCGGCGAAGTGACCCCGATCTCGGCGACCGAGACCGCGGAGCTGCTGAAGGATGCGAAGAGCGTCGTCATCGTGCCGGGCTACGGCATGGCCGTCGCGCAGGCGCAGCACACCGTGTTCGAGATCACGAAGGCGCTGCGCGAGCGCGGCGTCAACGTGCGCTTCGCGATCCACCCGGTGGCGGGCCGGATGCCCGGCCACATGAACGTGCTGCTGGCCGAGGCCAAGGTGCCCTACGACATCGTGTTCGAGATGGACGAGATCAACGACGACTTTCCGGACACGGACGTCGCGATGGTGATCGGCGCCAACGACATCGTCAACCCGGCTGCACAGGACGACCCGACGAGCCCGATCGCCGGCATGCCGGTGCTGGAGGTATGGAAGGCGAAGAACTCGATCGTCATGAAGCGCAGCATGGCGTCCGGCTACGCGGGCGTCGACAATCCGCTGTTCTACAAGGAGAACAACCGGATGCTGTTCGGCGACGCCAAGAAGATGCTCGACGAAGTGCTGGCGGCGCTGAAGGCATGACGACCGGGCCGCGCCGATGACCGACGTCGTGCTCGCGCCACCGGCCCGCACGCTCGGCTCGCGGCCGGCGTTCTGGATCGCGTTCGCTGCCGCCGCGGTGGTCGGCCTCGTCACCGCGCTGAAGCTGTTCCCGGTGGCGATGCCGATCGTCAACCTCGACATCAAGATGTCGCGCGCCGCGGCGCTCGCTGCCGCGCGCGAGCGGGCCGCCGCGCTGAAGCTCGCGCCGCCGGATGCGAGAAGCGCGATCCTGTTCCGTTCCGACGGCGACGCGCAGAATTACATCGAGCTCGAAGGCGGCGGCAAGGACGCGTTCGGCAAGCTCGTCGCGGGCAACCTGTTCTCGCCGTACACGTGGGAAGTGCGGCTGTTCAAGGCCGGCAGCATTCCCGAAGTCCGGTTGAGCTTCACGCCGGCGGGCGAACCGTACGGGTTCGTGCGGCGCTTTGCCGAGGATTACGTCCGGGACCCGCACACCAAGGCGCTGACGCCGGAGGCCGCGCGCGCGCTCGGCGAAGCACGCGCCAGGGCGGACTGGGGCATCGACTTCGCGATCTGGAAGCCACTCGAGGCGTCGCAGAAGACGCAGCCGAGCGGCCGCGTCGACCACGTGTTCGTCTACGAACGCGCGGAACGGATGGGCGAGGCGCGCTTTCGGCTCAACATCGGCGTGACCGGCGACGAGCTGTCGGGCGTCGCGCGCAGCGTGTTCATCCCGCAGGACTTCGCGATGCGCTACCAGGCGCAGCGCAGCCTCAACAATACGATCGCCGAGGTCGCGATGCTCTTCGCGGCGCTCGCGTACGGCATCGGCGGCTGCATCGTCGCGACGCTGTGGCTGGGGCGGCACGGGCGCCTGCTGCCGCGGCCGTCGTTCACCGCGGGCGGCGTGGTGGGGGGGCTCATCGGTCTTGCGATGCTGTCGGCGATTCCCGCGTCGTGGTTCGGCTTCGACACCGCGCAGACGGAGACCGCGTTCTGGGCCCGCAACGTCGGCGGCGCGCTGGCCGTGATGCTGGGCGGCGGCATCGCGCTGGGTCTCGTGTTCATGGCGGCCGAGGGCCTGTCGCGCGCCGCGTTCCCGCATCAGCCGCAGCTGTGGAAGCTGTGGTCGCGCGGCGCCGGTGGCAGCACGGACATCGCGGGCCGCACGGCGGGCGGGTACCTGATGGTCCCGGTCGAGCTCGGCATGATCGCCGCGTTCTACTTCGTGACCAACCGCTACCTCGGCTGGTGGCAGCCGTCGTCGGAAATGACGGATCCGAACGTGCTGTCGTCGGCCGTGCCCGCGCTGGCACCGATCTCGATGGCGCTGCAGGCCGGTTTCATGGAGGAATGCCTGTTCCGCGCGGTGCCGCTGTCGCTCGGCGCGATCGTCGGCGCGCGTTTCGGTGCGCGCAACGCGGGCATCGCGATCGCGTTCGTGCTGCAGGCGCTCGTGTTCGGCGCGGCGCACGCGAACTATCCGGGCTTCCCCGCCTATTCGCGGCTGGTCGAGCTCGTCGTCCCGGCGATGATCTGGGCGGCGATCTTCCTCCGCTACGGCCTGCTGCCCACGATCACGCTGCATGCGCTGTTCGACCTCACGCTGATGTCGATCCCGCTGTTCCTCGTCGAGGCGCCGGGCGCATGGCTGCAGCGGGCGATCGTGATCGTCGCCGCGCTGGTGCCGGCACTCGTCGTCGCGCTGCGCCACCGGCAGGCGCGTGCCTGGTTCGCGCTGCCGGCTACGCTGTTCAACGGTGGCTGGCAACCGCCTGCCGAGCGGGTCAGCGACACGGCCGTCGCGGCGCCGCTCGCGCGTCCCACCGGCGCCGCGGCGCGCGTCCAGCGCATGCTGCCGCTCGCTGCCGTGCTCGCGCTGGTCGCGTGGTTCGTCGCGACGCCGCTGCGCACCGACGTCCCCGCGACGACGATTTCGCGAACCGCGGCGGAAGCCGCCGCCGACGCGGCGCTGCGCGCGCAAGGGGTCGACCCGGCGACGTGGGTGCGCTCGAGCTCGCTGTTGCTCGCGCCGGACAGCGGCCTGTGGACGATGCATCGGTTCGTCTGGCAGCAGGCGGGCGCCGAGGCGTACCACGCGCTGATCGGCAAGACGCTGACGCCGCCGCTATGGGACGTCCGCTACGCGCGCTTCGACGGTGACGTTGCCGAGCGTGCAGAAGATTGGCACGTGACGATCATGCCGGATGGTTCGGTGCGCCAGGTCCGCCACTCGCTGCCGGAGGGGCGCGCGGGCGCGTCGCTGGACCGCGCGGCGGCGCTCGCGCTCGCGGAGGGCGCCGTGCAGAAGCGGCTCGGCCTGGACCCCGCGACGCTGAAGCTCGTCAGCGCCAACGATTCCGCGCTGCCCAAGCGCCGCGACTGGGAATTCACGTGGAACGACCCGCGTGTCGACGTCGGCAAGGGCGGCGAGGCACGCGTCCAGGTGCTGGTGGCCGGCGACGAGGTCGTGCAGGTCGGCCGCAACGTGTTCATTCCCGAGGCGTGGCTCACCGACGAGCGTGCGCGGGAGGGCAACTGGAGCATCGTCAAGACGGCCGCGGGCCTGCTGCTCGCGCTGGTCGGCCTCGCGGCGCTGGTACTGGGCGTGCGCAGCTTCACGCGCGGGCAGAGCGACCCGCGCGCGGGCTTCGTCGTCGGGCTCGTCGTCGCGGGCTCGATGTTGCTGCGCTTCGGCAACGGCTGGCCCGGGTTGCAGTTCTCGCTGGGAACGACGGACCCGGTGGCGACGCAGATCGCGCTACGCGTCGGCGGCGCGGCCGTC
>JAFEDG010000130.1 GCA_018241745.1 Pseudomonadota bacterium
AAGCGCCGTCGCTCGCTCGCTCGCCACTGGCGCCGGTGCCGGCGCAGCGAACAGGTCGGCCTGGCCGCCACGCCCGGCGTTGAAGGCGTCGAGGCGCGCGAGGTGGTTGCGCGCCTCGCGCACCGTATCGGCGGGCACGCCCGCCAGCTTCGCCACCTGCAACCCGTAGCTGCGGCTTGCCGCGCCTTCGGCCACCGCGTGCAGGAAGACAATGCCGTCGCCGCCGCGGTCCTTCGTTTCCACGGCGTCGAAATGCACGTTGGCGCAGCCTTCGGTCTCGGCCGCAAGCGCCGTCAGTTCGAAGTAGTGCGTCGCGAACAGCGTGAGGCTGCGGTTGCCGCCGGCGAGCCGGTGCGCGATCGCCCACGCGAGCGCGAGGCCGTCGTAGGTGGACGTGCCACGCCCGATCTCGTCGACGAGCACGAGGCTCTGCGGCGTCGCGCGATGCAGGATGTAAGCGGCTTCCGTCATCTCGACCATGAACGTCGAGCGGCCGCCGGCGAGGTCGTCGGCGGCGCCGATCCGCGTGTGGATCGCGTCGAGCGGGCCCAGCGTCGCGGCCGCCGCGGGCACGTACGAGCCGCAATACGCGAGCAGCGCGATGACGGCCGTCTGCCGCATGTACGTCGACTTGCCGCCCATGTTGGGGCCCGTCACGATCAGCAGCCGCCGCGTTGCGTCGAGCTGCACGTCGTTGGGGACGTAGTGCTCAACGGCGCGCTCCACCACCGGATGACGGCCGGCCTTGATGACGATCGTCGGCTCCGCGACGAAGCGCGGCCGCACGTAGCCGAGCGCCGCGGCTCGCTCGGCGAGCGCCGCCAGCACGTCGAGCGTCGCGAGTGCCGAGGCTGCCGACTGCAGCACGGGGATCGCGGGCAGCAGCGACGTCACAAGCGCGTCGTAGAGGAGCTTCTCGCGGGCGAGTGCGCGTTCCTGCGCGGACAGCGCCTTGTCCTCGAAGGCCTTCAGCTCCGGCGTCACGTACCGCTCGGCATTCTTGAGCGTCTGCCGGCGACGATAATCGTCGGGCACGCGCGCCGCGTTGGCATGCGTCACCTCGATGTAGAAGCCGTGCACGCGGTTGTACTCGACCTTCAGCGACGCGATGCCGGTGCGCTCGCGTTCGCGGCGCTCGAGGTCGACGAGGAAGGCAGCGCACTGCGTGTCGATGTTGCGCAGCTCGTCGAGCTCGGCGTCGTGCCCCGCTGCGATGACGCCGCCGTCGCGGACCAGCGACGCCGGCTCCGCGGCGAGGGTGGCCGCGAGGCTCGTCATCCACGCTGGGTCGACGTCCAGCGCCGCGCGCGCGCCCGCCAGCGCCGCGACGGCTTCGCCGCCGAGCAGCGCGCGCAGCTCCGGCAGTGCGCGCAACGTGTCGCGCAGCGCGGCCAGTTCGCGCGGGCGCACGGTCGCGAGCGCGATCCGCGCCGCGATGCGCTCGACGTCCGTCGTCCGGCGCAGC
>JAFEDG010000131.1 GCA_018241745.1 Pseudomonadota bacterium
GACGTGAACTCGATGCGCCGGCGCACCGCGTCGCGCAGGTTGATGTGGCCCTGCAGGTTGTTGTCCCACCTGGGCGTGTTGGCGTCCTCGAAGTCCGCCATGTACACGCTGGCGCCCGAGTTGAGCGCATTGATGACCATCTTGCGGTCGACGGGCCCAGTAATCTCGACGCGCCGGTCGGCGATGTCCGCCGGATACGGCGCGCAGGTCCAGTCGCCTTCGCGCACCGCGCGCGTCGACGGCAGGAAGTCGGGCAGCACGCCCGTGTCGAATTCGGCCTGGCGCTTGTCGCGCGCCGCCAGCAGATCGTCGCGGCGGTCGCCGAATGCGCGCTGCAACTTCGCGAAGAACTCGAGGGCCTGCGGAGTCAGGATCTCGGCGTAGGCCGGGGTGATGGTTCCGGAAATTTCGACACCGGGGACAGGACTGGACATGGCAGGCTCGCGGCTTTCGGGGGTGGGCAGGTCGTCGAGCGACGACCCCCGATTGTAACGGCTTTGCCGCACTGCAGTACGTGCCGCGCGCGAATGAAAAAGGCCTTGCCGCGGTGCGCCGCGGCAAGGCCTCGGGCCGGCCAGGACTTCAGGCTGCGACGGCGTGCGGCGCCTGCGTGCTGCCGCCGATCGACAGCATCCCGGCGCGCGCTTCGCGATTCACGGCGGAGACGACCGCCTTCAGCGTCGCGGTGACGATGTTGGGATCGAAGCCGACGCCGTAGACCGTGCGCTCGTCGCCGAAGCGGAGCTGCACGTACGACACGGCCGTCGCGTCCTCGCCGGCACCAACGCCGTGCTCGTGGTAGTTCTGCACGTGCAGGTCCACGCCCAGCGCCGCGCGCAGCGCGGCGACGAACGCGTCCACCGGCCCGTTGCCCGCGCCTTCCAGCGTGCGCTCGCGGCCGTCGATGGTCACCCGCGCCGCGAGGTGCTCGACGCGGCCATCCTCGGCGTTGTGTTGCGCACGGTGGTCGCGATAGGCGATCGGCGCGTCGCCCAGCACGTATTCACGGTCGAACGCCGCGCGGATCTCGTTCGCGCCCAGTTCCTTGCCGGTGGCGTCCGCCATCCGCTGCACGACCTGGCTGAACTCGATCTGCAGCAGCCGCGGCAGCGCTAGTCCATGGTCGCGCTCCAGAAGATAGGCGACGCCACCCTTGCCCGACTGGCTGTTGACGCGGATCACCGCATCGTAAGTCCGGCCGACGTCCGCCGGGTCGATCGGCAGGTAAGGCACGTCCCAGACGTCCTTGCCCTGCGCCTTCCAGTCGGCGCGCTCGGCGAGACCCTTCTTGATCGCGTCCTGGTGCGAGCCGGAGAACGCGGTGAACACGAGCTCGCCGCCGTAGGGGTGCCGCGGATGCACGGGCAGCTGGTTGCAGTACTCGAC
>JAFEDG010000132.1 GCA_018241745.1 Pseudomonadota bacterium
CGTCGATCGCGTGTTGCAGTGGCCCGCCGTCGCGGCACAGGTCGCGACGCAGGGCCACGCGGCGGTCGTCGCCGCGGTGCGCGCGGAGCTCGCCGCGTGGCGTGCCGCCACGCCCGCCGCGCGCAGCGACGAGACCGCGCTCGCGACGGCGATCGTGCGGCGCGTCGAGCGCGAGGCGACGCCCAACCTGCGCCCGGTGTTCAACCTGACGGGCACCGTCCTGCACACGAACCTGGGCCGCGCGCTGCTGCCCGTGGAGGCCGTTGCGCCGGTGGTCGCGGCGCTGACGCAACCGGTCAACCTGGAATTCGACCTGGAGGACGGCGGCCGCGGCGAGCGCGACTCGCTCGTCGAGTCGCTGCTGTGCGAGCTGACCGGCGCCGAGGCCGCGACCGTCGTCAACAACAACGCGGCTGCCGTGCTGCTGGTCCTCGCGGCGCTCGGCCGCGGCCGCGAGGCGATCGTGTCGCGTGGCGAGCTGGTGGAGATCGGCGGCGCATTCCGCATGCCGGACGTGATGGCGGCTGCCGGCACGAAGCTGCGCGAGGTCGGCACGACCAACCGCACGCACGCGCGCGACTACGCCGACGCGATCGGCCCGCGCACGGCGCTCGTGATGAAGGTGCACACGAGCAACTACGCGATCGCGGGCTTCACGTCGGCGGTGAGCGACGCGGAAGCGGCAACGATCGCGCACGCACAAGGCCTGCCGCTGGTCGTCGACCTCGGCAGCGGCAGCCTCGTGGACATGGCCGCCTACGGATTGCCCGCCGAACCACAGGTCCAGCACGTGCTGGCCGCTGGCGCGGACGTCGTCACGTTCAGCGGCGACAAGTTGCTGGGCGGGCCGCAGGCGGGGCTGATCGTCGGCACGCGCGCGATGCTCGCGCGCATCCGCAAGCATCCGCTCAAGCGCGCGCTGCGCGTGTCGAAGCTGACGCTCGCGGCACTGGAGGCCACGCTGCGCGTGTACCGCGACCCTGCGCGCCTCGCCGAGCGCCTGCCCACGTTGCGGCTGTTGACGCGCAAGCCCGACGCGATGATGCCGGTCGCCACGCGGCTCGCGCCGGTGTTGGCGCGGGCGCTGGGCCCGGCATGGTGCGTCGACGTCGCCGCGACGCAAAGCCAGATCGGCAGCGGCGCGTTGCCGGTGGACACGCTGCCGAGCGTCGCGCTCGTCGTGCGCGCCGAAGGCCGCAAGGCGGGCGCTGCGCTGAAGCGCGTCGCCGCGGCCTTGCGCGCGCTGCCGGTGCCGGTGCTGGGCCGCATCGCGGACGACGCGCTGTGGCTGGACCTGCGCTGCCTCGACGACGAGGCCGGCTTCGCGGCACAGCTCGCG
>JAFEDG010000133.1 GCA_018241745.1 Pseudomonadota bacterium
CTCGTCGTCGGTCGTCGAGACGCGGCTGAAGGCGCTGCGCAAGCAGGCGGCCGAGGAAGACAAGGAAACGCTGAAGAACGCCGGCTGACAGGCGGCGTCTCGCGGCGTACCTGTCATTTTTGACAGGTGCGCCGCGCACCGGTTGGTGCAATCCTCCGCCCCAGGGCGGACCGGGGAGCCGCCGCGGAGCCTGCCATGAAATTGCTGATCGTCGACGACCACCCGCTGATCCCGCAGGCGGTGGGTCACGCGCTGCGCGAGTTCGACCCGTCGATCACGCTGCTCGCGGCGGGTACGCGCGAAGCCTGCGAGCGGATGCTGGCGGCGCATCCGGATTGCGCGCTCGTATTGCTCGATCTCGCGCTGCCCGGCACGCGCGGCATGGAGCTGCTGGCCGCGCTCGTGCGTGATCATCCACGCCTGCCGGTCGTCGTGCTGTCGGCCACCAACGACCGCGCGACGATCGATGCGGCGCTCGCTGCCGGCGCCCACGGCTACATCGCCAAGACCGCCGATCCACCCGCCGTGATCCGCGCGATCGGCGACGCGCTTGCCGGCAAGCGCCCGGTCGCAGGTTCGCTGGCGCCGCGGCCGGCGGCGCCAGGCGTCGACTTCCTGCCCGGCGTGTTCGGGCTCACCGAGCGCCAGGCCGACGTGCTGCGGCTGCTGGTCCAGGGCAAGCCCAACAAGCTGATCTGCCGCGACCTCGAGCTGTCCGAAGGCACGGTCAAAGTGCACGTGTCGGCGATCCTGAAGGCGCTCAACGTGCACAGCCGCACGCAGGCGGTCGTCGAGCTCGCGCGGCGCGGCATCGCCGTGGACACGCGCCGCAACTGACGCGGCGCGGCGCCCCGCCCGGCCGCCATGTCCGCGCTCGCTGCCCTGCCCCCGGCGCTCGTCGCGCGCGCCCGCGCCGACGAAGTGGCCATGCTCTACGAGAGCTGGCCGCGCACCACGCTGTCGGTCATGCTGGGTGCGCTGATCCTGTGGGGCGCGTTCTGGCACGAGGTGGCGCTGCTGCCGATGGCCGCGTGGTTCGCGCTGGTGTTCGCCAACCAGGCATGGCGCGCGTCGCTCGCGCGGACATGGCAACGCGTGCAGCCGGGCCGCGACGCGGCGCCGCGCTGGGGACGCTACTGGACGCTCGGCGCCGCATTGTCCGGTGCGCTGTGGGGTGTCGCGTCGGTGATGCTGTTCCCGGCCTCCCCACCGCACCAGGCGCTGCTGATCGTGTGCCTGTTCGGCGTCGTGCTGGGCGGACTCAACCTCACCGCCGTCTACAAGGCGTCGTTCTACGGCTTCGTGCTGCCCGCGCTGCTGCCGCTGATCGT
>JAFEDG010000134.1 GCA_018241745.1 Pseudomonadota bacterium
CGCGCTGGCGCGCGGCGCGCGGCCGCTGATGCAGGCTTCCGGCGGCTCGATCGTGACGCTGTCCTACCTCGGGGCCGTGCGCGCGATCCCGAACTACAATGTGATGGGCCTCGCCAAGGCGAGCCTCGAGGCCAACGTCCGCTACCTGGCGGCCTCGCTGGGCCCGCAGCAGATCCGCGTCAACGCGCTGTCGGCTGGCCCGATCAAGACGCTCGCCGCGGCCGGCATCGGCGGCTTCGGCAAGATCCTGCAGTTCGTCGAGAAGAGCGCGCCGCTGCGCCGGAACGTGACGATCGACGAGGTCGGCAACGTCGCGGCGTTCTACCTGTCGCCGCTCGCCTCGGCGATCACCGGCGAAGTAACGTACGTCGACTGCGGCTTCTCGATCGTCGCCGCCGGCATGGACGCCTGAGACCGAGCGCCACGAGCGCAAGTCCATGGCGCCGCGCACGCGTGATCCCGACGCCGTCGTCATCGGCGCCGGGCACAACGGCCTCGTTTGCGCTGCGTATCTTGCTGCCGCGGGGATGGCGGTCACGATCGTCGAGCGGCGCAACGTCGTCGGCGGCGCGGCGGTGACCGAGGAATTCCACCCCGGCTTCCGCAATTCCACCGCGAGCTACACGGTCAGCCTGCTCGACCCGGTCGTCATCCGCGACCTGCGCCTGCGCGAGCACGGCCTCGTCGTCACCGAGCGCCCGTTCTCGAACTTCCTGCCGCTGTCCGCGGATGCCTGCCTGAAGGTCGGTGGGGGTCTCGAGGCGACGCAACGCGAAGTCGCGCGCTGGTCCACGCGTGACGCCGAGCGGCTGCCCGACTACTACGCGATGCTCGATCGCGTCGCCGACGTGCTGCGCGAGCTGCTGCACGTGACGCCGCCCAATGTCGGCGACGGCGTCCACGCGCTGCTCGACGGCGTGCGCGTCGCGCGCCGCTTCCGCGCGCTGGACCGCGCGGGCCAGCGCGACGTGCTGGACCTGTTCACCAAGAGCGCCGGCGAGATCCTCGACCGCTGGTTCGAGTCGGATCCGATCAAGGCGGCGTTCGGCTTCGACGCCGTCGTCGGCAACTTCCAGAGCCCGTACGCGCCGGGCTCCGCGTACGTGCTGCTGCACCACGTGTTCGGCGAAGTGAACGGCAAGCGCGGCCAGTGGGGCCATGCACGCGGCGGCATGGGCGCCATAACGCAGGCGATGGCGCGCGAATGCGAGCGGCGCGGCGTCGTGATCCACACCGGCGCGCCGGTCGCGGAAGTGGCGGTCACGGGAGGCCGCGCGA
>JAFEDG010000135.1 GCA_018241745.1 Pseudomonadota bacterium
ACGATCTCGTCGTTCGCGCAGAACCAGCTGCAGGCGATGCAGCTGACGTTCTTCTACTTCCTGCCGAACATGCTGCTGTCCGGCTTCATGTTCCCGTTCGCCGGGATGCCGAAGTGGGCGCAGGGCGTCGGCAGCGTGATGCCGCTGACCTATTTCAACCGGTTGACGCGCGGCATCCTGCTGAAGGGCAACGGGTTCGAGGACCTGTGGCCCAACGTGTGGCCGCTGATGATCTTCACCGCGGTCGTGATGGTCTTCGCGCTGCGCTTCTACAAGCGGACGCTCGATTGATGCGCGCGCTCACGCTCGTTGCCGTCGCCGTAGCCGCCGCGCTCGCCGGCTGCACCGTCGGGCCGGATTTCCACGCGCCGGACGCGCCCGCGGCGAGCCGCTATACAGCCGCGCCGCAGGCCTCCGCGACCGCC
Source organism: Pseudomonadota bacterium (assembly GCA_018241745.1). Taxonomy (GTDB): domain Bacteria; phylum Pseudomonadota; class Gammaproteobacteria; order Burkholderiales; family Casimicrobiaceae; genus VBCG01. Next base: position 426 of record JAFEDG010000135.1, read on the forward strand.
GCCGCCAGCGGTGTCACGCAGCGCCTGGTGACCGCGCCGGAGCCGCGCAACGACTGGTGGGTGCTGTTCCAGTCGCCGGCGCTCGACGCGCTGGTCGCGGAAGCGCTCGCCGGCAACCCGTCGGTCGCCGAGGCGCGCGCACGGCTCGTGCAGGCCCGCGAGCAGATGAGCGCCCAGGACGCGGCGACGACGTGGCCGCAGGTGAACCTGGACGCGGGCATCAAGCGCCAGCAGATCGACCCGGCGGCGCTCGGCTTCCCGCAGGCACCCGTGCCGCCGCCGTTCACCGTCTACAACCTGGGCCTCGACGTGAGCTACACGCTGGACGTGTTCGGCGGGACGCGGCGCCAGGTCGAGGCCGCCGGCGCGCACGTCGACTACGCCGCGGCGGAACTGGACGTCGCGCGGCGCACGCTCGCCGCCAACGTCGTCACCGCCGCGTTGCGCGCGGCCACGCTGCGCTCGCGGATCGCGACGACCGAAGCGCTGCTCGCCACGCAGCGCCAACAGCTGGCGATCGCCGAGCAGCGCCTGGCGCTGGGCGCGGTGGCCGACGTCGACGTCGAGAACCAGCGCAACCTCGTCGCGCAGACGGCGGCGCAGCTGCCGCCACTCGCCGCGCAGCTCAGCGCCACGGAGCACGAACTCGCGGCCTATGTCGGCAAGGCGCCGGCAGACGCGACCCTCCCCGCGTTCACGCTGGCGAGTTTCACGCTGCCCGCCGCGATCCCGGTCGCGGTGCCGGCCGACCTCGTGCGCCAGCGACCCGACGTCCGCGCGAGCGAAGCGCTGTTGCACGAAGCCTCGGCGA
>JAFEDG010000136.1 GCA_018241745.1 Pseudomonadota bacterium
GCGCCGCCGCGACGACCTCCGCGTTGGCGCCGACGACGAAATTCGCAAACGTGGGGGGACCCGGCTCCGCGAGCGCGAACACCAGCTGCTCGGCCATCCGCGTCAGTCTTCGCGGTACAGCGGGCTCGCGACGTACGACTGCCGCAGCTCGCGCAGGCCCACGAGCAGCGCCGCCGACACCGGCAGCGCGAGCAGCACGCCCGCAAACCCGAACAGCTGGCCGAACGCCAGCAGCGCGAAGATCACGGCCAGCGGATGCAGGCCGATGCGGTCGCCGACGAGGTAGGGCACCAGCACGTAGTTCTCGAGCAGCTGGCCGATGCCGTACACGGCGGCCACGCCCAGGAACGCCGGCAGCCCGTGCCATTGCAGCAGCGCGGCGAGCATGCCGAGCGTGAGACCGAGGCCGAAGCCGACGTACGGGATGAACACGAGCAGGCCCGTCAGGATGCCGATCGGCAGCGCATGGTCGAGGCCCGCGATCGTGAGCGCCACCGCGTAGTAGATCGCGAGCACCACCATCACCATCAGCTGGCCGCGCAGGAACTCCGCCAGCACGCCGTCGATCGCGACGACGATGCGGCGCGTGCGCCCCGCCCAGCGCCGCGGCACCAGGTCGAAGAAGCGCGCGAAGATCACGTGCCAGTCGCGCAGCAGGTAGAACATCACGACCGGGATCAGCGCCGCGTTGACGAGCAGCGAAACGAGGATCGTGCCGCCCGTGCGCACGCCGGACAGCACGTGCATCGCGATGGCGCGCACGTCCTCCGTGTTGCTGGACACGAGCTCGCGCACCGACGCCATGTCGAACGTGAGGCTCACCCCCAGGTATTCCTCGACGTAAGGCGACAGCCGCGCACCCGCCAGCGCGATCAGGTCCGGCAGCCGGCGGCTCGCAGTCACGAGCTCGGACTGCACGAGCGGCCCGAGCACGAGGATCAGCCCGGAGATCGCGATGCCGAACAGCAGGACCACGAGCAGCGTACCGACGCTGCGCGGCACGCGGCGCCGGGCGAGCGCGTCGACGAGCGGCGTGCCGAGGTAGGCGAGGATGGCGCCGACGAGGAACGGCGTCAGGATGGGCCCGAGCCAGCGCAGCGCGAGGAACAGCACGAGCGCGGCGCCGGCGATCCACAGGTAATGGCGGGC
>JAFEDG010000137.1 GCA_018241745.1 Pseudomonadota bacterium
GGCCACGGCGTCGTGATCGGCGGCCTGCTCGTCGACGGTGGCCGCTTCGACTGGGACGCGGCGGGCGGCCGCTTCCCGACGCTTACGGCGCCTTACGCCGGCTTCCACGACATGGTGTTCACCGACGAGTCGCCGACCAGCGCGTTCCTGCTGCGCGCGCGGCGCGAAGGGCTGCGTGACTTCGGCGCCTGCATGGCACCGTTCACGGCGTTCCAGATCCTGCAGGGAATCGAGACGCTGCCGCTGCGGATGGAGAAGCACGTGGCCAACGCGCGCGCGGTGGCGGCGTTCCTCGCCTCGCACCCGATGGTTGACGCGGTCAACTATCCCGACCAGCCGTCGCACCGCGACCACGCGCTCGCTGCGCGGTTGCTGCCGCGCGGTGCGGGCGCCGTGTTCACGTTCGACCTCAAGGGGACGCGCGCGCAGGGCCGCAAGCTGATCGAGGCGCTGCAGGTGTTCTCGCACCTCGCGAACGTCGGCGATGCCAAGTCGCTGGTGATCCATCCGGCGTCGACGACGCACTTCCGGATGGCGGCCGCGGATCTCGCGCGCGCCGGCATCGGCGAAGGCACGATCCGGCTCTCGGTGGGCCTCGAGGATCCCGCCGACCTGATCGACGACCTGTCGCGCGCGCTGTATGCGGCGGCGAAGGGCTGATCGGCGATGCAGCTCGTCGTCGACGGTCATCCGGTCCACGCCTACACCGGGACCCGGCCGCCGCGCGCGGCGCAACCGACCATCGTGTTCGTCCATGGCGCGGCCAACGACCACAGCGTGTGGGCGCTGCAGTCGCGTTATTTCGCGTGGCACGGCTGCAACGTGCTTGCGGTGGACCTGCCGGGGCACGGGAAGTCGGGCGGCGTCGCGCTCGCGAGTGTCGAGGCCATCGCCGCATGGCTTATCGCATTGCTGGACGCGGCGGGCGTGGCCCGGGCGACGCTCGTCGGCCATTCGCTCGGCGCGCTTGCGGTACTCGACGTCGCGCGCCAGGCTCCCTCGCGTCTCGCGCGGCTCGCGTTGCTCGGTCCGGCCGTGCCGATGGCCGTGTCCGACGAACTGCTCGCCGCCGCGCGCGAAGATGCGCCGCTTGCGTACG
>JAFEDG010000138.1 GCA_018241745.1 Pseudomonadota bacterium
GGGATGCTACAGGAACACCAGCGTAAGCAGCACATAGATCGGCATCAGCACGAGCACCGCCCATCCAAGGTAGGCAAAAAAGCTCGGCATCCGTACGCCACGCGATTCCGCAATGGCCTTGACCATGAAGTTCGGCGCGTTGCCGATGTACGTGTTGGCGCCCATGAACACTGCGCCGAGGGAGATGGCCGTCAGCGTGCTGGCCATCGGTCCCATCAGCGCAGCGGGATCCGCGCCCGCGAGATTGAAGAACACCAGGTAGGTCGGCGCGTTGTCGAGGAACGACGACAGCGCCCCGGTCACCCAGAAGTACAGCGCGTCGTTGGGCTGGCCGTCGGTGCCGGTGACGAGATTCACCACCGGGGCGAGCGCGCCGTCGGTGCCGGCGCGCAGCATCGCGATCGCGGGAATGATCGTGAGGAAGATGCCTGCGAACAGCTTGGCAACCTCCACGATGGGTCCCCACTCGAAGTGATGCGCCTCGCGGACCGCATGCGGCGTCAGCCGCCACGACGCCCACGCGATGCCGAGCAATCCGGCATCGCGCACGATGCCCTGCAGGTCGCGCGACGTACCTGCGATGTCGATGGCGATGCCGGACTTCCATGCGCCGGACAGCAGCACCAGCGCCAGGATGCCCAGCAGGAACAGGAAATTGATCTTGCCGTCGATATGGACCGGCTGATCCGGCGTGGGGTCCTGCGCCGCAGGGCGGGCCTCGCCTTCGCGCTGCCACAACCAGCGGTCGACTGCATGGAACAATGCCAGCAGGATGCAGCTCGCCATCAGCGTCGGCCACAGCAGCGCCTGCGTGGTCCAGAAGAAGTCGACGCCTTTCAGGAACCCGAGGAATAGCGGCGGGTCACCGAGCGGCGTCAACGCACCGCCGATGTTGGCGACCAGGAAGATGAAGAACACGACGACGTGCGCGCGATGGCGCCGGTTGTCATTGGCGCGCAGCAACGGTCGGATCAGCAGCATCGACGCGCCCGTCGTGCCCATGACGCTCGCAAGCGCGGCACCAAGCGCGAGGATGCCGGTGTTGAG
>JAFEDG010000139.1 GCA_018241745.1 Pseudomonadota bacterium
GCCAATCACGCGCTGCGGCAGTCGCTCGTGTTCCTCAACATGCCGACGCTGCAGCAGCCGGAAGCGTATGTCGGCCACGTCTCGCAGATCCTGGGCGCCGACGGCGGCATCGCCAACGACCAGAGCCGCGAGTTCCTGACCAAGTTCATGGCGGCTTTCGCGGCCTGGATCGCGAAGATCAAGGCCTGACGCCACGCGGCGCGCGCGGGCCCGCGGTCAGCGCGCGAACTTGCGGATGACGGCGAGCGCCTCGTCGATCGCGCGGTCGCCGTCGCCCGAGTGCACGGCATGCTGCACGCAACCGTGCAGGTGCTGCTCCAGGAGCTGCAGCGCCAGCGCGTCGAGCGCCGACTGCACGGCAGCGACCTGCGTCAACACGTCGATGCAGTAACGGTCGTCGGCGATCATGCCGGCGATGCCGCGCACCTGGCCTTCGATGCGGTTCAGGCGCTTGGCCAGCGCATCCTTGTCCGCGCGATGAACGTGGCGATGCCCGTCGTGGGCGGCCGTCGCCGCCGGCGCGCCTGTCGCGCGTGGCGCCGCGGCCGCTTTAGGTCCTGACGTCATAGCCCGCGTCCTCGATCGCCGCGATCAGGCTCGCGATCTCGACGTGCTGCTGGTCGAACGTCACCGTGGCCTGCGGCGGCTCGAGCGTCACGTTGACGTCCGCCACGCCGTCGAGCTGCGTCAGCGCGCGCGTGACGCTGCCCACGCAGCCGCTGCAGCTCATCCCATCGATCTTCAAGGTTGCCGTTTGCATGTTCGTCTCCAGGGTCCGACCCTATTTTCCGCGCGCGGGCCTCACGTCGACCGTTCGACCCTCGCGCGCGGAAAACAGGGTCGGACCCGGGCGCCAGCGCTTGAGGCGCAGCGCATTGCCGACGACGGACACGGAGCTCGCCGCCATCGCGGCGCCAGCCACCATCGGGTTGAGCAAGCCCAGCGCCGCGAGCGGGATGCCGAGCACGTTGTAGCCGAACGCGAACAGAAGGTTCTGGCGGATCGTACGCACCGTCGCGCGTGACAGCGCGATCGCGTCGGCGA
>JAFEDG010000013.1 GCA_018241745.1 Pseudomonadota bacterium
ACGGCATCGAAGCGCGGCTTGTTGACCTTTTCCCACACGCGGACGAGGTCGCGATCCGCGCCGGGCATCAGGCCGTCCATCATCTCGACGACGGTGAGCTTCGCGCCCAGCGTCGAGTACACGGTGCCCATCTCGAGCCCGATGATGCCGCCGCCGATGATCAGCATCCGCTTCGGGATCGACTTGAGCTCGAGCGCGCCGGTGGAATCCAGCACGCGCGGGTCGTCGGGAAGGAACGGCAGCTTCACCGCCTGCGAGCCAGCCGCAATGATCGCGTTGCGGAACGCGACGACTTTCGTGGCACCCGTCGTGGCCTGGCCGTCGCCTTCCGTCAGCGCGACGCTGATCCGATGTGGATCGATGAACGTGCCGGTGCCGCGCACGACGGTGACGTTGCGCGCCTTGGCCATGCCGGCGAGACCGCCGGTGAGCTTGCCTACGACCTTGTTCTTCCACGCGACGAGCTTCGCGAGGTCCACGCTCGGCGCGCCGAACGCGATCCCGTGCTCGGCGAGCACCCGGGCCTCGTCGACGACGCCGGCGATGTGCAGCAACGCCTTCGACGGAATGCAGCCCACGTTGAGGCACACGCCGCCCAGCGTCGCATAGCGTTCGATCAGCACGGTCCTGAGCCCCAGGTCGGCGGCGCGGAATGCGGCGCTGTAGCCGCCGGGGCCGGAGCCGAGGACGACGACGTCACACTCGAGGTCCGCCGGGCCCGTGGCGACCGGCGCGCTCGCCGGCGCGGCCTTTGCGGGCGCCGGCGCGGGGGCGGGCTGTGCGGGAGCCGCGGCCTTCGTCGGTGCGGTGGCGGCTGGCGCGGCAGGTGCCGCGGTCGCGCCCGTATCCGCGCTGTCCAGCGTGACGAGCGGCACGCCTTCCTTCACGCGGTCGCCCACTTTCACGAGCACGGCGACGACGGTGCCCGCCGCCGGTGACGGCACGTCCATCGTCGCCTTGTCCGATTCGAGCGTAACGAGCGGATCCTCGGCGTTGATGCGGTCGCCGGGCTTCACGAAGACTTCGATGACGGGGACGTCGGCGAAGTCGCCGATGTCGGGAACGAGGACGGGACGCTGGCTCATGGAATCGAACGGGGAAAGGGTTGGCCGAGCATGAATGCGCGGATCGCGGACGTGGTTTGCGCTTCCATGCCGAAATAACCATGCGGCGCCAACGGCTCGCACGGACCGGACTGCGGTGGCAAGCCGCTGGCCACGGACACGAGCGGGTAGCGGGCACCGAGCCGCGCCGCGCCCGCGTACGGGCTTTGCGGGCACGCATCGTCGACGCTGTGTACGAGCAGCAGTGGCGCGCGCAGCTTGCCGAAGTCGAACGTCGCGACGCCGGGCCCGACGCGCGATGGCACGGTGATCGTGGAGGTGAGCACGACGCCGGCGATCGCGTCGCCGAGCACCGCGCCGACATACGCGGCCGACACGGTGCCGCGGCTCGTGCCCACGAGGTACACGGGAGCCTGCGGGTAGCGCGACTTTGCGTCGGCCACGATCGCTCGCACGTCGGTCGCGTGGTCGGCGCTCATCCGGAACGCGTCGGTGAGGCCCGCGTCCTGGCGGTCGGACGGTGTGTCGACGACTTCGACCGCCATGTCGTCGCCCGCGAGCGCCTCGCGGATGCGGACCAGGAAATTCGCGCCGGGGCCGAACTTGACGCGATCTTTGGCGGCGCGCTCCGCCAGGTGGATCGTGCCCAGGCCACCGACGAACACCACGACGATGGCCTTCTTGGGCGCGCCGTCGCGGACAACCTCGAGATACGCATCGGTGACACCGGGCCGCGTGGGCACCGTGTAGACACGCTCGCTCGCGGAGGCCGCCGCGGCGACCGCACAACACGCCGCCAGCAGCACGCGCGCGGCGATCCGCGTGCGCCGTGGCCGCGCGTTCACAGGCGATCCGCGCCCGCGGCCCGCGTCACAGCAGCGAGCGCCGCATGTCGGCGAGCAGGGCCGAGTAGTAGGCGGTGAAGCGCGCCGCGGCCGCGCCGTCGATGACGCGATGGTCGTACGACAGCGACAGCGGCAGCGTGAGCCGCGGCACGAAGGCCTTGCCGTCCCACACCGGCTTCAGCGTGCTCTTCGACACCCCGAGGATCGCGACCTCCGGCGCGTTGATGATCGGCGTGAACGCCGTGCCGCCGATGCCACCCAGCGAGCTGATCGAGAAGCACCCGCCCTGCATCTCGGCCGGCGTCAGCTTGCCGTCGCGCGCCTTTGCGGACAGCTCGCCCATTTCCTTTGCGATGGCCAGCACGCCCTTCTTGTCCGCGTCGCGGATCACCGGCACGACGAGGCCGTTCGGTGTGTCGGCGGCAAAGCCGACGTGGAAGTACTGCTTCAGCACGAGCTCGTCGCCGTCCGGCTTGCTGACGAGCGACGCGTTGAAATCGGGAAAGCGCTTCAGCGCCGCGACGCTGGCCTTGATCAGGAACGCGAGCATCGTGACCTTGGGGCCCGTCTTCTCGTTCTCCTTGTTGAGCGCGACGCGCAGCGCCTCGAGGTCGGTGATGTCCGCCTCGTCGAACTGCGTGACGTGCGGGATCATCACCCAGTTGCGCGCGAGGTTGGCGCCCGAGATCTTCTTGATCCGCGACAGCGGCTTCACGTCCACCGGGCCGTACTTCGTGAAATCGACGTTGGGCCAGGGCTGCAGGTTGAGGCCACTGCCTCCGGCCGGCGCCGCCGCCGCCGCGGGCGGCGCCTTCAGCGCCTGCTTGACGTAGCCCTGCACGTCCTCGCGCACGATGCGGCCCTTCGGTCCCGAACCGGTGACGCGCGTGAGGTCGACGCCGAGCTCGCGCGCGAACAGCCGCACGGAAGGCGACGCGTGCGCGGCCTTGAACGACGTCGGGTCGACGACCGGCGGCGGATGCCCGGCGGCTGCGGCAGGTGCTGCGGGTGCGGTGGTCGTCGCGGGCGCCGCGGCGCGCGCCGGTGTCGCGGCCTGCGGGGCTGCAGGCGCGCCAACCGGTGCCGCGACGATCGCGCTGCCTTCGGAGCGCGCCGACACCGACGCGATCACCGTGCCTTCGCTGACCTTGTCGCCAACGGCGACGCGCACGCCCTGGATCACGCCCGCGACCGTCGCCGGCACTTCCATCGTCGCCTTGTCGGACTCGAGCATCACGAGCGGGTCGTCGAGCTTCACGATGTCGCCCGGCTTGACGAAGACCTCGATGACGGGGACGTCGGTGTAATCGCCGATGTCCGGCACCTTCACCTCGGTCGTCGCCATCAGCGGCGGATTGCCCGACGGGCCTTCGCCGGGCAACGTGGCGCCGGGCACGAATGCTTGCGCCGGTGCGGTGGCGACGGCGGATGTCGCACCGTTCGGCGCGGCCTTGGGCGCCGGCGCGGCGGGCGCGGCGGCCGTGGCGCCGCCTGCGTCCATCTGCAGCACGACGCTGCCTTCGCTGACCTTGTCGCCGACCTTGACGACAATGCTCTTCACGACGCCCGCCGATGGCGACGGCACGTCCATCGTCGCCTTGTCGGATTCGAGCGTGACGAGCGGGTCGTCGACCGCAACCGTGTCGCCCGGCTTCACCAGCACGTCGATCACCGGCACGTCCTTGTAGTCGCCGATGTCCGGCACCTTCACGTCCAGCATGCGCGTTCGTCCTTGGTGGCGTGGATGGGAGGGCGTCGCGTCAGACGGTCCACGGCGCGGGCTTCGCCGCGTCGATGCCGTACTTCTTGATCGCATCCGCCACCGTCTTCGCGGGGAGCGTGCCGTCGTCGGCCAGCGCCTTCAGCGCGGCGATCGTCACGTACCAGCGATCGACCTCGAAGAACTTGCGCAGCTGCTCGCGCGTGTCCGAGCGACCGAAGCCGTCGGTGCCCAGCACGACGTAGCGGCGCGGCACGTAGGCGCGGATCTGCTCGGCGAATGCGCGCGCATAGTCCGTCGCGGCGATGACCGGGCCTTGCGTATCGGCGAGGAGCCTGGTCACGTGCGGGACGCCTGGCTTGCCCGTCGGGTTGAACAGATTGTGGCGATCGACGGCGTGGCCGTCGCGCGCGAGCTCGGTGAAGCTCGGGCAGCTCCACAGGTCCGCGTCGACGCCCCAGTCGTTCTTCAGCATCTCGGCGGCGGCCATCACTTCGCGGAAGATCGTGCCGCTGCCCAGGAGCTGCACGCGCGGCGCCGCCTTCTTGCCGGCCGGCGCGCCCGCGGCGAACTTGTACATCCCCTTCAGGATGTCCGGCGCCGCGCCTTCGGGCATCGCGGGCTGCTGGTAGTTCTCGTTCATCAGCGTCAGGTAGTAGTACACGTCTTCCTGGTTGCTGACCATGCGGCGCAGGCCGTCCTGGATGATGACTGCGACCTCGTAGCCGAACGTCGGGTCGTACGAGATGCAATTCGGGACGGTGGCCGAGATCAGGTGCGAGTGGCCATCCTCGTGCTGCAGTCCTTCGCCGTTCAGCGTCGTGCGACCCGCCGTGCCGCCCAGCAGGAAGCCGCGCGAGCGCATGTCGCCGGCGGCCCACGCGAGGTCGCCGACACGCTGGAACCCGAACATCGAGTAGAAGATGTAGAACGGGATGGTCTGCACGCCGTGCGTCGAGTACGCGGTGGCGGCGGCGATCCAGTCGCACATCGCGCCGGCCTCGTTGATGCCTTCCTGCAGCACCTGGCCGGTCTTCGATTCCTTGTAGAACATAAGCTGGTCGGCATCTTCCGGCGTGTACAGCTGGCCGAGCTGGTTCCAGATGCCGAGCTGGCGGAACATGCCTTCCATGCCGAACGTGCGCGATTCGTCGGGCACGATCGGGACGACGTACTTGCCGATGGCCTTGTCGCGGATCAGCGTGCCCAGGATCTGCACGAACGCCATCGTCGTCGAGATCTCGCGATCCTCGGTGCTCTTCAGGAAGCGCTCGAACGCGGAGAGCTCCGGCACGGGCATCGGCTCGACCTTGCGCCGGCGTTGCGGCAGGTAGCCGCCCAGCGCGTTGCGGTGCGAGCGCATGTACTCGAGTTCCGGCGAGCCCTCGTCGAACTTGACGTAGGGCACGTCGTCGATCGTCGCCTCGTCCACCGGGATGTCGAAGCGGTCGCGGAAGCGCTTCAGCGAATCACGCGACATCTTCTTCTGCTGGTGCGTGATGTTCTGCGCCTCGCCCGATTCGCCCATGCCGAAGCCCTTGATCGTCTTGGCGAGGATCACCGTGGGCTGGCCGGTGCTCTTCACGGCCGCGTCGTAGGCCGCATAGACCTTGAACGGGTCGAGGCCGCCGCGGTTGAGGCGCCAGATATCGTCATCGGTCCAGTCGGACACCATGTCGAGAAGCTCGGGGTACTTGCCGAAGAAGTGCTTGCGCACGTAGGCGCCGTCCTTCGACTTGAACGTCTGGTACTCGCCGTCGACCGCTTCCATCATCCGCTTGCGCAAAAGGCCGCTCTTGTCGCGCGCGAGCAGTTGGTCCCAGCCCGTGCCCCAGATGACCTTGATGACGTTCCAGCCCGCGCCGCGGAAGTCGCTCTCGAGCTCCTGGATGATCTTGCCGTTGCCGCGTACCGGGCCGTCGAGCCGCTGCAGGTTGCAGTTGACGACGAAGATCAGGTTGTCGAGGTTCTCGCGGCCCGCCATCCCGATGGCGCCCATCGACTCGGGCTCGTCCATCTCGCCGTCGCCGCAGAAGCACCAGACCTTGCGGCCTGCCGTCTGCGCGAGGCCGCGGTCCTGCAGGTACTTCATGAAGCGTGCCTGGTAGATCGCCATCAGCGGGCCCAGGCCCATCGACACCGTCGGGAACTGCCAGAAATCCGGCATCAGCCACGGGTGCGGGTACGACGAGATGCCCTTGCCGTCGACTTCCTGCCGGAAGCTGTCCATCTGCGCTTCCGTGAAGCGGCCGAGCATGAACGCCCGCGCGTAGACGCCGGGTGCCGAATGGCCCTGGACGAACACGAGGTCGCCGCCGTGCTCCGGCGACGGGGCGTGCCAGAAATGGTTGAAGCCGACGTCGTACAGCGTGGCAGCCGACGCGTAGCTCGCGATGTGGCCGCCGACGTTCGTGTGCTTGTTGGCGCGCAGCACCATCGCCATCGCGTTCCAGCGCGCGACGTTGCGGATCTTTTCCTCGATCGCGCCGTCGCCGGGCATCTTGGGCTGCTGGTCGGCCGGGATCGTGTTGATGTACTCGGTGTTGGCCGAGAACGGGACGTAGGCGCCTTCGCGCCGCGCCTCGTCGATCAGCTGCTCGATCAGGAAGTGGGCGCGCTCGGGGCCCTCGTTGGCGATGACGCCCTGCAGCGCCTCGACCCATTCGGTGGTTTCCTGCGGATCGCCGTCCGTCTTGCGCATGTCCATCGGGTGCTCCTCCAAGGCGCCGTCGCGAGCGCCCGATTTTTGATTGTAGGCGGCGCTACCGGCGAAGTATTGCTGCGGTGCAGGGTCCGACCCTGTTTTCCAGGCGCGCGGGCGGCCAAACCCGACGGCAGACCCCATTTCTCCAATTTACCACATCGTGGAAATGATTTCCAAATATGTGACGGACGCCTCAAGCGTGTTCCGACCGCGGCCACACGTTGTGACGACGCTACAGCCCCTGGGTTCGCGCGCCCGGTTCGCGTGTCACCCCTTGTTCGCCTGGGTCGACGCGGCCTACGCTCGCTATCGAGCACCCGAGGATCTCGGGCGTCTTCACCAGGGAGAGTCACCATGCTACGTCTCAACCCGCGGCTCATCGTGGTCGCCGCCGTGCTCTGTCTCGCATCCGCCGCCGGCGCCCAGGCGCCCCCGCCGTGTCCGACGAGCTTCTCGGCCCCGATTTCGGTGGCCAACGATACGAACGGGAGCTACTTCCCACCCAACACGATCGTGACGGTATCCGTGACGAGCGGGGGTGGCACCGCAACGGCGGTCTCGTGGAACCTGGTGGGCGACCCGAGCGGGACGCCGGTGTACTCGGGGCCGCACGGACTGGGTGACTCGGTGACCTATACGACGACCGGGTTCGGCCAGGGCGTCGGCTACTACGTGCTGGCGACGAACGGCACGGCGGTGGGCACTATTTCGTGCGTGCCGGGCGCCGCCGTCAACGTCCCGGCCACGTCGCACGCGGGTCTTGCGGCATTGGCCGTGATGCTCGCGGCGCTGGCGCTGGTGTCGCTGCGCGTCGCGCAGGTCCGGCGCAAGGACCGCTGACGCGCGTTACGGGGCCGGCGATCGCTTCCCGGCGATCGCCGCGCCGCCGACGGCAAGCACCGCCAGCAGCAGGAAGCCGGCCCGGTACGTGCCGGTCAGCGCCGTCAGCACCGCGAACAGCGGCGGACCGCTGACGACGCCCGAGAATGTGATGAAGCTCGCCGCGCCGGTGATTGCGCCGGCGTGGCCCGCTGGCGCCCGGCGCGCGACTTCGGCGAGCTGCACGCCGTTCCAGCCGATGGCGGTGGCGCCAAGAAGTGTTGCCAGCCCAAGCACGAGGCCTGCCGGCCACTGCGGCTGTGCGGCGGCCATCGCCAGCGCGCATGTCGCGGACAGCAGTCCCAGCACGACGAGCACCGGCATCGGCGCCTGCAGCCGATCTGCCACCGCGCCCCAGCCGATGCGGCCGACGACGCCGCCGACGGTAGCGAGCGTGAGCCCGAAGCCTGCTGCCACGAGCGACCAGCGCAGCGTTTCGGTCAGATACACGACGAGGAAGCTCGTCACCGACACCTGCACCGCGGCGTAGGCGAGCGACAGCAACGCGAGCCGCCGCAGCGCGGGCGTGCGCAGCACCGTGCGCATCGGCGCGAGCACGCTCGCCATCGACAGCCGCGTGGCAGGATCGGCATCGTCGTCGAGCGTGGCGCGGATCGGCTGCGCGGCGAACGCGACGGCGATGCCGGCCAGCGCGATCGCGACGAACGCGTGCTGCCACGTCAGCGCGACCGCCAGCGCTGGCAACACGGCACCGCCCAGGGCGACGCCGGCCGGCACGCCCGTCTGCTTGATCGAGAACATCAGGCTCATCTGCGCGGGCGGCGTCGTGCGCGCGAGCACATGCGACGATGCCGGCGTGATCGGCCCGTAGCCCCAGCCGAGCACGATCGCGGCCAGCGCCGGCAGCCATAGCCAGCCGTGCGGCGCGACGGCGACGATCGCGATGCCGATCGCGCAGATCAGCGCGCAGGCCTGCGACACCCGGATCGCGCCGAAGCGCCGCACCATCGTGCCCGACAACGGACTCGCCATCATCGCGCCGGTATAGACGAGCCCGACGAACACGCCCACCCACTTGGGCGCTACACCGAGGTCGCCGGCGATCGCTGGCGCCAGCACCGCCACTGCAGTGCCGGCGAGCGATGTGAACACCTGGATCGCCGTCGTCGCCGCCAGCGTCACGACGGCGAGCCGTTGGGCGGGCGTCACCACGGCTTCATGCGGGCAGGGCGCGGCACGGGCGCAGCGTCACCACGTCCAGTGCCGCGTCGGCGTCGCCAGCTCGTCGATACGCGCGTCGTGCGGGCCCACTGGCACCGCAGTCACGACCTGCTCGTCGAAGGCGCCGGCGGCACGCTGCGCGTCGGGACGCATCAGCGGCAGCAGCCGGTCGTAGAAGCCGCCGCCATAGCCGAGGCGCCGGCCGGTGTCGTCGAACGCGAGGCCCGGCACCAGCACCCAGTCGATGGCGGCGGGCTCGACGCGTGGCGCGTCGGCGCTGGGTTCCGCGATACCCGCGAATCCTGCAGCCAGCTCGCGTCCCACATCGCTGACGGCGTGCAGCACGAGCATCCGCGCACCCGCGTCGACGCGCGGCAGCACGACGCGCTTGCCGGCGCGCAGCGCAGCGTCGACCAAGGGCTGCGTATCCCATTCGCCGCGGAACGGCATCGTCAGCATCACGGTACCGGCGCCGGCGAAGCGGGGCGTGGCGACAAGCCGTGCGGCGATCCGGTCACTCGCGTCGGCGCGCGCGACGTCGGTGAGCGCGGACCGTGCGGCGAGCACCGTGTCGCGCAGGCGCTGCTTTGCGTCGAGCAAGGGTGGCCGCGGTCGCGTGCCGTCGTCGTGGGCTGCCGCCATTCGGCCGATGGTAGCGCACCGTCCCGGGGCTACAATCGGGGCTTCCGCAAGGTCGCCACGCGACCGCCACTCCGAATGCCATGAACCACGCCCACCACGTCTATCGCGAGCGCCGCGCGGCGCTGCTCCAGTCGATGCGCCAGCACGCCAACGGCGGCCTGGCACTCGTGCCGACGGCGCCGGAGGTCGCGCGCAACCGCGACTCGACGTACCCGTACCGCTTCGACAGCTATTTCTACTACCTCACCGGCTTTCCGGAGCCCGAGGCGGTCGTGGCGCTGGTGGCCGGCAGCGACGGGCCGGCCAGCGACCGCCACGTGCTGTTCTGCCGCGAGAAGAACGAGGAACGCGAGATCTGGGACGGCTTCCGTTACGGTCCCGATGCCGCGCGCGAGATCTTCGGCTTCGACGAGGCGCATCCGATCGGCGAGCTGGATCGCGTGCTCGCGGACCTCGCGTCGGACCGTCCTGCGCTGTATACGCCGCTGGGCATGTCCGACCAGTGGGACCGGAAGGTCGCGCAGACGTTGAACGACGTGCGCAACCGCGTACGCACCGGCGTCACGGCGCCGGAAACGGTGGTCGACGTGCGTGGCGCGCTGGATTCGATGCGCCTCGTCAAGGACGCGCACGAGATCGCATTGATGAAGAAGGCGTGCGCGATCTCGTCGGAGGCGCACGTCCAGGCGATGCGCAACACGCGTCCCGGGCAGTTCGAATACCAGGCGGAAGCGGAACTCGCGTACGTGTTCCTGCGCGAAGGCGCGCAGGCCGTCGCCTACCCGTCGATCGTCGCATCCGGCCCCAATGCCTGCGTGCTGCACTACCGCGACAACAACCGGCGGATGATGGACGGCGACCTGCTGCTGATCGACGCGGGCTGCGAATACCAGGGCTATGCATCGGACATCACGCGCACGTTTCCGGTCAATGGCAAGTTCACGGGGCCGCAGCGCGACGTCTACGAACTGGTGCTGCAGTCGCAGCTCGCGTGCCTGGACGCGATCAAGCCCGGCATCGACTTCCACGAGTACCACGGCGTCGCCGAGCGCGTGCTCGCGCAGGGCTACATCGACCTCGGCCTGTGCAGCGGCACGCTGGACGGCGTGCTCGAGAGTGGCGCGTACAAGCAGTTCTACATGCACCGCGCGGGCCACTGGCTTGGCATGGACGTCCACGACGCGGGCCAGTACCGCGTCAACGGTGCGTCGGTCAAACTCGCGCCCGGCATGGTGCTGACGGTGGAGCCGGGCACGTATATCCGTCCGGCCGACAACGTGCCCGAGGCGTTCTGGAACATCGGCATCCGCATCGAAGACGACGTGCTCGTCACCGCGGCCGGCCACGAGAACCTGACGGCTGCGTGCCCGAAGACGGTGGCGGCGATCGAGGCGCTGCGCTAGGGTCCGACCCTATTTATCGGGTGAAGTTGGCGCGACTTCGACGTGGGTGGAATAAATAGGGTCGGACCCGTGCACGACGTCGCGATCATCGGCGCCGGACCGGTCGGCGCGACGCTGGCGCTGGGCCTCGCACGCACGGGCCGCGACGTCGTCGTGCTCGACGCGCGCGCCGCCCACACCGATGCCCGCGGCGAGCGTTCGCTGGCGCTGTCGCACGGCGGGCGGCTGATCCTCGAGCGCACGGGCGCATGGTCCGCGCTTGCGGCCACCCCGGGCGCGCTGACGCCGATCGTCGCGATCGACGTCTCGCAGGCGCGCGGGTTCGGCAGCGCCACGCTGTCGGCTGCCGACGTCGGCGTTCCCGCACTCGGCTACGTCGCGTCGTCGACCGCGCTGCAGCGCGCGCTCGACGAGGCGCTCGTCCGCGCGGGGATCGCGGTGCGCTTCGGCGTGCGCGCGCAATCGCTCGCCACCTCGGCGTCCGCGCCCGAGGCCACGCTGACGCTCGATGACGGCGCGCCCGTCGCTGCACGGCTGGTGGTCGTCGCCGACGGCGGCGCGCTCGCGATCCCTGGCATCGAGCGCGTCCATCACGACTATGGCCAGGTCGCGCTGATCGCGGACGTCACACCGGCCGCGCCGCATCGCGGCATCGCGTACGAGCGTTTCACGCCGGGTGGCCCGGTGGCGCTGCTGCCGCGCGGCGACCATTACGGGCTCGTCTGGACGCAAACCCCCGAGCAGGCCACGCGGACGCTTGCGCTCGACGACGCCGCGTTCCTCGCCACGCTCGCACGTCACGCCGGGCGCCACTTGGGGCGACTGACGGCGGTGGGCACGCGACGCACGTTCCCGCTCACGCTCGAATATGCGCGGCCACGCGTCGCGCCGCGTGTCGTGCTGCTCGGCAACGCGGCACAGACGCTGCATCCGGTGGCGGGGCAAGGCTTCAACGTGGGCCTGCGCGATGCGCACGAACTCGCCGCGCTGCTGGCCCGGAGCGATGCCTCGGATTGGGGCAGCGCCGACGTCGTCGGTGCGTTCGCGCGCGGGCGGCGCAACGATCGCGCGGCCGGCATCGCGCTGACGCACGGCCTGACGCGCATCTTCGCCGGCGGCCACCCGCTGGTCGCATGGCCGCGCGGCCTGGCGCTGACGCTGCTCGATACGCTGCCGCCGGCGCGCCGGGCCTTCACGCGCGCGATGCTGTTCGGCATGCACTGACGGTATAATCCGCTCCCCCGCACCGCACGCCAACGTGGAATTTCGCGTTGGCCCGCGTGCACCACCCGCAGCGACTTCGATTCCGTGCAGATCGGTCCCTACACGTTGCCGAACAATCTGGTCGTTGCGCCGATGGCGGGCGTCACCGACCGCCCGTTCCGCCAGCTGTGCAAACGGCTGGGCGCGGGCTATGCCGTGTCGGAGATGGTGGCGTCCAACCCCCGGCTGTTCGGTACCGACAAGTCGCGCCGTCGCATCGACCACGCAGGCGAGGTCGCGCCGATCGCCGTGCAGATCGCCGGCGCCGATCCCGAGCTGATGGCGGAGGCCGCGCGCTACAACGTCGCGCGCGGGGCGCAGGTCATCGACATCAACATGGGGTGCCCGGCCAAGAAGGTCTGCAACGTGGCCGCCGGTTCCGCGCTGCTGGCGGACGAGCCGCGCGTCGCGCGGATCCTCGCAGCCGTCGTCGCCGCCGTCGACGTGCCCGTCACGCTGAAGATCCGCACCGGGCCGTCGCCGCAGTCGCGCAACGCGCTTTCGATCGCGCGGCTGGCCGAAGACGCAGGCATCGCCGCGCTGTCGATCCACGGCCGCACGCGCGCGGACCTGTTCGTCGGCGCCGTCGAATACGAGACCATCGCTGCGGTGAAGCGCGCCGTGCGCATTCCGGTGATCGCCAACGGCGACATCCGCACGCCGCAGCACGCGCGGCACGTGCTCGCGATGACCGGGGCCGATGGGCTGATGATCGGCCGCGCGGCGCAAGGCCGCCCGTGGATCTTCCGCGAGATCGCCCACTTCCTCGCGACGGGCACGGAGCTCGCGCCGCCCTCGCTGGCCGAGATGCGCGCGCTGATCGTCGAGCATCTCGCCGATCACTACGCGTTCTACGGCGAGGAACTCGGCGTGCGCATCGCGCGCAAGCACCTCGGCTGGTACACGGAAGACCTGCCGGGCGCCGCCGACTTCCGGCGCGACATGCAGGCCACCGTGACCGTCGCCGCACAGCGCGCGAGCGTCGAGCGTTACTTCGACGCGCTGGAAGGCGGCACGCGCGGCACTGCGCCATGGCGCGAGGCGCTCGCCGCATGAAGCGCAAGCCACAGCTCAACGGGTCCAACGAGATCTGCCAGTCGGTCGAGCGCTCGCTCAACGACTATTTCGCCAGGCTCGACGGCGAGCCTGCGAGCAACGTCTACGACATGGTCATCGGCCACGTCGAGAAGGCGATGCTCGTGTGCGTGATGCAGCGCGTCGGCGGCAACCAGACGCAGGCGGCGGACATGCTGGGCCTCAACCGCAACACGCTGCGCACCAAGCTCACCAAGTACAAGATGATCTGACGATGGCCGCCGCGATCACCCAGGCACTGCTTTCGGTTTCGGACAAGCGCGGCATCGTCGACTTCGCGCGCGGCCTCGCCAGGCTTGGCATCAAGCTGCTGTCGACGGGCGGCACCGCCAAGGCGCTCGCCGACGCCGGCCTCGCTGTCACCGACATCGGCACGTACACCGGCTTTCCCGAGATGCTCGACGGCCGTGTGAAGACGCTGCACCCCAAGGTGCACGGCGGCATCCTCGCGCGCCGCGACGTCGCCGAGCACGCGGCCGCGTTGCAGGCCCACGACATCCCGCCGATCGACCTCGTCGTCGTCAACCTCTACCCGTTCCGTGCCACCGTGGCCAACCCGACGTGCACGCTCGAGGACGCGATCGAGAACATCGACATCGGCGGCCCGACGATGGTCCGCTCCGCAGCCAAGAACTGGGCGCACGTCGGCATCGTCGTCGACCCCGACGATTACGCGGCAGTGCTGTCCGAAGTGGGCGGCCACACGCATTCGCTGTCCGATGCCACGCGCTTCAACCTCGCGCGCAAGGCGTTCGCGCACACGGCGGCCTACGACGGCGCGATCGCCAACTGGCTCACGGCGCGCCACGTCGACGGCAAGGCGGAAGCGTTCCCGCAATCGTTCCGCTACGCGGGCGAGCGGATCCAGGCGCTGCGCTACGGCGAGAACCCGCACCAGCTCGCCGCGTTCTACCGCGACGACGACCACGTGCCCGGCGGCATCGCGACGGCGCGGCAACTGCAGGGCAAGGAGCTGTCGTACAACAACATCGCCGACGCGGACGCCGCGTGGGAATGCGTGAAGACGTTCGACGGCACCGCATGCGTGATCGTCAAGCACGCCAACCCGTGCGGCGTCGCGCTGGGCGATACCCCGCTCGAGGCGTATACGCGCGCGTTTGCCACGGACCCGACCAGCGCGTTCGGCGGCATCATCGCGTTCAACGTCGCCGTCGACGCGGCCACCGTCGAGGCGATCGCCGTCCAGTTCCTCGAGGTGCTGATCGCGCCGGGCTACACGCCGGACGCGCTTGCCGTGATCGCGCAGAAGAAGAACGTGCGCGTGCTCGAGATCCCGCTGCCGTCCAAGCCGGTGACGCCCCCGCTCGACTTCAAGCGCGTCGGCGGCGGCCTGCTCGTGCAGACGGCCGACCACCTGAACGTCGAGCGCGCGTCGTTCAAGGTGGTGACCAAGCGCGCGCCGACGCCGCACCAGATGACGGACCTCGTGTTCGCGTGGCGCGTCGCCAAGTACGTGAAGTCGAACGCGATCGTGTACTGCCGCGACGGCGCCACGCTGGGTATCGGCGCTGGCCAGATGAGCCGCGTCGATTCCACGCGCGTCGCCGCCGCCAAGGCCTCGAACTCGATGCTGGACCTCGCCAACTCGGTCGTCGCGTCCGACGCGTTCTTCCCGTTCCGCGACGGCGTCGACGTCGTCGCCGAGCACGGCGCCGTCGCCGTGATCCAGCCGGGCGGCAGCGTCCGCGACGACGAGGTGATCGCCGCTGCCGACGAGCGCGACATCGCGATGGTGTTCACCGGCGTCCGCCACTTCCGCCACTGACGCGACGATCATGTCCCTGCCTCCCATGTTGAAGACGATGACCCGCTGCGGGCTGGCCGCTGCATGCCTGATGGGTGCAACGGCCACGTTGGCGCAGACGGATGCGGCGCCACGGTCCGTCGTGCTTGCGCAGGCCCCCGCTGCGCAGCCGGTCCCCGAGCCTGCGCCCGCCGCGCCCGCGCCGGCGTCCGACTGGAAGCTCCCTGATCCGATCACCGTCGAGTGGCTCGCGTCGCATCCCAATCCGTTCATCGCGCCCGGCAGCGTGAACACGCCGCTGGAGCAGCGCGCATGGCTCAACTGCGAGGCCATGTGGCAATGGGCGGGACGCCAGTGCCAGGGCCTCAAGGCCGCGTGGTTCCAGGGACGTGCCACGTGGTTCTTCAGTGGATATGCGTGGCACATCCCGGGGACGTGGACCGAGGAGCGGCTCGCGGAGCTCAACAGCCAGGCTTGGGGCGGCGGTTACGGGTTCGCACGCACGGACGAGCACGGCGACAACTACATCTGGTTCTCGCTGTTCTTCAAGGACTCGCACAGCAACCTGCAATCGCAGGTGGGCTGGGCCTGGTTGACGTACTGGCCCGCGGTGGCGGACGTGTCCGTCGGCCTGGGCTATGCCGCGTTCATCCTGCAGCGGCCCGATATCGCCAACGGCTGGCCCGTCCCGGCGGCGCTGCCGATCGCGTCGGTCAAGGTGTACCAGGCCGAGCTGCTGGCAACGTACATCCCCAAGCTCAATGGCGGCATCAACCATGGCGACGTGATGTACTTCTTCGCCCGGTACCAGTTCTGACCGCGCGCGCCGACATCGCGACACGTCGCCGCGCGTTTCCTTCCGGACCACCTTCCCCATGAACGTACTCGTCATCGGCGGCGGCGGCCGCGAGCATGCGCTCGCGTGGCGCATCGCGCGCTCGCCGCGCATCGCGCGTGTCTACGTCGCGCCCGGCAATGCCGGCACTGCGCGCGACCCGAGCCTCGTCAACGTGCCGATCACCGATATCGCCGAGCTCGTCGCGTTCGCCAAGCGCGACGTGCAGCTCACGGTCGTCGGCCCCGAGGCGCCACTCGCCGCAGGCGTCGTCGACGCGTTCCGCGCGGCGGGCCTGCCGATCTTCGGGCCGACGAAGGCGGCGGCGCAGCTCGAGTCGTCGAAGGATTTCGCGAAGGCGTTCATGGCGCGGCACGGCATCCCGACGGCGGAATACAGGACGTTCGCCGATGCCGCTGCCGCGCACGCGTACGTCGACGCCCGTGGCGCGCCGATCGTGATCAAGGCCGACGGCCTCGCCGCAGGGAAGGGCGTCGTCGTTGCGACGACGCTCGCCGAGGCGCACGCCGCGATCGACGCGATGCTCGTCGGCAACGCGATGGGCGATGCCGGCGCGCGCGTCGTCATCGAGGACTTCCTCGCGGGCGAGGAGGCGAGCTTCATCGTGATGGTCGACGGCCGCCACGTGCTGCCGCTCGCGTCGTCGCAGGACCACAAGCGGCTCTTGGACGGCGACCAGGGCCCCAACACGGGCGGCATGGGCGCGTACTCGCCGGCGCCGGTGGTCACGCCCGCCGTGCACGCGCGAATCATGCGCGAGATCATCACGCCGACGGTGCAGGGCATGGCCGCCGACGGCATCCCATATACGGGCTTCCTGTACGCGGGCGTGATGATCGATCCCGCCGGCCATGCCAGGACGCTCGAGTTCAACTGCCGGATGGGCGACCCCGAGACGCAGCCGATCATGATGCGACTCACCAGCGATTTCGTAACGCTGCTCGAGCACGCGATCGACGGCACGCTCGACCGCGTCGAGGCCGAGTGGGACCGGCGCGTCGCGCTCGGTGTCGTGCTCGCCGCGGGCGGGTATCCCGATGCGCCGGCGAAGGGCGCGGTCATCCACGGCCTCGAGCGCGTGAACGACGAGACGCACCCGGACACGCACGTGTTCCACGCGGGCACCGCGATGGCGGGCGACGACGTCGTCGTCAGTGGCGGGCGCGTGCTGTGCGTCACCGCGCTCGGCGACTCCGTGCGCCAGGCGCAGAAGCGCGCCTATGACGCCATCGGCGAGATCCGGTTCGACGGCATGCAATACCGCCGCGACATCGGCCATCGCGCGCTGAAGCGCTAGGTCGGACCTTGTCGCGCAAAGCCGTCCTGCTGGCGCTGGCGCTGCTCGCGATCGGCGTGGTGATCGCCAGTGCGACGTGGCTCGCGCCACGCAACGCGGTGCCGGCGAGCGAGAAGGCACCGGCGCTGCCGCCGCGCCTCGCGATCGCCGGCGACTCGACGCGCGGCCTCGACATCGCCAACGGCTTGCGCGACCCGGTGCTCGTGGACGTCACGACGTCGCGAGCCGACGGCACCGGCGACCATCCGCACTTCGTCGCCTGCCTGTGGCGCGAATCGCCGTTGCCGGTCCGCCCCGGCCAGCAGACGCACCTGGAGCCGGGCAAATGCACGGCCAGGCCGGGTGACGCGACCGGAGCGATCGAGGTGCGCGTCGTCAATGCCGCCACCGGCGAGGACCTGGAGACGCTGCGCCTGCCGTAGTGCCGGTCCTTCGCGTTCCGCTACCATGGCGCTGGAACCATGAAAGTCACGATTCCCGAGACGGTGATGGTCAACGAACTCGGCCGCGAGGGCGTGCTGCTGGACCTCGAGTCGGGCGAGTACTACAGCCTGGACGAGGTCGGCATGGACATG
Source organism: Pseudomonadota bacterium (assembly GCA_018241745.1). Lineage (GTDB taxonomy): Bacteria > Pseudomonadota > Gammaproteobacteria > Burkholderiales > Casimicrobiaceae > VBCG01. The sequence goes on from JAFEDG010000013.1 coordinate 17,291, forward strand.
TGGCGCGCGCTCGCGCGCCATGGGACCATCGAGCACGCGCACGGGGACCTGCTGCGCACGTACGCGGTGGACGACGTCACGCTGGACGCCGACATGCGCGCATTTGCGCAGGACCTGGCCAGGCGCAAGCTGGTCGTGCTGTCGTGATCGGGAAGCGCCTACGCCGGATTGCGCGCGTTGCAGCACTGCGCGCGGAAGCGATCGTCGCGCTCGGGCGCGTCCGGCGCCGCGGCCGGTCCATCCGCTACGACAAGGCCGCAACCGGCGTGATCGGCACGCGCGATGCCGGAGCGGATGCGGCCGCGGTCGACGAACTCGCGGCGGCAGTCGCGTTCGCCGCGCGGCGGCCGGGCACGACGTGCGTGGATCGGGCCACCGTCCTGTGGGGAATGCTCGACCGTCGCGGCTTGCCGGCGCGGATGCGGATCGGCTACCGCTACGCAGCGGGTGTCTTCGAGGCGCATGCGTGGGTCGAATGCGGGGGGCATACGTTCGGCGAGGTCCCCGCCGACGGGCGCAGCTACCGTCCCTTCGACGACGCCGTGGTGCCGCGGCCCGCCAAATAGCAAGGTCCGCCCAACAAAAAGGGCCCTCGCGGGCCCTTTCGACGGACAGGCTGCCGAATCAGCGCTTCGATCGCGCAAGCGCTCCTGCGCTTCCGAACGCTAGGAGCAGCGCCATCGCTGCCAACAGCAGCGGCGACAGCGTCGGCACCGGCACGGTGTACCCGGTCACGGTTCCCTTCGCTGCCCCGAATTCCGCAATCGCCATGAATTGCGGGTCGTCGCTGTGGATGGCGATCGACTTGATGGTCTGGTGAGGGTCGTCGCTGTAGAACGCGAGCCCGGTGGCGCCGCCGAAACCGGTAACCGTGACCGGCCCCAGGACCTCGCCGCTGTTGGTCGTGAGCGTGACCTCGCTGGTGTCGAACGTGTAGCCCTCGTAATACACGTAGAACGCCGCCGTCACGGGGGGCATTATCAGCGTGGCGTCCGTACCCGACATCGTTCCTGCGAACCGGAATACCGCACCCGTGTAGCCATGGCTCCACGTGTACCACGTGGTGGGAACGGTAAACTTGGTTGCCGGCGTGGAAAACGCAAGCGACCCACCGATCGGCGATGGCAGCGACGATACGCTCGCGTTGTCGGCGATGGCATTCTGCACGGTTACGTCGAACGGCGACACCGTGTATGACCCAAGCGTCGTCGGCGGCGCGGACGTGCCCAGGTTGACGCTGAAGATCGTCGCATGAACGGACGTGGCGGCCATGAAGCCTGCCATCCCCAGCGCAAAAGCGTAGCGTTTGGTGAAGCGCATAAATCTCCCGTTGTGCGTTGAGGGGATGGCGAAGCGGCCCTGCGCGGGAATCCCGACTTGCCAAGACGCAAAAACGCATCCTGATCATCGGCGAGGATGCCGCCTGCATGCAAGCGGAAATTCCTTGCGAAGCAGTTGGTTGCGCGCGCCATGTTGTAATTTGGATACGCAGACGCAACGCATCTTCACGTCGACGACATGATCCTCGGCATTGCCGGCAACACCCAACACCCTGCCTGGCGCGACAGTATCGCGCGCTGGCAGACGCGGGTGTCCGCGTCCCACCGCGGCGATGCGGCAGACGTAACGCACAGCGCCTGGTTCGCCGCCAGCGGCTCGCAGGCGACCGTCGGCGGCTTGACGGACGGGGCATGTCCGGTCCTCGCCGCGTGGGATGGGGTCGAGTATCGCGCGGGTCCGCCGGCTGCGACCCATGTCGCGGCGTGTCCTGCGTCGTTGCTGGAGGACGGCGCCACCGATGGGGCGCTCGCGCGGCTCAACGGCGATTTCCGCGTCGCGACGTGGCATCGCGCGGAGCACCGCATCGAGCTCGCCACGGACGCATTCGCGCAGCGGCCGCTGTACTTCGCCTGGGACCGGCGCGCCGACGTGCTGGCGTTCGCCGGCTCGACATCGCTGTTGCGCGCGCTCCCCTGGGTGGGCGCCGTCGTTGACGACGAGGTTGTCGTCGACCTGTTGCTCGACGCCAACTGGCCGCTCGAGCGGACGCCTTTCCGCGGCATCCGGTTCGTGCCGCCCGGCCACCGCGTCGAATGGAGGTGCGGCGACGGAACGCCGCCGCGCTATACGCGTTACTGGCGGCCGCGGATCGCGGTCGAGCGCTATCGCTCGCGCGACGAGTTCGTCGAGGCATTCCGCGACGACGCGCGTGCAGCCGTCGCCGATCGCATGCGGCTCGCCACGCGCGGCACCGCGATCCTGATGAGCGGCGGCTACGATTCGACGGCCATCGCCGGCATCGCGGCCACGATCGGCCGCAGCGACCGTACCGGCGTCGCGCCCGCGCACACGGTGTCGGCCGTCTTCGCCGGACTCCCGTGCGACGAGTCGGCGCGCATATCGTCGATGCGTGCGTACACCGGGTTGCCGGGCGTCGACATCGACGGGCTGGCGCTTGCCCTCGACGTCGGTGTCGTCGAGCGCCAGGTGGCGGCGACGGATTTCCCGCTGTTCAATCTCCAGGCATCGCTGCTGGACGCGCAACTGGACGCCGCCGAGACTCTTGGATGCGACCTCGTGTTGATGGGCGCCGGCGGCGATGAGCTCGCGACCGACGTCGCGTACGAGCGGGACTATTTTGCCCAGCGGGGGTGGCTCGAAGTATTGCAGGTTGCCCGCTACCTTCGTCCGCTGCGACCGCGGCCGGCATCGACACTCGATGTCGCGCGTGCGCTGCTGCGCGACCGGATTCCCCAGCGGGCCAAGGCGATCGTGCGACCCGCGAGGCGCTGGCTCGCCGGGCGTCGCCCGGATCCGCGAGAGGCGTGGCTGCAACCGCAATGGCAGCCCCGGCCGGTGCGCCGGGCCGCAGACGTGCCCGGCGTTGCGCCCATTCGCCTCGATGGCGCGGATCATTTCCAGCGCACGGTCTGGCAGAACCTGCAGGGCGCGCAGACGCAATTCGGGCAACGCGTCACCGCCCAGGACGTGCTGCGACGCGGACTCGGTTATGGCGCGCCGCTGCTCGATCGTCGCCTGTTCGAGCGCGTGCTGGGCGCCGAACCACAGTGGCTGCCTCGTACTCATCATGCTGGGCAGTACAAGCCGCTGCTGGCCGCGGCCTTCCGCCGGGACGTGGCGCCGGGCCTGATGGAGGCGCGCTGGAAAGTGGAATTCGGCGCCTACAACCGGATGCTCATGTCGCGCGCGCTCGCAGGCCTGCGCAGCTGGATGGACGCGGGCACGTGGCGCAGCGAGCGCTTCGTTTCCCGGCATGCCGCCGCCCGCATGGCCGAGGCGCTGCAGGACAGTGGCGGGCAGGCGGATACACTACATCGCAGGCTTTACAGTATCATCGGTACCGAGGCGTGGCTTCGCCATGTTCACGCCAGCGGGGGTGATGAATGACGACGACGAAATCGAACGACACGGCGGACCGCGACGCGCAAGCGACGCCGGACCGCAAGACGTACACCGCGCCCCGCATTGGTTGGCTCGGCGGGTTCCGTGAACGCACGCTGTCAGGCGGCAGTGGCGCACCCGACACGAATCAATCCAAGGGCATTCCGACCTGACGTCGTGGGCCGCGCCCGCGACCGCCGGCGCAGCGTGCCACCGCATCGTGTTGCGGCAACACGTTCCCTTCGCGCTCACGCGCCGCGCTGAAGGCGACTACAGCGTCGACTGCGACAGCGACGCGCTTTTCCGCCTCGCCCCGGGCACCACCACCATTCGCATCACGGACGGGGTGGAGCAGCGCTTCCCGCTGTTCGACGTGATCCGGTGGGCCGCGCCCCTCGTATGCGCGCAATTCGGGATCGCGTTCCTGCACGCTGCCGCGGTGGCGAGCGCAGATCGCGCGTTCGTGTTCATGGGGCAGGGCGGCGCGGGCAAGTCGACGCTCGCGCGGCTGCTCGCGGACGCCGGCGCCCGGCCGCTCGCGGACGACGCGCTGATCTGCGCACCCGACGGGAGCGTTGCGGCGGGAACCGAGCGCGACTTCCGCGCATGGTGCGAGGCCGCAGCGTCCTCCGCCGCAGCTTCGCGTTGCGTGGACTTCCAGGACCTGGTGGACCGCCTCGAGCGCGGCTTCGGAGCGACGTCGCCGCCGCGGATGCCCGTGGACACGATACTGTTCCTGGGCTTGCCACGCGCGCCCGCGGGTCGCCAGGGCGCCGTAGCGCTGTCGGCGGCCGAGGGTTTTCACCGTCTCGTGCAGCAGGCCTTTGGTGCGATCCCCGATGCGCGCACGTGGTCGCGCGAGGCGGGCCATTACGGCCGGCTCGCCGCGACAGCGCGCTGCTGGTCCGTGCACGTCGTCGACGGCCTCGATGCACTCGCCACGGCCATTCGGCGGGCGCCGAGCGAGGTCGTGCCCGGCTGGCCGCAGCACTGACGACGTTCGCCGTGCCCAGCCCCGTCGTGCTGCCGTCGCGAGAAGCGCTGCTGGCGTGCCTCGAGCGCGAATTGCCCGCGGCGGGCAGCGACGACGCGTTGTTCGCGCGCGCGCGATTCCACGGCGTCACCTCGCTGCTGTACACGCTCCCGGAGGCGGCCCGCAGGGGACGCTGCGCCGACGCGTCCGCGTTCATGCAGGCCTGCCGCCGCGACGCCGTGGACATCTCGATGTGGGAACTCGCGCATCGCGAGGAACTCGCGCGCGTCCTGGCAGCGCTTCACCTCGCGGGCGTCGACGCCTTGCTGCTCAAGGGCACGCCGCTGTCGTTCACGCACTATGCGCAGGCGGTGCAGCGCGACCGTGGCGACACGGATATCCTGGTTCCGGAGGACCGCCGCGACGTCGCACTGCAGGTGCTGGAGCGCGAAGGGTATCGGCGGGGCGTAGGCGTCTCCGGGCGCTTCATCTCGTACCAGGCGGACCTCGTGCGGGTCGACCGGCGAGGCGCGCGTCATCACGTCGACCTGCACTGGCGCATCAACAACTCGCAGATCCTCGCGCCCACGCTGTCATTCGCCGAGCTCGCCGCGCATGCGATCGCCGTCCCGGAGTTGGGCCCGCATGCGCGCGCGCCGTCGCCGCCGTACGCGCTGCTGTTCGCAGCGATGCATCGCGCGGGCCACGTGGATGCACCGTACCGCGTCGGCGACGAGGCACATGCCGGGGGCGATCGCCTGATCTGGCTGCTGGACATCCACCTGTTGACGGCAGCGCTGACGGCCGGCGAACAGCACGCGTTCGTCGGGCTGGCGCGCGCAAAGGCACTGACCGCGGTGTGCAGCGAAGCGCTGGCTGCCACGGTGCGCGCGTTCGGCACCGCCGTGCCACCTGCACTCGTGGCGGGGCTCGCCAACGCGCCGACGCCGGAGCGGTCGGCGGTGTTGCTGACCGCGTCGGCGTGGCGGCACGCGCTCGCGGAGTTGCGCGCGCTGCCGCGATGGCGCGACCGCGCGGCGCTCATCGGCGAGCACCTGTTCCCGCCACCGGCGTACATGCGCGAACGCTACGCGGACGGTCGCTTGCGCTGGCTCCCGTGGCTCTATGCAAGGCGCTTGGGGCGCGCGATCCGGCGCACGTCGCCTGGCGTCCCCTCGCGGTGGCGCACGTGATCCCGACATGACGGCCGGCGGCACGCGCCCCGCGGTGGCGCGGATGTGGGCGTTCGCGGCGGGCGAACGCGGCGCGCTGATGCTGGGGACGTCGCTGCTGCTGCTCGCGAGCGCGGCGACGCTCGGCATACCGTGGGCCGGCGGACGGTTTGCCGAGGCGGTCATGGCGAGCGCCCAGGGGCAAGCGGTCGCCAGCGGCCCGCCGCCGATCGGACCGCTGCTGGGCGTCCTGCTCGCCTTCATTGCCGTGCAGATCGGCGCGCACGCGTGGGGCGGCTACGTCGTGGCCGGTGCAGTGGAGCGCGTGGTGAGCGGCATGCGCATCGCGGTCTACGAGCGGCTCGTCGCGCTGCCGCTGGCGTTCCACGAGGCGCGGCGCCACGGCGAAACCGTGGCGCTGGTGACGCACGATGCGCACGTGGTCGGCGCGTATGCGGGAACGACGCTGCTCGCCGTCATCCCGATGCTGGTGACGGTGACAGGCGCGGCCGGGCTGATGCTGCACATCGACGCGCGGCTCTCGCTCGTCGCGCTGGCCGCGATTCCGCTGCTGTTCGTCGCGCTCAAGGCAGGCAGGCGATGGCAGCGGCCACTCGCGGTCGCGCTGCGCGACGAGGAGACGAAGCTCGCGGGCCTCGTGACCGAGCGCCTCAGCGTATTGCCGGCCATCAAGACGTTCGGGCGCGAGGCTGCGGAAGGTGCAGCGTTCCGCGCGCAGGCCACGCGCCTGCTGGCGTTGACGCTGCGGCGCCTGCGGGTCGATGCACTGCTGGCGCCCGGCTTGCAGCTCGCGGCCGCAGTGGCCGTCATCGCCGTGCTGTGGCTGGCCTACGACGGCGTGATGCACGGGAGCATCGCGCCGGCCAACCTCGTCGCGTTCCTGCTCTACGGGCAGCTGATGCTGCGGCCGGTCGCAGGACTCTCCAATGTCTACGGGGCGACGCAAACGGCGAAGGCATCCCTGGCGCGCGTGCTCGAGGTGCTGGACGAGCCCGGCGAGCCCCTCGCGGGCAGCGTGGCCGGCGAGCGGCCGACACGGGCCGCAGACATCGTGTTCGAGCGCGTCTCGTTCAGCTACCCGGGCCGGCCCGCATTGTTCGACGGACTCGACGCGCGGTTTGCCGGTGGCGGGATCACCGCGCTCGTGGGGCCCAACGGCGCGGGCAAGAGCACGCTGCTGCGCCTGCTCGCACGCCTCGATGCGCCGCAGGCGGGATGCATTCGCGTCGGCGACGTCGACATCGCCAGCCTGCCGCTGGACGCCGTACGCGGCGCGCTCGGCGTCGTGCCGCAGACGGTCGCGCTGCTGAACGCCTCGATCAGGGACAACATCGCGTTCGGCCGTGACGACGCGGACGACGCGCAGATCGAGCGTGCCGCGCGACTCGCGCTGGCGCACGACTTCATCGCGCGGCTCCCGCAGCGTTACGCGACGGTGATCGGCGATCGCGGCGTGCGCCTCTCCGGAGGCCAGCAGCAGCGCATCGCGCTGGCGCGCGCGCTGCTGAAGGACCCGCCGATCCTCGTGTTCGACGAAGCGACGGCGATGTTCGACGAGGTCGCCGAACAGGCCTTCTTCGCGTCGTGCAGCGGCGCATTGCGGGGCCGCACCGTCATCGTCATCACGCACCGGCCCGCGGGACTCGCCGCGGCAGATCACGTCGTGCGGCTCGGCTGACCTTTCGTCCCCGACGAACGGTCATGCGATGTCCATGCGGGCGGCGGGGCCGGGCGCGAATTCTTCACAATCGATGTCCCCGCACGGCACGCATCGTGCATACACTCTCAGGTTCGGGAATTCGCGTCTGATTTCGTTGCCCATGCCTGCGCTCGCCACCCTCGCCGCGTTCGTGATCAGCCTCGTGCTGATCGTCGCGCTGCGGCGCGCGGCGCCGACGGCGGGCCTGCTGGATCGTCCCGGCGGACGGAAGCTGCATGCATCCCCGGTGCCGGTGGTCGGCGGGCTCGCGATGTTCATCGCGATCTTGCCGTTCATCGTGGCGGCCGCCGACCGTGGTGCCGCGACGACGCTCGCCTTCGCGCTGGCCATCCTGGTCGGCGTCGGCTTTCTCGACGACCGCTTCCTGTTGCGACCCCGTTATCGCTTCGTGGCCGAATTCGGTGCAGCGATGGTGCTGGTCTGGGGCGGCCAGTCCGTCGCCTACCTTGGCGACCTGATCGGCTTCGGCGCCATCCATACCGGCGTGTTCGGTGCTGCATTTTCCGTGGCCTGCTACGTGGGGCTCATCAACGCCGTGAACATGATCGACGGGCTCGATGGCCTGGCGGGTGCGCTGATGCTGATCGCGCTCGTCTTCTTTACCGCCGTCGCCGGCATCGACGGCAACGCGATGGCGCTCCAGGTTGGCCTCGCGGCGATCGGGGCGCTGGTCGCGTTCCTGCTGTTCAACCTGCGCACGCCATGGCGGGCGCGGGCGGCGGTGTTCATGGGCGACGCAGGCAGCATGATGCTCGGCTGCCTCGTCGCATGGTTCGCGATCGTGCTCGCGGGGCGCTTGCCCGCCGGGACTTCCAGCTCGAGCCTCACGCCGATCGGCGCCGTGTGGGTCCTCGCCGTGCCCCTGCTGGACATGGGCAGCGTGATGCTGCATCGCATCCGGCGCGGGCGCAGCCCGTTCGACGGGGACCGCCGCCACCTGCACTACCGGATGGTGGACAGTGGCATCAGCGTCACGCGCGCGGTCGCGACGCTCGCGGCCGCGGCCGTCGCCTGTGGCTTCGTCGGCATCGGCTTCCCGCGCCTGGGCATACCGGAATGGGTGATGTTCTACGCGTTCATCGCCGCGTGGTTCCTTGCATACCGTGCCGTCTCGCGTGCGCCGACGCGCCCCGCGTCCAGCGCCGACACCGTGATGGCCGGGTCCGAGCCCGTGTTCCGCAACAAATTGGTTTCGGACGCCAGTGCGTTCGGCCCCGACAAGCGGGCAGGGTCCTAGTGCCGGACGGCGTTGCCCGGCAGCCTTCCCCCGATGATCGACCTGCACGCCCACCTGCTGCCCGGCATCGACGATGGCGCGCGCACGCTCGACGACGCGCTGGCGATGGCGCGCATCGCCGTCGACGACGGCATTCGCAAGTCAGCGTGCACGCCGCACATCTACCCCGGCATGTACGAGAACGACACGGAAGGCATCGCGGCGGCGATCGAGGCATTGCGCCAGCAATACGGTGCCGCCGGCATCCCGCTCGAGCTGACGATCGGCGCGGATGCGCACCTGACGCCCGCGCTGCTCGGTCGTATCAGGGAGGGAACCGCGCCGACGCTCAACTACACGCGCTACTTCCTGCTCGAGCCGCCGCATCACGTGGCGCCCCCGCAGTTCGCAGCGAGTGTCGCGGGCTTCCTGGCCGCGGGCTACGTGCCAGTGATCACGCATCCCGAGCGCCTCACGTGGATCGAGCAGCATTACGACGTGTTCCTGCAGCTCGCGCGCGACGGCGCGTGGATGCAGGTCACATCCGGCTCGCTGACCGGCGACTTCGGTCCCGATGCGCGGTACTGGGGCGAACGGATGGTGGGCGACGGCTACACGCACATCCTGGCGACTGACGCGCATGGCGTGCGCTCGCGCAGGCCCGAGCTCGCGAAGGGCCGGGCCGCGGCGGCACGCCTGGTCGGCGAGCAGGAGGCGACCCGCCTCGTCGTCGACCGGCCCGGCGCGATCCTCGCCGACACGCCGCCCACCGACGTGACGCCGGCGCCCGCGCTCGGGGGCGTGCCGCGGCGGGCGCGCCCGTGGTGGAAGCGGCTGCTGTAGCCTCGCATCCCGGCCTGACCACCGGCGTCCCGGGGCGACGGGTGGGTGCGGCCCTGTGCATCAGGCGTGCGGTAGACTCGTACGCTTGAGGCTCGTACGATGAAGTCAGCCGCCTATTCACTCCTGCGCGCCGCCGCGCTATGCGGCAGCGTGCTGCTCGGCGCAGCCGGCAGTGACGCGTTCGCGCAGATTTCCGCCGCCACTCCCGCGCCCGGCACCGGCGCACCGGCGCAGGCGCCGGCGGTGGCACCGACGCCTGCGCCGCCTGCTCCCGCTGTGCCTACCCCCGGGCTGATTCCGGGCGCGCAAGGCCTCGCCGGTCCGGCGATCCAACCCGTGACCGGCGTCCTGCCCGTCGCACCGCCGGCATCCGCCACCGCCGAGATCGACCAGGACTACAAGGTCAACGCGGGCGACGTGCTCGAGGTACAGGTCGTAGGGCTCGACCAGGCGCCGCGCAAGGTCCGCGTCGATGCCACCGGCCTCATCACGCTGCCGCTGATCGGCGGCGTCAAGGTGGCGGGCAAGCCGACGCGCGACATCGAGACGCAGGTGGCCGACGCGCTGCGCGAGAAGTACATGCAGGACCCGCAGGTCACCGTGTTCGTCGAGGAGTCGGTGAGCCAGCGCTTCTCGATCCAGGGCGCCGTGCGGCAGCCCAACCTGTTTCCGTTGAAGGGTCGTACAACGTTGATGCAGGCGCTGGCGATGGGTGGCGGCGCCACCAAGGTGGCGGACCTGACGCAGGTCCGCGTGCTGCGTGGCCACGGCGCGCAGATGCAGAACCTCGTATTCGACGCCGAGAAGATCCAGGACGGCACGCTGCAGGATCCGCAGATCTTCGGCAACGACGTCATCATCGTCGAGGCGTCGACGGCCAAGACGGCGTTCTACGAGACACTCGATACGATCCGCGGCCTGGTGTCGTTCGGCACCGTGCGATGACGGCGGACCAGGGCACGCTCACCGGGATCCCGCCGGGCTCGCGCAGGCCGGGCCGCACGCAAGGCGCGCCCGCCGCCGATCGCGACGACGCTACGATCGCCGCGGATGCCGTCCGCGAAGTGATGACCGCCAAGGCCGGCGTGCCGCGGACGCCGGCCTGGCTGTATGTCGTGGGCGCGTTGCTCGCGGTGACGCTGGTGTGGCGCATCGTCGCCGTGAACCTGTCCGCCCAGTTCACCGAGATTGCGATCGACGAGGGCGTCGATGCGCAACCTGCCGCCACCAGCGCCATCGCCTGGGACCGCGACAACGCCGTGGCCCTCGCGCGCGATGCCGCGCTGAAGATGGACACGGATCCGGCGGGCGCGGAAGCGCTCGCGCAACGCGCGCTGCGCGCCAATCCCGCCACCGCACCCGCGTGGCTCGTGCTGGCGGGCCTCGCGCAAAAGCGCGGCGACAACAGCGCGTCGATCACCTACCTCAAGCGCGCGGCGGAAATCGAGCCGCAGAACCCGACGACGCGACTCGCGCTTGCCAACCTGGCACTCGAGCAGCGCGATCTGGGTGCCGCTCTCGAGGACATCGACGCCGCCATCCGCGCGCGGCCCGAGCTCGGCGAATCGCTGTTCCCCAAGATGCTCGCCATCCTCGCGCAGCCGGGCGGCGACGCGGCGCTGCGCAAGCTTTTCGCGCGACGCATCCCGGACTGGTGGTCCACGTTCTTCACCTACGCGTCCACCAACGCGCCGACGCCGCTGCTCCCGCTCCAGTTGCTGGACGCGCGGCGCGCGTTCGCCCCCCCGGTCTCGCTGAAGGAGCGTAGCCCGATCGTCGACCGCCTTGCCAAGTCCGGCGAATGGAACGCCGCGTTCGTCGTCTGGCTCAACGGGCTGAGCGCGGAACAGCGCCGGGCCGCTGGCAACGTGTACAACGGGGCCTTCGAGGAACCGTTCACCAACACCACGTTCGACTGGCAGTGGCCGCGCGGCAACGGCGCGGACATCGCGGCGCTGTCGACGTTCGGCACCGGTGGCGGTCGCGCGCTGCGCGTGGCGTTCCAAGGGCAGGTGCGCGACCCGCGGCTCGTGACGCAGACGCTGCTGCTCGAGCCGGGCTATCACTACGACCTGCGCGGGCGGTACCGGCTCGAGTCGGTGCGTACCCAATTCGGCGTCGAGTGGCAGGTGACGTGTGGCGCGGCCTCGGCGGGCGATCGGTCGCCACTCGTCGCCGGCGATCGACTCGTCGGCTCGTCCGACTGGAAGGATTTCTCGACGACGTTCACGGTGCCTGCAGATTGTTATCCACAACAGTTGACGTTGATGCTCATCGGCGACGCCAAACTGGATTTGCAGGCGAGCGGACTCGCGTGGTACGATGAAATTCAAGTGGTTAGAGGTTCTTCCGTCATAGCGGAAAGCGCCGCTCCCGCAATCGTCAAGCGAGCGTCGCACAACGCGAAGTCCAAAGCGAAATAGCAAGCCCGATCGTGCGTGCCCACAAGTCCCTGTCGTTGATCGCAGCATCAGTGCTAATGCTGAGCGCGTCACTTGCGCACGCGCAAGCCGCGGGCAACAACGATCGCAACAACAACCTCGGCGAGCTCGACGACTTCAAGGGCCCGGTGATGGTGTTGCAGGACAAGAACTACGCCAACGCCGTGAAGGACATGAAGCTGTACGACGGCGATCGCGTGATCGTGCTCGACAAGGCGGAGGCCGTCGTCTACATCACGACGCGCGGCCAGCGTTGCCGCATCGAGATCAAGGAAAACCACACGTTCACCGTGCGCGACAAGCAGTGCGAGGCGTTGATCCTGTCTGTCGAGGCAGTGACGCCAGCCGTGGTGCCAGGCGCCACGACGGGCACCGTGGCGGGCATCACGGACACCGGCGTTGCGGCCATCGCCGCGGGTGCGGTGGGTGTCGCCGCGATCATCGGCTGGAATCATCCGAAGGGCAGTCCGGACTGACCGCGCGCGATCGATGAATCGAGCGGCACAGCGAACGGGCCGCGGCGCCTTGAACGTCGCGGCCTTTTGCATTCTGATCGCCATGGCGGTATTCGCCCCGCTGATTCGCGGCGGCAACCGCGCGCTGCCGCTGATGATCCTGGAGCTCGTTGCGCTTGCGGGACTGTTCATCGCGCTGGTTCCCGCGTCGATGCGCAGGCGCATTCCGCCCGCGGCCGCGATCGTCGCGGGGCTCGCGGCCGCCATTCCATTGCTGGGCCTGCTGCCGCTGCCGCCGGCGCTGTGGTCCGCCATTCCCGGCCGCGGAGCATTCGCAGATGCGCTCGCGCTCTCGGGTGATGGCGAGCGCTGGCGCGCCTTGTCGCTGGCGCCGTTCGAAACCGAGTTCTCCGGCCTTGCGCTGCTGCCGCCGCTGGCCACATTCTTCCTCGCCCTAACGCTGACGGCGGAGCGCCTGCGCGCGCTTACGCGTGTAATTGTCCTCGTGGCGGTGATCGAGGCGGTCCTCGGGCTCTTGCAGTACGGCGCGGCGGGGGGGCAGCTGGCCGATTTCCGCGCGTCGGGAACCTACGTCAATCCGAATCATTTCGCGGGCCTGATGCTGATGGCGCTGCCGCTGGCGCTGATGTCGCTCGCGCTGGATGTCGGCGAACGGCTGCGCTCGCGGCGCTTCACGAAAGGCGTCGTCGACGCGGCGAAGCGGATGTTCGCCGCCAAGGGCACGCGCGTGATGCTGTGGCTGTTCGCGATCGTGCTGATCCTGCTGGCGTTGATGTTCTCGCGCTCGCGGGCCGGCATCGCGATCGGCGCGGCGGGCATCGCGATCACCGCGCTGGTCGTGGCACCGCGCGTCGGCGGGCCGCGTGCCTACGGTGCCGTGGGCGTGGGCATCACGCTCGCGCTCGGTGCGGCGCTCGCCATCGGATTCGTCCCCGTGCTGGACCGCTTTGGCGTCCAGGACACCGTCGAGGCCGGGCGCGGCGCGATCTTCGCCGGCGCGCTCGACATGGCAGGCAGCTACTTTCCGTTCGGCAGCGGCATGGGCACGTTCGCGACGCTATACCCGCCGTTCCAGCCCACGGACATCACGGCATTGATCCACCGCGCACATAACGACTACATCGAATGGCTGGTCGAGGGCGGCGTGCTGGCGGCGCTCGCGATCGTCGCCGGCTTTGCGCTGTACGTCGCGCGCGTCGTCATGCTGCTGCGCCTGCCCGAGAAGGATGCGACGCACGCGCTGCAGCTCGCCGCCGCGGTCTCGGTGCTGCTGATCGCCGCGCACGGCATGGTCGACTTCAACTTCCGCATCCCGGCCAACGCGCTGATCTTCGCGATGCTGGCCGGCGTCGTCGTCGCGCGCCGCGGCGAGCGCGAGGAGGCCACCGAGCACGAGCATCGCGAGGTGATCCCGCGTCCTGCGCGTTCCACGGTCGCCGCGGCCGCACCGGTGCCGGCCTACACGAACGCGGAAGAGGCCGAGCGCGTGCGCGCCGCGTGGACGACCGCGCCGACGAGCGTGGAACCTGCGCCGCACGGCGGCGGCGTTCCCCCAGCGCACGTGCCCACGTCGTCGGCTACACTCGACGGTCGAGCCCCTGCTGAAACGCCCCGCGCACCGACACGTGGATCCGACTAGACCCGACCCCCGGCTGCTGCCGGCGCTGGCGGAGAACCACCTGCCGGCGGTCTTCCATGGCAACCCGCTCGCCGCCGCCCACGACGATGCCGAAGGCGAGCTGAGCCTCAAGGAGCTGTGGCGCGTCATCATGCGCCGCAAGTGGGCGGTGATCTCGACGTTCCTGATCATCGTCATCGCCACGGCGATCGGCACGGCGCAGATCACGCCGATCTACCGCGGCACGGTGACGGTGCAGATCGACAAGCAGGCGCAACGGATCGTCAACTTCGAGGACCGCGACCCGTCGTCCTACGATTACGACTACAACAACAGCTACATCAACACGTACATCGAGGTGTTGAAGAGCCGCGCGCTCGCCGAGCGTGTCGTCGCGCAGATGGGCTTGCGCGAGACCGAGGATTCCGCCGCCGCGCGCCAGAAGCAGGGCATCATGGATTGGCTGCAGGGCTGGCTCGGCGACGGCAAGAAGCCGCAGGCCGCGCCCAAGGCGCCGGCCGACGCACAGCGCGACGGTGCCGTCGGCGCGCTGATGGGCGGCCTGCTCGTGGAGCCCGTGCGGAATTCGCGGATCGTCCGCGTCTCGTTCGACAGCGCCAACCCGGAAGTCGCCGCGCGCGTCGCCAACCAGGTGGCGCAGACGTTCATCGAGCTCAACCTCGAGCGCCGGATGGACGCGTCTTCGTACGCCAAGACCTTCCTCGAGGAGCGGCTCGAGCAGATGCGCGCGCGGCTCGAGGATTCGGAGAAGAAGCTCGTCGGGTTCGCGCGGAAGCAGGAAATCGTCGCGATCAACGAGAAGCAGAACCTCAACACCGCCAAGCTGGACCAGGTGCAGCAGGAGCTCGCCAAGGTGCAGCTGGACCACGTGCGGCTGGAAGCCCAGTACCAGGCGCTGCAGGACAGCAAGGCGCCGACGCCGCAGATCCTGGCCAACCCCGTGATCCAGGAACTGAAGAAGAACAAGACCGCGCTCGAAGTGCAGTACCAGGAGCAGCTCAAGATCTACAAGCCGGCGTTCCCCAAGATGCAGCAGCTGCAGGCGCAGATCGACGAGCTGCAGACGCGCATCGACGCCGAAGTCGCGACGATGCGCGCGTCCGCCAAGACGGAGCTCGACGCCACGGTCAGCCGCGAGAACATGCTGCAGTCGCTGCTCGGCCAGGCGAAGGGCGAGGTCCTCACCGGCCAGGACAAGAGCATCGAGTACAACATCCTGAAGCGTGAAGTCGACACCAATCGCAACCTCTACGACGGGTTGCTGCAGCGGCTGAAGGAAGTGGGCGTGGCTGGCGGCATCGAGACCAACAACATCTCGGTGGTGGACAAGGCCGACGTCCCCGACGCGCCGTACAAGCCCAACATGCGCCGCAACCTGATGCTGGGCGCGTTCGTCGGCCTGTTGCTCGGCGTGCTGCTCGCGTTCGCATTCGAGCACTTCGACGACACGTTCCGCGACCCCGAGGACATCGAGCGCACGCTGGGCCTCGCCGTGCTGGGCGTCGTCCCGGTGCCCGATCACGAGATCTCGTCGGCGCCCAATGGCCTTGCGATGGCCTCCGTCGGCGCGCCGCGGTCGATGTTCGCGGAAGCCTATCGCTCGATGCGCACCGCGCTGCAGTTCTCCACCGGCGAAGGCGCGCCCAAGGTCGTCGCGATCACCAGCGCCGTGCCGGGCGAGGGCAAGACCACCTCCGCGATCAACCTCGCCACCGCGTTTGCGTCGACCGGCAGCAGCGTGCTCCTGATCGACGCGGACCTGCGCAACCCGTCCTTGCACAAGAAGCTCGGGCTCGAGACGGCCGCGGGCCTGTCGAACTACCTCGTCGGCCAGCTGGGTCCCATCGACATCACCCGTGCGGGCCCTGTTCCCAACCTGTTCGTGATTCCTGCCGGCCACCTGCCACCCAACCCCGCCGAGCTGCTCGGCGGCCCGCGGATGGCCGAGCTCATCAAGACCGCGCGCCAGCGCTTCCAGCATGTCGTGATCGACAGCCCGCCGGTGCTGTCGATCGCCGACGGCCTTGTCATCTCCAGCTTCGTCGACGCGACGGTGCTCGCCGTCGCCGCCGACTCGACGCGCAAGAACGTCGCGCGCGACGCGCTGAAGCGCTTGCGCCACGTCCGCGCGCACGTGATCGGCGGCGTGCTCACCAAGTACAACGCGCGAGGCCGCGCGAATTCGTACTACCACTACTACTACTACGGCGACCAGAACGCACAGCGGTTGCCTGCGGCGTGACGGGATTGCGACGTGGCGACGTCGAGCATTCCCGGGATCATCACCGCGCGGCGCGGCAATGCCGCTGCCCTCGCCAAGTGGAACAGCCCGCTGGCCGCGTTGCCGCCGGACATCGAGACCATCCTTCGTTGCGCAGCCGGCGATGACGAGGTGCTGGCTGC
>JAFEDG010000140.1 GCA_018241745.1 Pseudomonadota bacterium
GCCCACCGCCACCTGATCCTGGCCATCTGCTGCTCGAGCCTGCTGATCGTGTCGATGGACGCGACGATCGTCAACGTGGCGCTGCCGGAGATCCGGCGCGACCTGGACGCGTCGATCGCGGGCCTGCAATGGGTCGTCGACGCCTACACGATCGTCATGGCGAGCTTCCTGATGCTCGGCGGCGCGACGGCGGACCGCTTCGGCCGGCGGCGCGTGTTCCAGATCGGTGTCGCGCTGTTCACGCTGGGCTCGCTGCTGTGCAGCCTTGCCGGCGGCGTCGGCTCACTCGTCGCGGCGCGCATCGTGCAGGCGCTTGGCGGCTCGATGATGAACCCGGTCGCGATGTCGATCATCGTGCACACGTTCGTGGAACCGAAGGAACGCGCGCGCGCCATCGGCATCTGGGCGGCGACGGCGGGCGTGGCGATGGCGCTCGGGCCGCTCGCCGGCGGCGTGCTGACGCAGGCGCTGGGCTGGCACTCGATCTTCTGGGTCAACGTGCCGCTGGGACTCGCGGCGCTGTGGCTCACCGCGAAGTTCGTCCCCGAATCGCGTGCGCCACATCCGCGGCGACCGGATCCGCTGGGGCAGCTGCTGCTGCTCACCGGGCTTGCGACGCTCGTATTCGCCGTGATCGAAAGCGGCCGCGCCCCGACGTTGGCAACGGGCGCCGGGGTGATCGCCGCCATCGCGTTCATCGCGCTCGTGGCCTGGGAAGGCCGCCGGCACGAGCCGCTGCTCGACATGCGGTTCTTCCACAGCCTGCCGTTCAGCTCGGCGACGATCGTCGCGGTCCTGATGTTCGCGGCGCTGGGCGGCTTCCTGTTCCTCAACACGTTGTACCTGCAGGACGTGCGCGGCTTCTCCGCATTCCACGCGGGCCTGGGCATCCTGCCGGCCGCCGTGGCGGTCACGATCGTGTCGCCGCTGTCGGGGCGCATGGTGGCCAAGTACGGCGCACGCCCGTCGCTGCTGATCAGCGGCACGATGCTGACGGTGAGCGCGCTGCTGCTTGCGCAGATCACCGACCACACGCCGCTCCCGCAACTGTTCGTCACCTACGCGCTGTTCGGCACCGGCTTTGGCATGGTCAACGCGCCTGTCACGTACGCGGCGGTGTCCGGGATGCCGCGCGCGCAGGCGGGCCTCGCATCGGCCATCGCGTCGACAAGCCGCCAGGTCGGTGTGTCGGTCGGCGTCGCGTTGTCGGGCGCGCTGGCCCACGCCGCGAGCGACGGCAGTGCGGACTGGAGCGCATTCACGGCGTCGACGCACGCGTTCTGGTGGGTCCTGGTGGGTGCCGGCGTCGCGATCATCGGGCTCGCGATACTGTCGACCGGCGAACGCGCCCGCGCGAGTACCGAGCGCATCGCGCACCTGCTGCAGGAACCGGACGCGCGGGGGGCGACGTGACGCGCAGCGCTCGCTACGGCGCGCTGCCGCGATCGGACGCCGAGCAGGCGTGGCGGCTTGTCGTCGAGATGGTGATGGAAACGCGCGGCGAATGGCGGCGCCAGGTGGCGGCCGCGACGGGCCTGCCGTTCAGTCGGGTGCGCGCGCTGTGGCGGCTCGAAGACGGGCCGCGGACGCAGGCGGAACTCGCGCACGACATGGGCACCGATGCGCCGGCGACGACGCTGATCGTCACGGCGCTGGAGACGCGGGGGCTCGTCAAGCGCACCCCGGACCCCAACGATCGTCGCGCGAAGCAGGTGTCGCTGACCGCCGCGGGACGCAAGATGCTGGCAACGGTGGCGGCGATCACCGACAGGCCGCCGGACGCGTTTGCCCAGCTGTCGCGCGAGGAGCTCAAGGCACTGCGCGCGACGCTCGAGAAACTCGCTCCCAGCCGCTAGCGCGTATCGCCGGCGGCACGCGCCATCTGCGCCGCCAGCCGCTCCGAGAACTTGCGTACGTCGATCACGACGCGGCCATGCGTGCCGCGGCCGAGCAGCAGGTCGCCGTCCTTCGCGTCGACGTCGAACTGCACGCGGCGCCCGTCGAACGCCGTCACGGAGGCATGGGCGACGACGTGGCGACCCACGGTCGTCGACGCGACGTGCTCGATGTCCACGCGCGTGCCGACGGCCGTCTCGCCTGCGTCGAAGAAAGGCTTCAATGCCTCGAGCGCCGCGTTCTCCATCATCATGATCATCACGGGTGTCGCCAGCACCGGCGGCAGCATCGAATCCTTGAATCGATTGGCCAGATGCTCGGGCGCGACGACCATCGCGAACGATCCGGCGGTACCGACGGGAACGGGTTTCATCGCAGCCTCGCGGGAAGGGCGTAAGGGCGCGGCCGACGCGCACGCGAGGCAAGCGTAAACGGTATCGCGCACGCGGCCAAGTTGATCGCGCTGCACGCGCGCCGGTTCATTCGACCGCGCATCGCCATGTGGCCAGCTGGGTAGCCGCCGTCTCCAGCAACGCGGCTTCCGTGGCGTCGAGCCACGCGCAACCTCCGGGATTGGCCACGACCTCCGGAAGCCGCGCCTTCAGCACCTGCAGGTCCTGCAGCTGTCCGAGCGTTTGCAGGACACGCGCCAGCGCGCGGAGCTGCCGGTGCGTCGCCCGGCGCGGCAGCGCGTCGCCGAGCAACTCGAGCGCGAAGCGCAGGCGCTTCAATCGGATGCGGACGCGATGGCGTTGTGCAGCGTCGATGCGCCGGAAGCGGCGTGTCGACGTCGCTAGCCGCGCGGTGATACGCGCCACGTGCGGGCGCGCGAAATCGTGGACGGTGGCGCTGTCGACCGCCTCATCCGCGCTGGCCCATTGCAGCAGTCGCGCCTCGAGCAGGCTGAAGGCCGGCGCGGCAACTGCTTCGCGCAACGCCTGGTAGGCACGCAGGCGCGCCGCGCGTCCCTGCGTGGCGAGCGGACCCACGCCGACGCCCGCGCCATGCCGCAACGCGGGCAAGCTTTCGCGCGTAACAACGTCCCAGTCACGCGCTTCGCCCAGCAATGCGGCGAGGTCGTGCAGCGCCGTCGCGAGATCCGGCGGGAACGCGACCTGGTGCCGGAACAGCCGGACCGCCGACCGCATGCGGCGCACGGCCGTGCGCGCCTGGTGCACATACTCGGGCTCGGTGCCGAGCGCCTGCGCGCGCAGGTCGTGCATCACGATTGCCGTGCCGTGCCGAATGACGTTGCGCAACACGCGGTCGCAGCCGTTGCGCGCGTCGCAGCACGCGGCAAAGCCTGCGGCATCCGCTTCCAGCAGCGTCGCGCCCTTGCGCGTGCCGCTACCGGGCATGCCGCCTCCGGTGGAGCTCGCGCGCGAACATCTGGTGCGCGTGCGGGAGCACGACGCTGGACACCAGCGCGGCGAGCGCTGCGATGGTCAGCTGCGCGGGCGTAGGGGTGGCCAAGCGGAAAATCCTGGCGAGCGACGGCGCGCCGTAGGCCACGCGCGTCACCACGCGCGCGGCGCTGAACAGGTGCGCGTCGCGAGGCCGCGGCGGGCGGGCGTTTCCACGCGGCGATGCTAACTGTACAGGGCGGCAACGACAACGTGCGCCGCGCTTGTGTAGTCCTGCGACTACGTCGCAATCCGATCGTACCCGACTGCTCCCGCCATACCAAGCGACCATAGTGGCTACCGGTCCAACGTCCCCTGATCGGAGTTTCCATGGAAGCGGTAATCGCATCCGGCGACCGTGCAGTCGCGGTCGTCGAGGCCGGTGGCGACGCACACGGCGTTTGTTGGCGATCGATCCTCGCTGGCGCGGCCGTCGCGGCGGCGATGTCGCTGATCCTGCTGTCGCTGGGGCTCGGCCTTGGGTTGTCATCCATCTCGCCGTGGTCGTACCAAGGCGTGTCGGCGGATACCATCACGCTGGTGGCGGTCGTCTGGCTGGTCGTGATGGCAGCCATCGCGGCGGGCCTGGGCGGCTACGTGGCCGGGCGCCTGCGTCCCGAGTGGCGCGGCGTCCACGCGGACGAGACGCACTTTCGTGACACGGCGCACGGCTTCGTGGCCTGGGCTGTCGCCACGCTGCTGACGGCGGCCGCGCTGACGGGTGCTGCCTCGTCGATGGTTGGCGTGGCGACGGTCGCCGGCGGCGGCATCGCGGCGGCGGCGGCAGCCGCGCAGAACCCTGCGCTGGCGGACGACGCGCAGCGGGGTCCGGATGCCGCGGCGCCGCTGACCGACTACTACGGCGACATGCTGTTCCGCAGCGACAAGCCTGCCGACGCGGGCGCGGATACGTTCGCCCAGCGCCGTGAAACGGCACGCGTCGTCGGGCACGCGTTGCGCGCGGGCCAGCTGCCGCCCGGCGATCGCACCTACCTCGCGCAACAGGTCGCCCTGCGCACGGGCATCTCGCAACAGGATGCGGAAGCGCGCGTGGACCAGACGTTCAACGCAGCGCGCACCGCGCTGGACGACGCGAAGACCAAGGCGAAGCAGGCCGCCGACAAGGCGCGACACGCGACAGCATGGCTCGCCCTGTGGGTATTTCTGTCGCTGCTCGTCGGCGCGTTCAGCGCGAGTTTCATGGCGATGGTCGGCGGCCGCCAGCGCGGCTCATTGGGCCAACGTGCCTTTCGATAAGGAGATCGACGATGCGCTCCATCCTGCTGTGGTTGCTCGGGGTCCCCATCCCGATCATCCTGTTGCTGGCGCTGTTCACCCACTTCTGATTGCGACGTGGACCTCGACCAGCCCCTCGACGTGACGCTGCCTGAACTCGTGTTCGTCGCGGGTACCCGAGCCGTCGGCGCCGCGGGCTTTGGGCTGTTGCTGGCCGATTCCCTGCGGCCGCGCCAGCGGCGCGCGCTCGGGTGGGCGCTGCTGGCCGTGGGCGTGCTGACCACCCTGCCGATCGCGCACGCGGTGCTGGAGGCAACACGCGACGACTGAGCGTCGACTTCCTGGCCAACGCCGGTCCCTGCCGCGTGCAAGCCCGTGCCGGCGCCGGTAACATGGCGGTCGCGCGGCGCAAGGACCGCCGCTTACGCAGGGAGACCCGATGCAACAGGCCATGCGCGCTGCCCTCGAATCACTGGGCGGAGACGAGCCGTTTGCCGTCGTCATGCCCGACGGCACGCGCCACGACGTGGGAACCGGCAGTCCCGCGTTCACGATCAGGTTCCTCAACTCGCGCGCGCTGCGCGCCGTCGCATTGCGCGGTTACATCGGCTTCCTCGCCGCGTACTTCGACGGCGACATGGAGCTCGACGGCGACCTGCGCACCGCGCTGAAGATGGCGCTGCGTCGCCAGTCCAAGGGCAAGCCGCGCCTCCTCAACGTGCTGGACAACCGGCGGCACGAGCGCACGCGCTCCAACGCGTCGTGGGCGATGGCCAAGCAGAACGCACGCGAGCACTACGGCCTCGGCACGGACTTCTACCGGCTGTGGCTCGACGACCCGTACATGATGTACACGTGCGCCTACTGGCGCGAAGGCGTGACGACGGTCGAGGAAGCGCAGGTGGCCAAGATCGACCACGTCGCGCGCAAGATCCAGCTCAAGCCCACCGACACGTACGTCGACGTCGGCTGCGGGTTCGGCGGCTTCATGTTCCGGACGCACGAGACGATCGGCGCCACGGGGGTGGGCCTCAACAACACGACGGCGCAGGTGGACTGGCTGCGCGACGAGATCGCGCGGCGCGGCGTCGGCGACCGGCTGTCGGTGCGCGAGGCGGACTTCCGCGATGTCGACCGCGAATACGACAAGGTGGTGTCGATCGGCGTGCTGGAACACGCGGGACGCGACCAGCTCGACGAGGTCGTGGCGGCGCATGCGAAGTTCCTCAAGCCGGGCGGCCTGGGCATGCTGCACTTCATCGGCCACGTGGGGCATTTCGAGACCGAGCTCTTCATCCGCAAGTGGGTGTTCCCGGGCGGCTGGATCCCGAGCCTCGCGGACGTGATCGTGGCGATGGAGAAGCATGGCCTGGAAGTCCTCGACATCGAGAATTTCCGGCGCAACTACGCGTTGACGCTCGATGCGTGGGCGGAGCGCTTCGACGCGCGCTGGGAGACGATCCATGCGCTCGACCCCAGGCGCTTCGACGAGCGCTTCCGGCGCATCTGGCGCGTCTACCTGCTCGGCTGCGCGGAGATGTTCCGCTCGCCCGCGGGCTACACGCACCTGTTCCAGATCCTGTTCAGCAAGGGCAACGTCACGCGCGAGAACTTCCCGGTGTCGCGCGCGTACATGTATGCCTGACGACGGCGCGTATCGCGCGCGGGTCGACGCGGCGGTGGCCTCGGCCGCCGCGGCGCGCGATGCGGGCGGCACGCTGGGCGTGCACAAGCGCACGTCCAACCTCTTTCGCGATCGCGACGGCGCGCCGAAGCGCCTGCTGGACCTGTCGGCGTTCGACCACGTGGTGGACGTCGACACGCGCGCCGGCTGGGTGGACGTCGAAGGCCTGACGACGTACGAGGCGCTCGTCGACGCGACGCTGCCGCACGGCGTGATGCCGGCCGTCGTCCCGCAGCTGAAGACGATCACCGTCGGCGGCGCCATCGCCGGCGTGGGGATCGAGGCGACGTCGTTCCGCCAGGGCCTGGTCCACGACACGATGCTGGAGCTCGACGTGCTGCAGCCGGATGGCCGTGTCGTCACGGCGACGCCGGACAACGAGCACGCGGACCTCTTCCACGCGTTCCCCAATTCGTACGGCACGCTGGGTTATGCGCTGCGCGCGCGCGTGCGGACGTTACCGGTGAAGCATTACGTGCATGTCCGTCACCAGCGGTTCTCGAACATCGCTGCGTATTTCGACGCGGTGGATGCGGCGTGCGACGGCGATGCCGACTTCGTCGACGGCGTCGTGTTCGACGCGTCGACGCTCGTGCTGTCGACGGCGCGCTTCACCGACGATGCGCCGCACGCCAGCGACTACACGTATCGCAACATCTACTATCGGTCGCTGCTCGCGCGCGACGAGGATTGGCTCACGGCGTACGGGTACCTCTGGCGCTGGGACACCGACTGGTTCTGGTGCTCGAAGAATCTCGGCGCCCAGAATCCGCTCGTGCGCACGCTGCTCGGCCGCGGTCGCCTCAACTCGCGGACGTATACGAAGCTGATGCGCTGGAATTCGCGCGTCGGGCTGACTCGCTGGATGACGCGGATGTCGGGCCGCTCGCCCGAGTCGATCATCCAGGACCTCGACGTGCCCATCGCGCACGCACCCGAGTTCCTGCGCTTCCTGCTGGACGCGATCGGCATCCTGCCGATCTGGATCTGCCCGATCCGCGCCGCGCCGCCGGGGCCCGGCTTCACCGTTTATCCAATGACTCCGGGTGTCCGTTACGTGAATCTTGGCCTGTGGGACGTGAAGCGCACCGACGAAACGTACGAGCGCGGGCACTTCAACCGGATGATCGAAGCGGAAGTGATGCGGCTGGGCGGCATCAAGTCGCTGTACTCGGACAGCTACTTCTCGCGCGAGGCGTTCGCGCGTGCGTACAACCTGGCCGGCTACGAGGCCGTCAAGGCGCGTGTCGACCCACGGCACGCCGCGCTCGGGCTCTACGAAAAGTGCGTGCTGCGGAAATAGGGTCCGACCCTATTTTCCGCGAGGCCTCGCCGCCCGGCGCCTGCGGCGCTTATAAATAGGGTCGGACCCTAGTGCGCGACGAGCGTGGGCACGGTCATGGACCCCATCACGGACCGCGAGGCGCCGCCCATCATCCATTCGCGCGCCCGCGAGCGGCCATAGCAGCCCATGACGAGCAAATCGCTGCCGTGGTCGGCCGCGGTCGAGAGGATCTGCTCGCCGATCGCTTCGTCCGTCGGGCCGAGATTGCGCGCCATCGAATCGATGCCGTGGCCGGCGAGCCAGCGTTGCAAGCCGGAGAGCATCACGTCGGCGTCTTCGCCGGCGGATGCCACCATCACGGACTCCGCGGTCGTGAGCCAAGGCATCGCCGCATGCACGGCGTGCGCGGCCTGGGCACTCTCGTTCCACGCGATCAGCACACGCCTGCCGATCGGCGCCGGCGTGTCGATCCACGGCAGGATCAACGCGCGTTGCCCGGTGCGCAGGACGACGTCCGCCGCAAGGCCGGGCCATACGTCCGCGGCCTCCGGGTCGCGTGGATCGCGCTGGCCGAAGATCGTGAGGTCGTTGTAGTACGTCATGCGCGCGAACGCCGCGACACTGTCCACGCGGTCCGCGGACCACGTGATGCGCGGGTCGCTGCCCACGGCGCTGGTGAAGACGTCGAAGGCCGCCTTGCGCCGCTCCTCGTCGTTGTCGGCGAGCGTCGCGGGTGGAAACGCGGCGGCTTCGACCATCGGGTACAGCTGGGCGAACGACATGACGCAGTACTGCGCGGTAACGCTCGCGTCGAAGCGCGTGGCCAGCGCGCGGGCGGCCGCGATGCGGCCCTTCATGCTCGCAGCATGGTCGGCGTGCAGAAGGATGGAACGAACCGGATGCCGGGGCGACGTGCTCATGGGGATCACCTTGTCGGTTGAACGGGGCGCGCGTGCGGCGCGTCGTCGCGCCGGGTTCGCGGGAGTCTGGTTGGTATCATGGAACCCTCGCAGGACCCCTTCAAGGCGTCGCCCTTGATCCTGATCAAACATGCTGCATCGATGGGCGCTGGAACACGAGCGCCGCTGGAGAAATTGATGAACGTGAACGCCTGGCTTTCGGAAGATCGCAAGGAACTGACGCTGCAGGCGGGGGACGGCAAGGCCACGCTGACCGCGCACGAGGTCGAGGAGGCCATCCGCATGCTTGCCGAACATCGCGGCAGGATGGATCCGCCGCCCGCCACCGAGCCGGGCGCGCTGCAGCAGGAATACGTGCTGCAGGACATGTGGGTTTACGGCAACCCGACGCAACAGCGGCTGGGCCTGCATATCCTTTCGCGCGAGATGGGCTGGACGATGTACGCGTTGCCGCTGCCGCTGGTCGATCGCGTGATTGCCAACATCCGCAACGGCGCCGACGCGACGCTGAAGGAGCAGCTCGCGCCGCCGCCGGCAGGCACGACGCGGCAGTAGCGGCTGCCGCCGATGCGCAAGCTGGCACTCCTCGTCGTCATCGTCGTCGCGGCCGTTGCGTTCTGGCGATGGCACGGGCGCGGCGAGGACGCGCCGGCTGCCAAGGACGCGACGGCGACCGTAGCCAAGGACGCGGCGCTGCCCGTGTCCGCGGTGCTCGCCGTGCGTCCGGAAGCGAAGGGCGCGGCCTCGGCGCCGGTAGCGACGATGGGCAAGCCCGGCACACAGGCCTCGCCCGACATCGCGCAATTCCGCGCCCGGCGCGATTACGCTTCGCTGTACGCCCGCGTGAAGGACGTGCGCACGCCGGAAGCGCTGTACCTGCAGGCGGCGCTGTACGCGCGCTGCGGGTCCGATCACGACGCCGCGCTGACCGCTGCCCAGCGGGCGAGCAACCGCGACAAGTTCGTCGCCGAGGTGTCCACGCAAGGCAACCGCGCCACCGAACAGCGCATCGCGGCCTACGACAGGCTGGCCACCAACGCCTGCGCAGGGCTCGATTTCGGCACCCTGGATGCCGCGAAGCTCGACCGGATGATCGCCGAAGCTGCGTCCGCAGGCGACCCACGCGCTCAGGCATGGCAGCTTGCTGACCGGATCGAAGGGATGAAGGTCGACGAGCAGGGACGCCGTTTCACGAGCGACGCGAGCATGCCGGCGGGCGCCATGAACGACATCCAGCGGCTGCTCGCAACCGGCGATCCCGACGTCGTGATGGACCTGTCCGGCGTACTGGCGAGCACGATGGGCAACGGCTTCGTGCAGATCGATGGCGCGGCCGTCGACCCGCGCGGCATGTACGCAGCGATGCAGCTCTATGCCTGCGACGTGGGCGCGTCGTGCGGGGCCGAATCGCCGACGATGCTGTCGATGTGCGCCTATATCGGCAACTGCGATGCCGGCAACCTGTACGACTACATGTACTACTACGAACTGTCGCCGAACTCGAGCCAGGTCACGGACCTGTACCGTCAGCGCTTGCGGCAGATGTACGAAACCGGCAATTTCTCCGGCCTGGGTTTCGTCGCGGCGCCGGTCGGACGCTCGTCCACCTATCATTTCGGGACCACGCGTCCCTGACTGCGCGCCGCAGCCTTCGGGTTGCGGCGAAGGCTCGGCCGCGGGCGGCGAATGCGTCGACCGCGGCGCGCGGCCCAGAGCATCCACTACGAAACAAACGCGCAGGCATCGCCGTCGTCGGCGATCGGTGCGGCCGCGCTTCGATCGCGACGACCGGGTGCGCGCACGCCATCCTGAAGCGGGGCGCGCCCGTGGTTCATCCATCACATCCATGATATCTGGGACTTGCCGGTTGATCGGAGGCGCTTGCGGTTTACACTGCACGCAGCAGAAGACCCGCCGCGCGATGGCGCGAAGCCGGGCTCTCCCGGAGGCTCACCTTGCGGTTTCGTTTCGAGGCGCCGGCGTTCCCGCCGGCCGCCGTCCAGTTGCGCGACGCGGTGCGCCGGTTTCTTGCGGAACAGCAGGCGGCCGGCGCGTACACGCCGCACTCCAATTCCTGGATGTCCTATGACGCCGCGTTCACGCGCGCATGCGGGCTCGCCGGGTTCATCGGCCTGACGCTGCCGCGCGAATACGGCGGCGGCGGTCGCAGCGCGCTGGAGCGCTACGTCGTCTACGAGGAAATGCTTGCCGCCGGTGCGCCGGTCGGCATGCACTGGATCGCGGACCGCCAGAGCGGGCCCCAGATCGCGCGCAACGGTACGGACGTCGTCCGGCGCGCGGTTCTGCCGCGCATCGTCGCCGGCCAATGCTGCATCGGGATCGGCATGAGCGAGCCCGACGCGGGATCGGACCTCGCCGCGGTGCGGACCACGGGCACGCGTGTCGAAGGCGGCTGGCGGCTGCGCGGGACCAAGCTCTGGACCTCGCACGCGCATCGTGCCGACTTCCTGATCGTGCTCGCGCGCACGGCACCGCCCCAGGCGACGCGCCATGACGGCCTGAGCCAGTTCCTGGTCCACGCGCGTGCCCGCGGTGTCGCCACCCATCCGATTCGCGACCTCACCGGGGGTACCGATTTCAACGAGGTCGTGCTCGACGACGTGTTCGTCCACGACGATTACCTGCTCGGTACGGCCGGCGACGGCTGGCGACTCGTCACGCAGGAGCTCGCGTTCGAGCGCAGCGGCCCTGACCGCTTCCTGACGACGTTTCCGCTGCTGGCCCAGATGGTCGGCATGGCGGGCCCTGCGGCGGACGACACGACCGCCGAGGCGCTCGGCGAACTCGTGGGTCGCATGACGGCGTTGCGCCACATGTCGACGGCCATCGCGCATGCGCTCGACGAAGGCGCGTCGCCGCTGGCGGAAGCCGCAATCGTCAAGGACCTCGGCAGTGCGCTCGAGCGGGCCGTGCCCGAAGTGGCGCGCCAGCGCCTCGCCGTACGCCCCGACCCCGGTGCCGGTGCACGCTTCCCGGCGCAGCTTGCCGACGCGATGCTCGCGTCGCCGTCGTTCACGTTGCGTGGCGGGACGCGCGAGATCCTGCGCGGCATCGTGGCGCGCGAATTGGGATTGCGATGACCGCGCCCGCAGACCTCGTCGGCGAGAGCGTCGCGCGGCTATGCGCGAAGCACGCGCCACTGGCGCTGGCGCAGGAGGCCGTCGCCGGCCGGTTCGAGGACGCGGTGTGGGATGCGTTCCGCGAAGCAGGCCTGCTCGACGCGATGGTCGACGACGGTTCGCCCGCGGCAGACGGCGTGGGTGGGCTGGCCGCCGCCGTGTCGGTGGCGCGCGTGGCAGCGCACGCCGCCGTCCCCTTGCCGATCGTCGAAGCGCTGATCGCTGCGCGGCTGCGGCACGAGGCCGGTGACGACGCGGTTGCCCAGGGCGCACACGTCGCGTTGGCCGCGCTGCCCGATGCCGCCGCGCCGGCCTCGAAGCATGGAGCGCGGGTGGGATGGGGACGCCACGCGTCGTCGATCTACGTTCCCGTCGCACGCGACGGTGGCTACGCGGTGCTCCGCTACGACCGCGCCGCCGCCACGGTCGAGCCCGGCGAGGACATCGCGGGCCAGCCCCGCGACCTGCTGCGGCCGCGTGCCGACGCGCAGCCTGCGGTGTTCACGACGCAACGCACGCCGGCCGACGTGCTGGCGTGGGGGGCGTTGCTGCGGGCCGCGCAGATGGTTGGCGCGATGGATCGCACATTCGAGCTTGCACTGGAGCATGCGAACACCCGCGTGCAATTCGGTCGTCCGCTCGGCAAGTTCCAGATGGTCCAGCAGATGCTCGCGATCCAGGCCGCGGAGATCGCGGCCGCGACCGCGGCGGTGGATCTCGCCGCGGCGGCCACCGACCAGGCGTCGCTGCACTACTACGCAGCGGTGGCCAAGGGCGTGGCGAGCGCCGCCGTGCGCACGGTCTGCGACTGCGCCCACCAGGTCACCGGCGCGATGGGCTATACGCGCGAGTTCTCGCTGCACCTCTTCACGCGCAGGCTCTGGGCCTGGCGCGACGATTGCGGCAGCGAAGCGCATTGGCATGCCTACCTCGGCCGCACGGCGCTTGCGGGCGGCGCGGCAGGCTTGTGGCCGTTGATCGTCCGCGGACCCGCGGCGCCCGTGGAGCACGCGTGAACAGCACCGTCAAATCCGCCGCGCGGGTCCTGTCGCTGCTCGAGTATTTCGACGCCCATCGCGCAGAGGCGTCGGTGATGACGCTCGCGCGCGACCTCGGCTTCCCGCAGTCCAGCACGTCGGTACTCGTGCGCAGCCTCGTGGCCCTCGGCTATCTCGAACCGGGCAACGCAGCGCGTACGTATCGTCCCACCGCGCGCGTCACGTTGCTGGGCGCGTGGATCGAGCCGCTGCTCGCGCCGAGCGGCGCCATCCTGCAGGTGATGCGCGAGCTCGGCGACGCGACGGGTGAAACGATCATCCTCGCCGCGGGCTACCCCACGCTGGTCCGCTACATCCACATCGTGCCCGCCACCACCGCAATGCGCCTGCATCTGAGCCCGGGCACGCAACGCCCGCTCGTGACGTCGGGGACCGGGCGCGTGTTCATGTCGACGCTGGATGACGCGCGCGTGCAATGGCTTGTCTACCGGCACAACGCGGAACTGGCCAAGGGCGAGCCGAAGGTGAGTCTCGCGGCGCTGCGCCGCGATCTCGCGCAAATCCGCGCCGACGGTTACTCCGTGTCGATCGACCGCGTGACGCCCGGCGCGGGCATCGTCGCCGCGGCACTGCCGCCGCGGGAACAGGGCATGCCGCTCGCGATCGGCATCGGCGGCCACAGCCAGCGCATCCGCGCCAATGCCGAGCATTTCGCCAAGCTGATCAAGGCGGCCACGCGCCGTCACTTCGGCCCGCGCGCCGTCCGGGTCAGGAGCGCAGCTTGAGCGCCCCGGAGCAGGACCGCAATGCCGGCGGCATGCCGCCGCTTGTGCGTGAGCGACGCGGCTCCATCGTCGTGGCGACGCTCGCGAGCCCGCAGACCCGCAACGCCATCGACGACGCGATGGCCGCCGCGCTGGTCGCGCTCTGCGCGGATGTGCAAGCCGACGCGACCGCCCACGTGCTGGTGCTGGCGGCGCAAGGCCCGGCGTTTTGCGCGGGAGGCAACCTCCGCGACATGGCGGCGCGCGAAGGCATGTATGCAGGGTCGCCGGCGGCGGTGCGCCAGGCGTTCCACGCCGGGATCCAGCAGGTGCCGCTCGCGTTCCACGCGCTGGAAGTACCGGTAGTCGCGGCGATCAACGGGCCGGCGGTCGGCGCGGGCCTCGACCTTGCGCTGATGTGCGACATCCGGATCGCGTCCTCCGCGGCGACATTCGCGGAAAGCTTCGTCAAGCTCGGGCTGGTCTCCGGCGACGGCGGCGCCTGGTGGTTGCGCAGGATCGTCGGCGCGGCGCGCACCGCGCAGATGACGTTCACGGGCGACACCGTGGACGCTGCCACCGCGCTCGCATGGGGCATCGTGTCGGAAGTCGTGGCAGGGGATGTGCTGCTGGACGCGGCGCTGGAGATCGCCGGGCGCATTGCGCGTCATCCGGCGCACTCGCTTCGACTCAACAAGCGCCTGCTTCGTGACGCCGAGCACGCTTCGTTGCCCGAGCACCTGCACGCGGCGGCAGCGCTGCAGGCGATCGCGCTGCACACCGACGATGCCCGGGAGGGGGTGGCCGCGGCGCTCGAGCGCAGGCCGCCGCGGTTCACCGGCCGATGATCCCCGCGCTTACCGCCGCGTCGTTCGACCCGCCCGCGCACTATGGGCGTTCGAAGCGCATGTCGTTGCACGACGCCATCGCCGCGTACGTGCGCCCGCGGATGGCCTTGCACGTCTGCTGGTCCGACGCACGACCGAATGCGGCGCTGCTGGAGCTCGTGCGCCAGTTCCGCGATCGGCAGCCGGCATTCACGCTGAGCTGCGTCGGGCTGGCCAACAGCCAGGTCGCGGTGGCCGCGGCCGGGATCGTGCGCCGCATCGTCACGGCCTACGCGGGCGAGAGCTACCCTGCTGGCGCGGTCAACCCGCTGTTCAAGAGGCTCATCGACAGCGGCGCACTGGAGATCGAGAACTGGACGCAGGCCACGCTCGTGACCCGCTTGATGGCGGGCGCGCTGGGGCTGCCGTTCATGCCGACGCGATCACTGCGCGACAGTGCGCTGGCGCGGGAGCATGCGGGAGCGCGGTTCGGACACGTCATGGATCCGTTCGGCTCCGCCGAGGCGGTCGGCGTCGTCTCGGCGCTCGTACCGGATCTCGCTTTCGTGCAAGGCATCGCCGCCGACGACAGCGGCAACGTGCTGATGGCGGCACCGTTCGGCGAAGCCGCCTGGGGCGCGTTCGCGGCCAAGGACGGCGTGATCGCGTGCGTCGAGCAGATCGTGGATGCGCGTGAGATTCGCGCATGCAACCAGCTGGTCAAGATCCCCGGACACGTCGTGCGCGCCGTGTGCCACGTGCCGTTCGGGTCGCATCCGTACGGTTCGTATGCGGGCGCCGAGGACCACCCCGGCAACTACGTCGAGGATGCGGCCTTCATCGCCGACACCGCGCAAGCATGCCGCGACCCGCAGGCGTTCGCAGCGTGGCTCGAGCGCTGGGTCTACGGCGTGGCCGATCACGATGCCTATCTCGCGCAGCTTGGCGCGGGAAGGCTCGCGACGCTGCGCGCGGCCGCGCGCCAGGATCATTGGCGCAGCGAAGTGCCGGCCATCGCGCAGGCGGCCAGCGACGCACCCGCCACGGCCGAAGAAACGATGATCGTCGTCGCGGCGCGGCGGATGGCGTCGATCGTGCGTGCCAACGGCTACCAGGTGTTGCTTGCGGGGATCGGCGCATCGAACCTCGCGGCTTGGCTCGCCGAAGCCGCGCTCACCGCGGACGCCGTCCCGCTCGCGCTCCTGTCGGAGATCGGCATCTACGGCTGCACGCCGCGACCCGGCGAGCCGTTCGTGTTCTCCAACCGCAACCTCGGGACGGCGCGCGCGCTGACGGATGTGACGACGACGCTCGGCACGCTGGTCGCCGGACGCCACAACCGTTGTCTGGGTGCGCTGGGGGCCGCGCTGGTCGACGCCGAGGGCAATCTCGGCACGACTTACGACAACGACGGCGGCTTCATCGTCGGTTCCGGTGGCGCCAACGACATTGCATCGGCGGCGCGGGAAGTGATCGTCACCGTACGGCATGGCCCGCGGCGCCTCGTGCAGACAGTCGCGCACGTGACCAGCCCGGGGCACGCGGTGCGCACGATCGTCACCACGCGTGGCGTGCTCGTGCGCGGCGATGCGGGCGCACCGTTTGTCCTCGCCTCGGTCATGCCGCGCGCGGGTGAGTCGGCGGCCGACGCGATCCGGGCGGCCGTCGCAGGCTGCGGCTGGGCGCTGCGCGTCGCGGACGATGTGGCCGTCGAGCCGCCGCCGACCGACGCCGAGCTGCGCCGTCTCCGGTGGTTCGATCCGCAGCGTCATTTCCTCGGCCCCATCCCCACGCCGACGTCCGCGCAGGAGCACACCCGATGACCGGCGACCGCTACCGCGAGGTTGCGCTGACGTTCACCGATCCCCGCGACTGGGTGCTGGGGCGCGTGCTCGAACAGCGCGCGCGCACGATGCCGGAACGCCCGTATCTGCAGTGGGAAGACACGCCGGCGCTGACGTTTGGGGAGACCAATCGCGAGGTCAACCGCCTGGCTCACGGCTTCGCGGCGGCGGGCGTGCGCCACGGCGACCGCGTGATGCTGTTCCTGCCCAATTCGCGCGACTTCGTGCTCGCGTGGTTTGCGCTGGCCAAGCTCGGGGCCGTCGAGGTGCCGGTCAACGTCCATTATCGCGGGCCATTCCTTCGCCATGTGGCCGCGAACTGCGGCGCGGCCATTGCGCTGACCAGCGCGGACCTGTTGCCGCACCTCGCTGCGGTGGTCCCCGAATTGCCGGCGCTGCGCCGCGTGTACGTGGTGGGCGAGTCCCGGGACGTCGCGGCGGTGCCGGCCGGCGTGGACGTCCGCGCGTTCACCGAGCTGCGGTCGGATCGCGTCGAGGATCCGGGCATCGAGGTCGCCAGCACCGACATCGCCGCCATCCTGTTCACGTCGGGTACGACCGGTCCGTCGAAGGGCGTGCTGATGCCGCACGCGCAGTTCTACTTCTTCGCGGAGCAGGGCGCGAGCCTCGTGCGGCTGGGTGCCGACGATGTCTACATGAACGCGTTCCCGCTGTTCCACGGCAACGCGCAATTCCTGACCACCTACCCGTGCCTGATCCGGGGCGCGCGGGCCGTGCTGTACGAGCGCTTCAGCGCGAGTGAATGGATCGACCGCATTCGCCGCCATGGCGTCACCTGCACCAACCTGCTCGGGGTGACGATGGATTTCGTCCACAAGCAGCCGCCACGACCCGATGACGCCGACAACGCGCTGCGCGTCATCTACGCGGTGCCGACGGCGCACCAGATCCTGGCGTCGTTCATGGCGCGCTTCGGCATCGAGGCCTGCGTCGATGCGTTCGGCCAGACGGAGACCGGGTTGCCGTTGATGACGCCGTACGGCGTGCCGCGCCCACCCGGCGCGGTGGGAATGCTCGTCGACGAGTGGTACGAGATCCGCCTCGTGGACCCCGACACGGACCTGGATGTGCCGCCCGGCGAGATGGGTGAACTCGTCGTGCGTCATCGCGTTCCCTGGACACTGTGCGCCGGCTACCACGAGAACCCGGCCGCGACGCTGAAGGCGATGCGCAACCTGTGGTGGCATACCGGCGACGGCATGCGCCGCGACAACGACGGTTGGTATTACTTCGTCGATCGGGTCAACGACGCGCTGCGCGTGCGCGGCGAGAACGTGTCGTCATACGAAGTGGAGCAGGTGGTCCTGGCGCATCCCGCCGTCGCCGAATGCGCTGCGACGGCAGTCCGCTCGGCCGTGGACGGCGGCGAGAGCGACATCAAGGTGAGCGTCGTGCTGAAGCCGGGCGCGGAACTCGCCCCGGCGGCGCTGATTGCGTTCTGCGACGAGCGCGCGCCGTATTTCGCCGTGCCGCGCTACGTCGAGTACCTGCCGGCGCTGCCGCGCACGCCTTCGGAAAAGATCCAGAAGCACCTGCTGCGCAAGACCGGGGTCACGCCGGCGACCTGGGACCGCGTGGCGGCCGGCGTGAGGATCGCGCGCGAAGCCGCGCGCAGCGAGAGACGAGGAGAGACACGATGAGCGTATTGCCCCGCGTGAACACCGAGAACGTCGTCACCGAGGTGGACGGCCACGTCGCGTGGATCTGGATCAATCATCCCGAACGGCACAATGCGTTCGACCTCACGACGCAGACAGAGCTCACGCAGGCGTTCCGCGCGTGCGGCAGCGACCCTGCGATCGGCGCGATCGTGCTGTCCGGCAAGGGGGACAAGGCCTTCTGCGCCGGGGGTTACCTCAAGGATCTCGCCGGCGAGCCCGACGTGAACCAGCTGCACCAGCTCTTCGTCGGCACGGTGGAGCTCGTCAACGCGATCCGTGCGACGCGGCAGCCGGTGATCGCGGCCGTCAACGGCTACGCGATGGGCGGGGGCAACGAGCTAGTCGTCGCGTGCGATTTCGCGATCGCGTCCGACCGCGCCGTGCTGGGCCAGACGGGCCCGCGCGTCGGCAGCGCGCCTGTCGTCGGCGGGACCAACATGCTGGCGCTGATGATCGGCGAGAAACGCGCGAAGGAGGTCTCGTTCCTGTGCCGCCGGTACACGGCGCAGCAGGCGCTGGAGTACGGCTGGATCAACGAGGTTGCACCCCATGCCGCGCTGCGCGAGCGCGTGGAGGCGTGGTGCGCCGAGATCCTCGCGTTGAGCCCGCGCTACCTCGAGATTGCGAAGGTCAGCTCGAATTACTGGTGGGACCTGTTGCAGCCCGGCTTCAACCATGGCGCGCGCCTGCTCGCCGCGTCGGCCGGCAGCGCAGAGATGCGCGAGGGCGCGTCGGCGTTCATGGAGAAGCGCAAACCCGATTTCATGCAGTTCCGCAAGTGATGCGGATGCGCCACAGGCGCAGCGCGTCGATCCACAACCAGGAGGAAACCATGTCGAAGTCCATGTCGTCGGCGCGTCGTGATTGGCTGCGCGCCATGTCGGTTACAGCCATCGGCGCGGCGGTGTTGCCGCGCAGCGCCTGGGCCCAGGCGGGCACCCCCATCGTCATCGGTTCGCTGACGCCGCAGACAGGCGCGGGTTCGATCTACGGCCCGGGCATGCGCGACGCGATCGCGGCCGTCGTCAAGGAAGTCAACGCCGCCGGCGGCGTGATCAGCCGGCAGATCAAGCTCGTCAGCGAGGACGACCAGACGAATCCCGAGGCGACCGTGCGCGCGGCGCGCAAGCTGATCGACGTCGACAAGGCCGTGGCCATCCTCGGCCCCTGGGCGTCGTCGGTGGCTGCGGCGGTCGCGCCGGTGTGCTGGGAAAGCGAGACGATGTGCGCAATCGTCGGCTCCGCGGACAACATCACCCGCCTGCCGCACAAGGGCTTCCTGATCCGCACCCAGCCCAACATCTCGATGCAGGCGGCGCGCTTCGGCAGGCTTGCCCTGGACCAGAACCCCAAGTCGATCTACTTCCTGGGGCCGCAGACGCCGTTCACGCAAATCTACATCGACGTCGTGGCCAAGATGGCGAAGGACAAGGGCGTGGCGTTCGCGTCGGAAATCTACGACGGCAGCAAGACGAGCTACCGGTCCGAAGTGGACAAGGCGATGAAGTTCAAGCCAGACGTGCTGCTGCTCGGTGGCTTCGTCAACGACAACGCCGTCGTGTTGCGCGACATCTACCGTGCCGGTTACAAGGGCACGATGATCGGCTTCGGTACGGGCGTCAACACGAAGCTGCTCGAGAGCGTGCCGCCGGAAGCGGTCGAAGGAATCTACGCGGTGACGCCGTCGGCCGCGCTGGGCAGCCCCGCGTACAAGCGGCTGGCCAAGCTCATCAACGTCGCCGATCCCGGGCCGTTCGAATCGCAAGCCTACGACATGATCAACCTGACGGTCCTCGCCATCGCGCAGGGCAAGCAGGCCACGGGCCCGGCGATCCGCGACAACATCCGCAAGGTCAGCCAGGGTGGTGGCACGGTCGTCGACGACGCCGTCGAGGGCATCAAGCTGATCGGCGAGGGCAAGAAGATCAACTACGAAGGGGCCAGCGGTCCCGTCGAGTTCGACCAGTACGGTGACATCGTCGATTCGAAGTTCCGCATCGAGCAGGTGCGCGGCGGCAAGCTGACGCTGGTCGAGATCTCGTAGGCAGCGGCGGGCGAACGGCGTGGCGCGAGGCGCACCCCTGCTGGAAGTGAGCGACGTCGCGCGCGCGTTCTACGGACTGCGCGCGCTGACGGGCGTTTCGTTCGGGGTGCGCCAAGGCACGATCACCGGCCTGATCGGCCCGAACGGCGCGGGCAAGACGACGCTGTTCAACGTCATCTCGGGCATGCTGCGCGCCGATGCGGGCCGTGTCACGTTTGCAGGCTGGGATGCGACCAATCGCGCACCGCACCTGATCTCGCGCGCGGGGTTGGTGCGCAGCTTCCAGATTGCGCGCGGCTTCCCGCGCCTGACGGTACGCGAGAACCTGATGCTCTATGCCCGGGACAATCCAGGCGAGCGCATGTCGCGCGCGCTGCTCTGGAACGCGAAGACGCGCCAGGCGGAACGCGAGATCGGCGCCCGTGCGGCGGCGGTGGCCGACCGCCTCGGGCTGCGTGCCGTGCTGGACAACCCCGCGTCCGCACTGTCCGGCGGCCAGAAGAAGCTGCTGGAGATCGGCCGCACGATGATGGCATCCCCTTCGATGATCCTGCTCGACGAGCCGGCCGCCGGCGTCAATCCGTCGCTGACGCGAACGATCGCAGGGCATGTGCGCGCGCTGGCCGACGAAGGCATGACGGTGCTGATCATCGAGCATGACATGACGCTGGTGCGCGAGCTGTGCGATCCGGTGATCGTGATGACGGAAGGACGCACGCTGGTCGAAGGCACGTTCGCGGCCGTGGCGGGCGACGCGCGCGTCCAGGAAGCCTACCTGGGCAAGAAGCAATGGCATTGATGGAAGTCCGCGATGTCGTCGCCGGTTACGGCGCGAGCGACGAGATCCTGAAGGGCGTGTCGCTCGCAGTCGGGGAACGCGAGCTCGTCTGCATCATCGGGCCCAACGGCGCCGGCAAGTCCACGCTGCTGAAGGTCGTCGCCGGGCTGTTGCGTCCGCGGCGCGGGACGGTTGCGTTCGCAGGCAACGTATTGACCGGAGCGCCGCCGCGACAGATTGCGCGCGCGGGCGTCGCCTACGTCGCGCAGGAGCAGAACGTTTTCCCGTCGCTGACAGTACGCGAAAACCTGCTGGTGGGCAGCTACCTGCACCCCGCATCCGCGGAGCAGCGGTGCCGGTCGATGATGGAGCGCTTCCCGGTGCTGCGCGAGCGCAAGGATCGCGCGGCGCGCACGCTGTC
Source organism: Pseudomonadota bacterium (assembly GCA_018241745.1). Lineage (GTDB taxonomy): Bacteria > Pseudomonadota > Gammaproteobacteria > Burkholderiales > Casimicrobiaceae > VBCG01. The sequence goes on from JAFEDG010000140.1 coordinate 20,923, forward strand.
GGGCGGCCAGCGGCAGACACTGGCGGTGGCGGCCGCCCTGATGGCCGAGCCGCGGATGCTGGTGCTCGACGAGCCCTCCGCGGGGCTGTCGCCCAAGGTGACCGAAGAGCTCTTCGCGACGCTGGCCGGGATCCGTGCGCAAGGCGTGTCGATCCTGATGGTCGAGCAGAACGCGCTGGCGGCGCTTGCGGTGGCAGATCGTGCGTACATCTTCGTGCTGGGTCGCAACGAGCGGGAAGGTGCCGCGGCGGCGATCGCCGCGGACCCGGAGATCCGGCGCGTGTTCCTGGGCGGCTGAATCCCGATGCTCGACGTCCTGACGCAGGTCGCGCAACTGGCGCTGAACGGGATCATGACCGGCGCGGTGCTGGCCATGCCCGCCATCGGCTTCACGTTGCTGTATGCGGTCCTCGGCTTTCCCAACTTCGCCGTGTCCGGGCATCTGGCCGTGGGTGCCTTCGCGGGCTGGATCCTCAACACGCATTACGGCTGGCCCCTCTGGGCTGTCGTGCCGTTCGGCTTCATCGCCGCTGGTGTCCTGGGCGTGGCGACGCAGCGCGTCGTCGTCGAGCCGCTGCGCGGCGCGGCGTCCATCACGCTGGCCATCGCGTCGGTCGCGGTCGCGCTGCTGATCGAAAATGCATTGCGCTTCGGCTTCGGCAACACGTTACGCTCGTACGACCTGCCGCTCGCGCGCGACGTGACGATCGGTGCCCTGCGTTTCGGACCACAGCAGATGCAGACGGCGGCTGTCGCGATCGTCGTCATGCTGCTGCTGTTCGCGCTGTTGCGCTACACGCGGCTGGGTCGTGCCATTCGCGCCACCGCCGACAACGCGTCGCTCGCCGCGGTCAAGGGCATCGACACCGTGGCGATCGCGAGGCTCGTGGCCTTCGTGGGGATGGGGCTTGCGGGCGCCTCCGGCGTGCTGCTCGGCGCCGACACGGCGATCGACCCGCTGATCGGCTTCCGGCTCGTGCTTGCGGTGTTCGCGGCAGCCGTCGTGGGCGGGCTCGGCAGCATCCCGGGAGCGGTGCTGGGTGCCCTCGTCATCGGCATCGCCGAGGAAGTGTCGACGATCGTGCTGCCGTCCGACTACAAGTCGGCGGTCGGCTTCCTGCTGATCCTGCTGTTCCTGACGTTCCGGCCGCGCGGGTTGCTCGGCGAGCGCCGGAACTGAACGCTCACGCGCGCGCCATGGACAACTACCTGATCGCGATGGCCACGATCGCCTGCGTCTACGGGCTGATGACCGTCAGCCTCAACCTGTCGTGGGGTGTCACCGGCATGGTGAACCTCGGGATCGCCGGATTCTTCGGCATCGGCGCGTACACGTCCGCGCTGCTGACGACGCGGCTCGGCTGGCCGGTCGTGGCGGGCGTCGCGTCCGCGATGGTCGCGGGGGCGCTGGTCGGCGCCGTGCTGTCGATCGCCACGCTGCGCCTGCGCGACGATTACCTTGCGATCGTTACGCTGGGCTTCGCCGAGATCGTGCGGCTCGTGGCGCTGAACGAGCTGTGGCTGACCAACGGGTCCGACGGCATCTCGGGCATCCCGGCGCCTATCCCGCGCGGCTACGGTTATGGCTTTTCGCTGGCGTTCCTCGCCCTGATCGCCGCGTTGCTCGCGCTCGCTGCCTGGTCGGCGTCGCGGCTCCAGCGCTCGCCGTACGGCCGCGTGCTGCGCGCGATCCGCGACGACGCCGATGTGACGGCGGTGGCCGGCAAGGACGTGGTGCGCTTCAAGCTCAAGACGTTCGCGCTCAGCACAGCCATTGCCGGCGCCGCGGGCGCGATGTACGGGCACTACACGTCGTTCGTCGCGCCGGACTTGTTCGCGCCGCTGTTGACGATCTACATCTTCCTCGCACTGACCATCGGCGGCACCGGCAACGTGAAAGGTGCCGTGCTCGGCGCCTTCGTGTTGATCGCGATCCTGGAAGGCTCGCGGTATTCCGCGGCGTTCCTGCCCGAGTTGTCGGCGGTCCAGCAGTCCGCCGTGCGCGAGATGGTCGTGGCCGCGCTGTTCCTCCTGTGCCTGCGGTTCCGCCCACGCGGCCTGGTGCCCGAGCGGATGGGCGCGGCCGGCGAGTAGGGCCGCGACTTCAGTTGCCCGCCGACTTCCCCGCTGACTCGTTCTTGAATGCACCGCGTACGTTGAACAGCGCGAGCGCCACCTGCATGACGACCAGCGCGTAGGCGCTGGCGTGCAGGCCCCACGCGATCCATAACGCGTTGCTTGCGAGGAACAGCCAGAACCCGACGGCGCGCTTGCCCTTGTGCGACGAGCCGACGAGCCACGTCGACAGGATCGTGACGACCATCGCGGGCCATTGCAGCGCCTCCAGCATGGCCGCGGCCGTCAATGCGACGGCCCGGCTTTGGCGGCGGCGGCGACGAAGAAGTCGTAGATCCCCGCGTCGCTCATCGTGCGCGCATCCGCGAGTTCGCCGGCCCGCGTCGAGTACAGCACGCGGTTGTCGGGACTCACGATCACTGCGGCGGGGATGCCGGCCTTGATCGGGTCGCCATAGGCCGCGTCGAGGGCGAGGTTGCGATCGAAGCGGCCGACATCGACCTTGACCACGACGAACGACTTGCCGATCAACGCCGCATTGGCGGAGGTGTGCAGGCTCTTGTCGAGCGCACGGCAATCCTCGCACCAGTTGGCGCCGAAGATGATCAGTGCGGGCACCTTCCTGGCGCTCGCTTCGGCGAGGGCGCGGTGCACGGCGGCGTCGGCGTCGGCGGCCTCGTCGTAAGGCAGGGTCGGGGCGGCGTTCGCCGCCGCGGACAGGAAGGCCAGCAGCAGGAAGAGGAAGCGCATCCCCTATTTTAGGGTCCGACCCTATTTTCCGGTGGTACCAGCGTCCGAAAAACAGGGTCGGACCATGGTATAATCGCTTTCTCCGGGTCGTTAGCTCAGCTGGTAGAGCAGCGGACTCTTAATCCGTTGGTCGTAGGTTCGATCCCTACACGGCCTACCAACACAAACAAGGGGCTAGCTTGCGGGCTAGCCCCTTGTGCTTTTTATCGTGACGCCCACGCGGTGCCGCGATCGCGTCCACCCCGCGGGTCTGGCGCTCGTTACCTCGGGCACCCCGCTCTCGACGGATCGCCCGGCTGCAGGCTAGTCGAGCCGCCCCTGCGGGTCCGCGTTCAAGCCGTAGATCTGCTGGAACAGCGCCACCAGCTCGGCGCGCTCGGTACCGTCGGCCTGGTTGAGGGCTGCGAGCGGGGCGTGCAACAGCTTGCTCGTCAGGTTGCGCGCCAGCGCCTCGAGCGCCAAGGCAGGTGCAGCGCCGTTGGCCAGCATCTTGCGCGCGCATTCGAGTTCGGTGGCGCGGAGCTGGTCGTGATGGCTGTGCAGCGCCGTGATCGTGGGCACCACTGCACGACCGTGCAGCCAGCGCAGGAAGTGTTCCGCCTGCGCCGCGATCATCACCTCCGCCTGCTCCACCGCATCACGCCGGACCTGCTGGTTGTCCTGACGTCTGGGTCCTCGACCTGTTCGTGCGCCTGGAGCAGCGCTGACGGCACGTCGCCGGTTCGTTCAGCGGGCGCCCGCCTGACCCGGGCCACATTTTGCACGGCCGCGCGGATTGCGTCGCCGTCCCCGCCTAGAATTGCGGCGTGACCACCGATCTCCCGCCGTGTCCCTGGTGCCCCGACGCCGACGTGCGCCTCGTCGACGTGCCACCGTCGGTGGAAAACGGCGGTGCCCGCTTCGCGGTCCGATGCCAGAGTTGCGGGATGCACGGGCCGGTGGGCCTGTCGCCGGAAGGCGCGTTGCAGGCCTGGTCGACCCGACCGCTGCCGATCGGGACAAGTCCTTAGCGAGTGCGCCAAGCGGGGCGGTCGCAGCCAGCTGCGTGCCCCGCTGACGAGGCGCCGCAATCGCCGCGCGGCCACCGCCGCCGCAGGAGTCGGCGCGTAGGCCTACACGCGCCTGCGGCGCTCGCCGATACGACGGCGCAATGCGGCTCGATAGTCTCGTGCCATTCCAAGGAGGACTCCACCATGTCACTCGGCGCGATACTTGTCATCATCCTGATCCTGATCGTCATCGGCGCACTGCCGTCGTGGCCCTACAGCCGCGGCTGGGGCTATTACCCGAGCGGCATTGGCGGCCTGATCCTCGTGGTCCTGATCGTGCTGCTGCTGATGGGTCGCCTCTGACGCAGGATCCGTGCGATGGGGCGGCGGGGCCCGCGTCGCTGACGTGGAGGCGCGCCCCGTGGCCTGCTCGAGCGCCTAGCGCTCCATCGTGTCGCGGACGCGCTTCAGCGACTCGATGAAGATGTTGAGGCCGGTCTTGGACAGGCCTTCTTCGCGCGTGTCGAACTGGATCAGCAGGCGCTTCGCGTCGGGCGACACGAAGCACGTGATCTTGCCGCTCTTGCCGAGGTCGAATTCGTACGTCTTCTTCTTGCCGGTTGCCATGTGCGCCCCGCCGTGGAAATGCCAGCGCGCATGTTAAGGGAGCGTGGACCCGGGATTGTTACAGTCGGCTTTGCCCGCGCCGCGCGCCGGTCCACAGGCATGACGGTGCGCCACCCCGATGCCGGTACGCGCTTAAGATGTTCCCCCTGCCCCCACGCCCGTACGGAGCCATGCGATGAGCCACCCCGCGAAGAACACGATCTGCCTCTGGTACAACCGCGACGCCGAAGATGCCGCGCGGTTCTACGCGCAGACGTTCCCGGACTCCACGGTCACCGCGGTCCATCGCGCGCCCGGCGACTACCCGTCGGGCAAGGAGGGCGACGTGCTGACCGTCGAATTCACGGTGCTCGGCATCCCGTGCCTGGGCCTCAACGGCGGTCCCGCGTTCAAGCAGACCGAGGCGTTCTCGTTCCAGGTCGCGACAGCGGACCAGGCGGAGACCGACCGCTACTGGAATGCCATCGTCGGCCACGGTGGCACCGAAAGCGCCTGTGGCTGGTGCAAGGACAAATGGGGCGTGTCGTGGCAGATCACGCCGGTGGCGCTGAGCCGCGCGGTGGCAAGCCCCGATCCGGCGGTCGCCAAGCGGGCGTTCGCCGCGATGATGACGATGCGCAAGATCGACGTCGCCATCATCGAGGCGGCCGTGCGCGGCGACGCCCGGTAGTGCCAACGCCGCAGGCGCGAACTCAGGCGCTTGCGGTCGCGTTGTTGGTGCTTGCGCGGGTGCCCATCAGCCACGCGAGCGTCGTGGCGCCGAACGCCGGGTGATGGACGAACGTGGTTCCGCACTCGCCGCAGCGGTAATGCTCGACGGCGGCGCCACGTCCCGGCGCGTCCTGGCGCGAGCTTCCCACTCGCGTCAGGTGCGATGGCGCGTGGGTGGCGCCGATGGATTCGAGGCAGTGTTCGCAGATCACGCGCGGGCTCGTCGCCAGGGATGCATGCTGGCGTGAACAAGCCTGCCACCGGGATATTCCCGTTGGATGACAGCTCTGCGCAACGGCGGGCTGCGGCCGACGGACGGTTGGATGCGCGGGCGGCCGGCGATCAGCGCCGGGGTGCGACCAGCGCAAACGACGCGCCCTGCGGATCGACGCCCAGGATGATCCACATCCCGCCTGGAACCTCCTGCGGGCCGTGCACGACCTGTCCGCCACCGGCCTTGACGCGTTCGACGGCGGCATCGATCGCATCGACGACGAAGTAGTACTGCCACAGCGGGCCCGGCGTCCCCGGTGCGCGCTGCATCATCCCCCCGTCGGCGTCTCCCGCGCGCGTGCGGAACATCTGGTAGACGCCCATGTCGCCCATATCCATCGCATCGGCCTTGGTCCAGCCGAACATCGACGCATAGAACGTCCACGCAGCGTCCAGGTTGTCCGTATAGTGCTCGTGCCAGCCGATCGTGCCTGGCGACAGGCTCGGAGGCGCGGGTGGCATGTCGCCCTGATGCGGGAGCGGCGTGAACAGCATGAATGTCGCGCCCATCGGGTCCGCCATCACCGCGAAGCGGCCCACCGTCGGAATATCGGTCGGCGGCATGCAGAGGCTGCCTCCGGCGCCGACGATGCGCGCCGCCATCGCATCCACGTCGTCGACGCCGATGTAACCGGACCACGCTGGCTTGGCACCTCGCGCCGCCGCATCCGGGGGCGTACCCATGAGGCCCGCGACGCCGGCGCCGCCGGCTTCCAGCACCGTGTACGTCTTGCCGTCGATGGGCATGTCCTTCGTCGTCCAGCCGACGACGTTGCCATAGAAGGACTTGGCCGCAGCCGGGTCGGATGTCATCAACTCGTACCAGACGAAGGGCATTGAGGCGGGCATGGGGTCTCCTGAGACGTTTGCAGCAGGGGATGCCGACTATCGCGCGTATCGCGGCGACCGGCAATCGGAAAATCCGCCGTGCGCTTGGAATGTAGGCGCGGCGTAGGACAACCACCTGCCCCGGTTCGCGGCGTTGGCCGAACGCGAAGGTCGCCGGCGACGGGGACAATGGGAACCGTCATCAGTGCAAATCGACGTCCGCCAGATCTCGCAGCCGCCCGAACGATGGAAGGATGCGAAGCGACGGCCGAAAGGCCAACGCGAAGATGCTCATGGACAGCGACACGGGAGCTTGCCTCCCGGTACAGATGACAACAACGGCCGCCTCCGGGCGGCCGTTTCCTTTGCCCCGCACCGCACGCGTCGGTCACGCTGGCAACCGGCCGTGACGCGCGCAGATGCGTGTGCGCTAGAGTCGGCGTCTTTCGACCTGCCGCGGCCACCGCGGCCGCCGCCTCGCTCATGCCTGCCCGTCACGTCCTTACGCTCTCCTGCACCGATCAGCCCGGCATCGTCGGCGCGGTCGGCAGCTTCCTCGCGCAGCAACGCTGCAACATCGTCGACAGCGCGCAGTTCGGAGACCTGGACAGCGGCCGTTTCTTCATGCGGGTGCTGTTCGAGGCGCTCGACGAGGCGCCACGCGACGGCGCGTTGCGTGCGGCGTTCGCCGCGATCGCCGCGACGTACGGGATGACGTGGGCACTGCACGACGCCGAGGCGAGGCCGCCGGTGCTGCTGCTGGTGTCGAAGCAGGATCATTGCCTCAACGACCTGCTGTATCGGCAGCGGATTGGCGCGCTGCCGATGACGCCGGTGGCGATCGCGTCGAACCATCGCGACGCGGAAGGGCTGGCGGCGAGCTATGGCGTGCCTTTCCACCACCTGCCGGTGACGCCGGACACCAAATCGGCGCAGGAAGCAGAGCTGCTGTCGTTGATCGAAACGACGGGCGCAGAGCTCGTCGTGCTGGCGCGCTACATGCAGATCCTGTCGGATGACCTGGCGCGCAAGCTCGAAGGCCGCGCGATCAACATCCATCACGGCCTGCTGCCGAGCTTCAAGGGCGCCAAGCCGTATCACCAGGCCTATGCGCGCGGCGTGAAGCTGATCGGCGCGACGGCGCATTACGTGACCGGCGACCTGGACGAAGGCCCGATCATCGACCAGGAAGTCGCGCGCGTCGAATACAACATGCGCGTCGACGACCTCGTGGCGCTGGGGCGCGACGTCGAGTGCATCGCGCTGGCGCGCGCCGTGCGCTGGCACCTCGAGCACCGCGTGTTCCTGAACGGCGGGAAGACCGTCGTCTTCCGGTAGGTCAATTAGGGTCCGACCCTATTTATTACGTCAACTGGGGTCGGACCCTAATTGACATAATAAACAGGGTCGGACCTACCGGCGGCCGCCGTACACGTTGACGACGAGTCCGGCCAGCACGAGCACGACGCCGAGCCATTGCATCGGCGCGAGGTACTCGCCGATGAACAGCGCGCCGCTGCCGAGGCCGGTGATCGGGATCAGCAGCGCGAACGGCGACACGAGCGCCGTCGCATAGCGGCGCAGCAGGTAGTTCCACGCGCCCCACGCGAACAGCGTCGCCGCCGAGGCGAGGAAGAGCACGCAGCCCCACGCGAACCACGACGCGTGCGCCGCGGCGACCCACGCGGCTGGACCGCCCTCGAACATCCACGACACCGCAAGCAGCGGCAGCACGGGAAAAAGGCTGGACCACACGACCATGCCGAACATGCTGACGTCCCGGCCCGCGCCCGCGCGCTTGATGATCATGTTACCCACGGCCCAGAAGAAGCCGGCGACGATGACGAGCAGGAAGCCCACCAGCGACCCGGTGAGTCCCTCGATGAACTTGTAGGCGCCGAGCACGACCATGCCGACGACCGCGATCGCCGCGCCCAGCACGTTGGCGCGCGTCATCCGGTCGCCGGACAGCAGCACGGCGAGGCCGATCGTGAAGAACACCTGCACCTGGATCACCAGCGACGACAGGCCGGCGGGCATCCCGATCTGGATCGCGAAGAACAGGAGCCCGAACTGCAGCAGGCCGATCGCGATGCCGTAGGCCGCGATGTCCCGCCAGCGGAACGCCGGCGGGCGCACGAACAGCAGCGCCGGGAACGCCGCGAAGAAGAAGCGCAGCGCGGCGAGCATGAACGGCGGGATCTCGCGCAGCGCGAGCTTGATCGGGACGAACGCGAAGCCCGCGACCGTGACGAGCGCGATCATCAGCGCGAAATCGCGCGCGGACAACGACGTGCGGGGAGCGGCTGCGGACAAGGAGAAAAGGCGCGGGATCGGGCCGCTCACGACCCCGCGCACGTCGCCGGGCGCCCAAGGGCGCCGCTCAAGGCTTCTTTGCGAAGTCGCCGGCGTATGCGTAGGCGATGGCGCCTGCATTGTAGTACTTGCGGTAAGCCGCGTACGCCTGGGCCGGCGTCACCGCTGCGATCGCCGCGTCGAGCTCGGCCGACTGCTGCCACGTGCGGCCGAGCCAGCTCTGCGCCGCAAGGCTCGCCGCGAGCGTCGGGTCATCGGCACGGGCCTGCATCCGCTCCTCGAGCAGCGCCTGCTTGGCTTCGTTCACTTCGGCCGCCGTGAAGCCATCCTTGCCGGCCCGCGCCAGCTCTTCGCTGAAGCCCGCCTTGACACGGTCCAGGTTCTGCGGCGCGAAGATCGAGTAGAACAGGATCGTCGAGTTCTCGTCGATCGTCGCCGGGCGCACGCCGGTGCCGACGCCGTACGCGAGCCCGTCGTGCTCGCGCACGCGTTGCGGGATGCGGCTCTCGACGCCGCCGCCCATCACGCGGTCGGCGACCAGCAGCGCGGCGAAGTCCGGCGACCGGTCGTTGAGCGGTACCGCCAGGACGCCCTGCAGCGATGCGTTCGCCTTGTCCGGCGTCATGAACACCTCGGCGGCGGCATGGGTGGCGACGAAGGGCTCGGGTGCCCGCGTAAACGCGGCCTGCGCGTTCCAGTCGCCGAACAACGCGGCGATCTCCGCGCGCACGGCCACCGGGTCGAAGTCGCCGACGATCGCCAGCTGCGCATGGTTCGCGCCGTAGAAACGGTCGTGGAACGACCGCAGCGCGACGGGATCCAGGGCCTTGACGCGCGCGACGTCCTCGTCGAGCGTGGACGCGTAGCGGATGTCGTCGCTCGGGTAAGGATTGTTCATCCGCGCGGCGGCGCGGCGCACGATCGCTTCCGGCTCGGTGCTCCCCTGCTCGAGGCTTGCGAGCCACGCGCGTTGCAGCCGCGCGAACTCGTCGGGCGCGAACGCCGGCTTGCGCAGCGCTTCGGCGGTGAGCTTCAACGTGCCGTCGAGATGGTCGCGGACCGTGCTGCCGGACACGCGCAGCGTCTGCTTGCGCGCGCCGAAGTGCAGCTGCGCATGCAACGCGTCGAGCGCGTCGGCGTATTGCTGGCGGCTCTTCGTCTCGGTGCCGGCCGCGAGCAGTGCCGCCACGGCTTGCGCCGCCGTCGCCTGGCCCTTCAGGGTCTCGGCGTCGCCGTAGTTCATCGTCAGCTCGAAGTCGACGGTGGCACCGCGTGTCTTGCGCGGGAGCAGCGCGACCTCGAGGCCGTTGGGCAGCGTGTAGCGCTCGGTGCGCCGTTCGAGGTTGGCGAGCGACGTATCGAACGCCTCGCCGGGCGCGACCGGCGGGTCACCCTTGTAGCCGTCGACCATCTTCGCGACGTCCACGCTCGCGATCAACGGCGCGCGATCCGGCTTGGCGTCCGGCACGAACTCGCCGACCGTCATGTTCGACGGCTTCAGGTATTCCAGCGCGACGCGCTGGACGTCGGCCGCCTTCAGTGCACGCCAGCGGTCACGGTCCAGGTACATGAGCCGCCAGTCGCCCTGCGCGATGATTTCCGAGATCTCGATCCCGAACTCCTGCGGATCGTTGATCACCTCGTCGAAGTCCTTGAGCCAGCGCGTGCGGACGCGGTTCACTTCCTCGTCGGTGATGGGGTTCTGCGCGACGTCGGCGAACGTCGCGAGCATCGCGTCGCGCGCCGGCTTGACGTCGTCGGTCACGGCGAGCTGCGCCTCGAACAGGATCATGCCGGGGTCGTGCATCGCGATGTACTGCGTCTCGACGCGCGCGGCCTTCTTCGTCTCGACGAGCGCCTTGTACAGACGGCCCGACGGCGCGAGCGTCATGATCTCGCCAAGCGCTTCCATCGCCACCGCGTCGGGATGCGGCCCCGGCGGCGTATGGAACAGCGTCGATACGATCTTCTGGCTGCCGACGCGACGCAGCGTGACGGCGCGCTCGCCGTCCTGCACGGGCTCGACCGTGTACAGCTTCGGGAGCACGCGCGTCGGCCTCGGCAGCGGCCCGAAATACTTCGCGACGAGGTCGAGCGTGTGCTGCGGGTCGAACTTGCCGGCAACGACCAGCACCGCATTGTCGGGCTGGTAGTACTTCGCGTAGAACGCGCGCAGGCTGGCGAACGGGACGTTCTCGATGTCAGAGCGCGCGCCGATCGTGTCGTGGGCGTAGTTGTGCCAGTCGAACGCCACCGATTGCATCTTCTGCGTCAGCACGTTGGACGGGTTGTTCTCGCCCATCTCGAACTCGTTGCGCACCACCGTCATCTCGGTGTCGAGTTCCTGCTTCGAGAACGTCGAGCGCGTCATCCGCTCGGCTTCCATCTTCAGCGCCCATTCGAGGTTGGCGTCGCTGGCGGCGAACGTCTCGTGGTAGTTCGTGCGGTCGAACCACGTGGAGCCGTTGAAATCCATGCCGCGCTTGCCGAGCGCGACGAACACGTTCTTCTCCGACGGCGTGCCCTTGAACAGCATGTGTTCCAGCAGGTGCGCCATGCCGGTCTCGCCATAGCCTTCGAAGCGCGAGCCGACGAGATAGGTGACGTTGACCGTCGTCGCGGGCTTGGTCGCGTCGGGGAACAGCAGCACCTTGAGGCCGTTGGCCAGCTGGTACTGGGTGACGCCCTCGACGGACGGGCCATGCGTGATGCCGTGCGGCAGCTTGAGGGCGGGCGCCGTGGGTGCCGGCGCGGCGGGTGCGGGGGTTGCCTGGGTCGGGGGGGCGGTCAGCGTGGTCAAGGTTGCGAAAGCGAGCGTGGAGAAGGCCGAAACAAGGGCACGGGCCGACATGATAGAGGGGTCTGCCAAAACGAAGGACGCGCAGTATATGGGGGGCGGACATGCCGCCCGCAACCGCCGGACCGGGCGTCGCCGGCGCGGATGGGCGGGCGGTTGCGCCGACGGACCGGACCGCGCGCGACCCGCGAGGCCCTTCGGCGCTCGCCTTGGCGCGTGACGGCGCCGTGCCCGGACTACGGCACGGGCTTGGGGGTCGCGGTCTTCGCCGGTGCCTTCGCCGCCGGCTTGGATGGGGTCGCAGGCTTCTGCGCCGCCGGTCTTGCCGCGGCCGCCGGCGCGGCGGCCACGCCCTGGCCCGGGAACGTCCGTGCGAAGCGCCCCGCGAGCGCCGGGTTGGCGATCGACCACGCTTCCCACGAGGCCGGCATGATGGCCTCGAGCGCCGCCAGCCGCTCGGTCGGTGCCGGATGCGTGTGCAGGAACTGGCCCATCGCCGACTCGTCCTGGGGCAGCGCGGCCAGGTCCTGCAACACGATCGGCAGGCCGTAGGGATCGTAGCCCGCGCGCGCGGCGATGACGACGCCGAGCCGGTCGGCCTGCATCTCGTCCTCGCGCGACAGTCCGCGGACGAAGCCTTCCATGCCCACGCGCGCGACGGCCTGGGCCGCCTCGCCGACGAGGCCGCCCGCCTTGAGCGACGCGAGATCGAGCGCCATGTTCTTCGTGGCGTTCTTCTGGATGTCCTTCAGGTGGTGCTTGAGGACCACGTGCGAGATCTCGTGCGCGAGCACGCCGGCGAGCTCGGACTCGCTGTGCATCTGCATGACGAGGCCGCGCGACAGGAAGACGTTGCCGCCAGGCGTCGCGAATGCGTTGATCGAATCCGTGTCCAGGATGCCGAACTTCCACGGCAGGTCCGGGCGCGCCGAGTGCAACGCGAGCCAGCGCCCCACGTCGTTGACGTAGACCTGCTGCGCGCGGTTGTCGACAAGCGGCGCCGCGCCGAGCAGCGCGGCCGCGATGTCGTTGCCCATCTGGATCTCTTCCGGCTCGGGGATCTCGCGCATCGCGTCGTTGGCGCTCATCGCGACGCCCGCCGCGGCGCCGACGTTCACCCCGCCCACCGAATATCCGGACAGCACGCCCTTCAGAATGTCCGTACCGGACGGTTGCCCCCCGCCCGACGTTGCGCAGCCCGAGAGCAGCGCCACGATGGCGAGCAGCGTACCGCCGCCTCCGATCGCGCGTCGGGCGCTCATTTCGCGGCTCCCGGGGTTGCGGGCGCGGCGACATCCGCGGGCGCGAGCGGCGCGACGTCGCGCGACTTGAGGTTGCCCGCGCGGGCGAACGCGCTTGCTTCCGCGGCCGTTTGCGCGAAGGTCTGCAGCTTGGCGAATTGCGCGGGGTTCGGCGCCGCCTTCTCCAGCATGTCCGCGTCGAGGCCGCGCACGCCGGTCGTGAGGCTGGAGCCGCGATTGCCGAGTGCCAGGTTCAACGCTTCGCTGTTGCTGCTCGCGCGCGCGGGCCCGCCCGTGGGCGCGAGGCGCACGTCGAACAGCTTGGCCCAGCCGGTGGTCTTGCCCGACTTGAGCTGGATCCACGCGCCTTGGCGCGTCACGACGTCGACGGGCGCATCCTTCGGCAGCGACAACACTGTCTTCGCATCGGAGGCGGGCATCGCCTTGAGGTCGACCGGGCGCACCGTAGTGCCGGGGTCGGCCCATGCGCTGCCGGCCAGCGTGCTGCCGGTTGCCGCCAGCACGGCGAGTGCCAGCATCGAAACCTTCACGTTCATCGAATCCCTTCCGGTGCAAACAGTTCGACGGTCGCGCTGCGCCCCTTGACCGCGACCTCGACGACATCGACGAAAGCCCTGCCAGGCACCGCGTCGCGCGTGGCGCGCGACACGAGGATCCGCGCGCGCCCCTTGGTCTCGCCCTCGATGCGGCTCGCGAGGTTGACCGTGTCGCCGATCGCCGTGTACTCGAGCTTGCGCGGCGACCCGACGAAACCCACGACGGCGACGCCGGTGTGGATGCCGATGCCGATGTCGAGCACGATGCCACTTGCCGCGTGCGCCGCGTTGAACTCGGCAAGTGTCGCCAGCATGTCCTCCGCGCAAGCGACGGCGCGTGCCGCATGGTCCGGCTCGTCCGTCGGCGCGTTCCAGAAGGCCATGATCGCATCGCCGATGAACTTGTCAAGCGTGCCCCCGTGTCGAAAAATCGTCTCGACTTGCGCGCTCAGATAGGCATTGAGCAATTCGACGATCGCTTCCGGCGCGCGCGTTTCCGCGAGTGTGGTGAACCCGCGGATATCCGAGAACAGCACGGTCAGCGGGCGGCTCTCGCTCTTCAGGTCCTCGAGGCGCACGCCGTCGGCCACCAGCGTGCGCACGACGCGCTGGTCGAGGAAGCGGGACAGCACCGCCTCGCGCGCGAGCTTTGCGCGGCGCTCGGCGAGCCACGCGTTGATCGCCGCGAACAGGAAGAACACCCACGCAAACGCCAGCGGCGTGACGACGTAGCCGACGATGCCCGCCCGCGCGAGCGCCGCATACGTGCCGGCGACGACGAGCGCCGAGAGCATGGCGAGCGCGGCGAACACGATCGCGATGTGCGCGCCCCGGCGCAGCAGCGCGAGCAGCGGCACGAACAGCAGCAGCACCAGCGCGTACGGCAGCCACGCGGGCGCCGGCGTCAGGTGGCGCGCGGTGACGAGGTTGTCGATCGCCGTGGCCAGGATCTCGACGCCTGGATACGTGGCCGAGACGGGCGTCGCGCGGAAATCGCGCAGCGATCCGGCGGTCGCGCCGATGACGACGATCTTGCCGGTGAACTCGTCGCGCGGGCGTTCGCGCTTGCCGCGCTGGATGTCCTCGTAGAGATCGCGGAACGCGACGCGCGGATGCGGGAAGTCGCCACCGGCGGGCCACGCGAGCATCACGCTGGCGCCGGGCGGCAATGGATGGCCGAGGCGCGTCGCCACGCGCGCGGGCAGCGACGGGATCACGTAGCCGCCGAAGTCGCGGGCGAGCCAGTAGCGCCGGCCAACCCCGTCGGGGTCCTCGAGAAAGTTGATGAGGCCCGTGCGCGGCCACGCGGAGCGCGGCACCGCTTCGGGCAGCAGCAGCGTGGCGCGCGCGTTGGGATCCGGCGTACCGGTGGTCGCGAGGCCCAGGGGTCCGGCGACGTCCTTGAGCCACACGCCTTCGTCGCGCGCAATCCGCGGCAGCAGCTTGAGCGGGAAGTACGTGTCGTCGGTGGCGGCGACGGCCGCGCGGAACGCAGCGTCGCTGTCCGGGTTCATGATGTCGCGCTCGTAGAGCTCGATGTCCATGACGATCGCGCGCGCGTGCTGTGCCGCGAGCTCGGCGATCACTTCGCCGTACACGACGCGCGGCCACGGAAAGCGGCCCAGGCTCGCCTCGAGGCCGGCGAGCGACGCGTCGTCGATGTCGACGACGATGATGTCGCGCGACGGTGGCACCGCGGCGGCATGCCGGGCAATCCATGCGTCGGCAAGCCGCGCGTCGAGCGGCGCGAGCAGATGCGTCCACGCGAGGTCGGCCATCGCCGCGGCCATCACGACGACGCACAGCGCATACAGCGGCGCGTTGGTGATGCGCGGCAGGCGGGGCATCGGCGGCAGGCGACGACGCGATCAGTCGGCGCGCTTCGCGCGTCGCCGCAGCACCGACAGCGTGACGACACCGGCGACCGCCAGCACGGCGAAAGCCACCTCCTCGAAATGCTTGGCATGCTCGAGCACGCGCGTGAACGCCTCGCCGAAGATGTAGCCGGCCGCCGCGAACAGCGTGGCCCAGACGATCGCGCCCGCGGCGTTGGCCGGCGCGAACTTGAGTTCCGGCATGCGGCTCGCGCCCATCGCGATCGGGCCCGCGATCCTGAAGCCGACGAGGAAGCGAATGCCGAATGCCGCGTAGGCCCCGTACTTCGCGACGAGCGCCTTGATACGGTGCTCGGCACGGCGCAGCCGCGGGAAGCGATCGAACGCGTGTTCGCCGTAGCGGCGCCCGAGCAGATACCAGGTCTGGTCGCCCGCGAAGCCGGCGATGGCCGCGGTGACGACGACCTCCGGCAGCAGCAGGTAGCCCGAGTGTGCGGCGAAGCCCGCCAGCACCAGCACGGTCTCCCCCTCGAAGAAGCAGCCCACGAACACGGCGACGTAGCCGTAGTGCTCGATCAGCGATTGCAGCAGCGACACGGGACGTGGCCCTCGCGGTCCGAAGGCCGCGAGCCTAGCATGGCGCTCCGGCGGTAGGATTGACGTTTACGTAAACGTCATGTAGCGTCCCGGCTGCGGCAGGGACGGGATTCCGCCCGGGCGTGCGCAAACGCGGCGCTGCGCCGCGCCATCCCGATCGCCTATGCTTGCAATTCCGCCACGGGGCCGCGGGACCCTCGGGTCTGCCCCATTTCGACGAGGTTCGCGATGACCGATCTTTCGGCAGCCGCCAAGGCGCTCACGTACAAGCCGCGCAACAAGGTGCGCTTCGTCACGGCCGCAAGCCTGTTCGACGGCCACGACGCGTCGATCAACATCATGCGGCGGATCCTGCAGGCGTCCGGTTGCGAGGTGATCCACCTCGGGCACAACCGGTCGGTCGACGAGATCGTCACCTGCGCGATCCAGGAAGACGCGCAGGGGATCGCGATCTCGTCGTACCAGGGCGGCCACGTCGAGTTCTTCAAGTACATGCTCGACCTGCTCCGCGAACGCGGCGCCGGCCACATCAAGGTGTTCGGCGGCGGCGGCGGCGTCATCGTGCCGGCCGAGATCCGCGAGCTGCACGACTACGGCGTCGCACGTATCTTCTCGCCGGAAGACGGGCAGACGCTGGGCCTGCAGGGCATGATCAACGAGATCATCGCGGCCTGCGACGTCGACCTGGCGTCGCAACCGCCCGCCGACCTCGCGGCGCTGGCCAGCGACGATCCGGCGCTGCGCTCGCGCACGCTGGCGCGCGTCATCAGCGCGTTCGAGAACGGTCACGCCAGCGACGCACTGCGCGCGGAAGTGGCCAAGCGCGCCGCCGCGTCGCACGCGCCGGTGCTCGGCGTCACGGGCACCGGTGGCGCGGGCAAGAGCTCGCTGACGGACGAGATCGTCCGCCGCTTCCGGCTGGACCAGGACGACGCGCTGAAGATCGCGATCTTCTCCATCGACCCGTCGCGACGCAAGACGGGGGGCGCGCTGCTCGGCGACCGCATCCGGATGAACGCGATCCACCACCCGCGCATCTACATGCGTTCGCTGGCGACGCGCGAGGCAGGCTCGGAGATCAGCGCAGCGCTGCCGGACGTCGTCGCCGCGTGCAAGGCGGCGGGCTTCGACCTCGTCATCGTCGAGACCTCCGGCATCGGCCAGGGCGACGCGGCAATCGTGCCGCACGTCGACGTCTCGCTGTACGTGATGACGCCCGAGTTCGGCGCCGCGTCGCAGCTCGAGAAGATCGACATGCTCGACTTCGCCGACTTCGTCGCGATCAACAAGTTCGACCGCAAGGGCGCGGCCGACGCACTGCGCGACGTGCGCAAGCAGGTGCAGCGCAACCGCGAGCGCTTCCGCGAGGCGCCGGACGCGATGCCCGTCTACGGCACGATCGCGTCGCGCTTCAACGACGACGGCGTCACCGCGCTGTACGCGGGCCTGCTCGGCGCGTTGACCGCGAAGGGACTCGTGCATGGCCCGTCGCGGCTGCCGGCCGCTTCCGTGCGCCACTCATCCGCGCAGAACGTCATCGTGCCGGCGGCACGCACGCGTTACCTCGCCGACATCGCGACGTCGGTGCGCGCCTATCGCGGCTGGGCCGAGGACCAGGCGCGCATCGCGCGGGAGCGCCAGCAATTGCGCGAGGCCAAGCGGATGCTCGGTGCGCAGCAGGCGGACGCGGCACCGTTCGACGCCGCGGTTGCCGAGCGCGACGCGCGCCTCGACCCGCGCTCGCAGAAGCTGCTCGCGATGTGGCCGCAGACCAAGGCGGCTTATGCCGGCGACGAATACGTCGTGAAGATCCGCGACAAGGAGATCCGCACGGCGCTGACGACGACCTCCCTGTCGGGCACGCGCGTGCCCAAGGTCGCGCTCCCGCGCTACGAGGACGAGGGCGAGATCCTGCGTTGGCAATTGCTGGAGAACGTGCCGGGGAGCTTCCCGTTCACCGCGGGCGTGTTCGCGTTCAAGCGCGAGAACGAGGACCCGACGCGGATGTTCGCCGGCGAAGGCGACGCGTTCCGTACCAACCGGCGCTTCCACCTGCTGGCTGACGGCATGCCGGCCAAGCGATTGTCGACGGCCTTCGACTCCGTGACGCTGTACGGCCAGGACCCCGACCTGCGGCCCGACATCTATGGCAAGGTGGGCAACTCGGGCGTGTCGATCGCGACGCTGGACGACATGAAGGTGCTCTACGGCGGCTTCGACCTCACCGACCCCGCGACGTCGGTGTCGATGACGATCAACGGCCCCGCGCCGACGCTGCTCGCGTTCTTCATGAACACGGCCATCGACCAGCAGCTCGACAAGTTCCGCCGCGACAACAGCCGCGAGCCCACCGACGACGAGGTCGCCAAGATCCGCGCGTGGGCGCTCGCCACCGTCCGCGGCACCGTGCAGGCCGACATCCTGAAGGAGGACCAGGGCCAGAACACGTGCATCTTCTCGACGGAGTTCTCGCTCAAGGTGATGGGCGACATCCAGCAGTACTTCGTCGACCACGACGTGCGCAACTTCTATTCCGTGTCGATCTCGGGCTATCACATCGCCGAGGCCGGCGCCAACCCGATCTCGCAGCTCGCGTTCACGCTGTCCAACGGCTTCACGTTCGTCGAGGCCTACCTGGCGCGCGGCATGCACATCGACGACTTCGCGCCCAACCTGTCGTTCTTCTTCAGCAACGGCATGGACCCGGAGTACTCGGTGCTGGGCCGCGTCGCGCGGCGCATCTGGGCGGTGGCGATGCGCGACCGCTACGGCGCCAACGAGCGCTCGCAGAAGTTGAAGTACCACTGCCAGACGTCGGGCCGCAGCCTGCACGCGCAGGAGATCGCGTTCAACGACATCCGCACGACGCTGCAGGCGCTGATCGCGACGTACGACAACGCCAACTCGCTGCACACCAACGCGTACGACGAGGCGATCACGACGCCGACGGAAGAAAGCGTGCGCCGCGCGATGGCCATCCAGCTCGTCATCAACCGCGAATGGGGCCTCGCGAAGAACGAGAACCCGAACCAGGGCTCGTTCATCATCGACGAGCTCACCGACCTGGTCGAGGAAGCGGTGATGAAGGAGTTCGAGGCGATCGCCGACCGCGGCGGCGTGCTCGGCGCGATGGAGACGGGCTACCAGCGCGGCAAGATTCAGGAAGAGTCGCTGTACTACGAGCACCGCAAGCACGACGGCAGCTACCCGATCGTCGGCGTCAACATGTTCCGCAATCCGCACGGCGACGCGGTGCCGCAGAAGGTCGAGCTCGCCCGCTCGACCGACGAGGAGAAGGAAGGTCAGCTTGCGCGGCTCGCCGACTTCCACGCCCGCCATGCGCACGAGGCGCCGGCCGCCCTCGCGCGGCTGAAACAGGTCGTCATCGACAACGGCAACGTGTTCGCGGAGCTGATGAACACGGTGCGCGTCTGTTCGCTGGGCCAGATCACGAACGCGCTGTTCGAGGTGGGCGGGCAGTACCGGCGCAGCATGTAGCCGCGCAGGCCTGGCTCACAGGCCTTGCGGCCACGTGCGCTCGAGCACGCGCGGCACGTCGACGCGCGTGATGCCGATGTCGGCAAGGTCGCGGTCGCTCATGTTGGCGAGGTCTTGCGCGGCGCGCGCATTGCGCCGCATCCGGCGCCATGCGGCGTCGGCGGCGAGCGCCAGGCTGCGCAGCCCCAGTGCGGTGCCGTGGAATGCGGCAGGCCATGGCGCAGCGCGCCCCGTGCGGATCGTGGTATCCATCGTCAGCTCCTGCGGGTGCCGCGCGGCGCGGCCGGCAGCGGGTAGATCAGGACGGCTGCCGCCAGCGTGTCGTCGTACGCGCCGGGCAACGCGGGTTGGGCCGCCGCCGGCACGCTTTCGAGCGCGACCGCGGCGGCGATGACCACGGCCGCGGCCAGCATGCTGCCGTGGGCCAGGTCGTCGAGCTTGGGGGTGAAAGTCATTCGGTTCTCCGTGTTTCGTTCGACGCTGGTAAGATATCGACATAGCTTCGAACGCGGAATCGGTCTTTTCGTACCATGTTGGTCAGTTTGGCTAACCAAATAACGATGGTCACTGCGGGGTTGGGCACGGCATGCGCCGGATCCCGCTGAACACGCTGGCCGCGTTCCGCAGCGTTGCGGAGCTGCAGAACCTGCGTGCGGCCGCCGATGCGCTGCATCTCACTCACAGCGCGGTGAGCCAGCAGATCAAGGGACTCGAGGAGCGGATCGGCTTCGACGTGTTCGAGCGGCGCGGCCGGCGCGTGGTGCTCAATCCCGCCGGCGAAGTGCTGTTGCGCAGCGTGCAGGGCGCGCTCGCACAGCTCGACGATGGCGTGCAGGCGGCCGCCGCGGTGGCTGCCGGCGAGACGCAGCGCCTGCGGATCACCACGTTGCCGTCGTTCGCCAATCGCTGGCTGCTGCCACGGCTGGGACGCTGGCGCGAACGGCATCCGTCGTTGCCGCTCGAGATCGACGCGTCGATCGCCGCCGTGGACCTGCAGCGCGACGGCTTCCACGCGGCCATCCGCCAGGGCGTGGGACCGTGGCCCAACCTCGCGTCGGAGCGGCTGTTCGACCAGCCTCCGATCATCGTCGTCGCATCACCCGCCACCGCGCGCCGTCTCGACGGCGCGGCGCCCGATGTCCTGCTGCGCGAGCCGTTGCTGGGCGACGACGACCTGTGGGAAGCGTGGGCGGTCGCGGCTGGCCTGCGTGTCAACGTGCGCACGGTGGCCGTGTTCAACGACGCGGGACTGATGCTGCAAGCCACCGAGCAGGGCCTCGGCCTGTCGCTGTCGCGCGAGATCCTGGCGGCGGACGCGCTTGCCACCGGCGCGCTGGTGCAGGTGTCGCCGATCGCGATCACGCACGCCGACGCGCAGCCTTACCATTTCGCGTATCCGCCCCAGTTACGCGACTGGCCGCCGCTCGTGTCGCTGCGCGACTGGCTGCGCGAGGAACTCGCGGCGTCGTATCGCGCGCTGCATGCATTGCGCACGGCGGGCACCCCGCCGGGCGCGCCGGCGGCACGCAGGCGGCGTGCGCGCACCGCCGCACCGCCGCGCTGACCAGCACCGACGATGAACGAAGAACCGCCGCCGCCACCGGAATCCCGGCCCGCCCGCCGCTTCGTGCTCAGCCGCCCGATGCGGCCCGCGTTCGCGCTGCGGCCGTGGCTGCGGCGCGCGGTGCACGTCGCGATGGCCGTCGTCGTCGGCATCGTGTGCACGGTGTTCGCCGGCATCGCCGATGTCGCAAGCCACTACGCCGCGGTCTGGTTCGCGCGCTGGCCGTGGGCCGCGCTGGGCGTGATGCCGGCCTCGCTCGTGGTGGCCGTCTACGTGACGCGCCGCTGGTTCCCGACCGCCGCGGGCAGCGGCATCCCGCAGGTGCTCGCGGCGCTCGAGACCGACGACCTCGCGTGGCGCAAGCGGCTGCTGTCGGTGGGCGTTGCGCTCGCCAAGATCGTGCTGGTACTGCTGGCGCTGCTGGCGGGCGCCGCGGTGGGCCGCGAAGGGCCCTCCGTGCACGTGGCGGCGGCACTGATGTTCGCGCTCGCGAGCATCGGGGCGCTCAAGTTCTCGCGGGACACGAGCAGCCTGATCCTCGCCGGGGCCGGTGCCGGCATCGCGAGCGCGTTCAACACGCCGCTCGGCGGCATCGTGTTCGTGCTCGAGGAGCTGTCGCGTCACCGGGCGTTCCGCGCCCACAGCCAGACGCTCGTCGCGGTGATCGGCGCGGGCCTCGCGTCCGTGCTGCTCGTCGGCAAATACACGTACTTCGGCGTCGTGCGCACGACGCTCCCGGATTCGAGCGCGTGGGTAGCGGTGGCCGCGGCGGGCCTGGTGGGCGGCGTCGCCGGGGGCGCGTTCGCGCGCGCCTGCACCGCCGTCGGCGATGTGCTCCCCACGCGCATCCAGGTGGGCCTCGTCGCGCATCCGTTGCGCGCCGCAGCCGTGTGCGGCCTGCTGCTCGCGGGCCTCGCGCTGGTCACGCACGGCGCGACGATGGGCACGGGCTACGGCATCACGAAGGCGCTCGTCGACGGCCAGACGGGGGTCGTGGGGCTGGAGTACGCGCCCGCGCGGATGGCGGCCACCTATCTCGCGTTTCTCGCCGGCATCCCGGGCGGGCTGTTCGCCCCGTCACTGGCCGTCGGTGCCGGCATCGGCTCGTTGCTGCACGCCGCGATGCCGACGGTGCCGCTGGGCTCGCTGGCGCTGCTCGCGATGGTCGGCTACCTGGCCGCGGTGACCCAGTCGCCGATCACGTCGTTCGTCATCACGATGGAGATGACCGCCAACCAGGAGCTGCTGCTGCCGATGATGGCGGTTGCCGTGATCGCGTTCGGCGTGTCGCGCGCGTTGTGCCCGGCGCCCATCTACGACGCACTCGCGCGCAGCTGGCGGCCACCGCCTCAGCCCTGAGCCGGCGCGCTGGCGCGCTCGAGCGTCTCCAGCATCGCGCGGTCGAGCGTCAGCCGCGTGGCCCCGAGCAGCTCGTCGAGCTGCGCGAGCGTCGTCGCGCTGGCAATCGGCGCGGTGACGCCGGGACGCGTCAGCAGCCACGCGATCGCCACCTGGCCCGGCCTGGCGCCGAGCGCCGCGGCCACCGCGTCCAGCGCGTCGAGGATGCGCAGGCCGCGCGGGTTCAGGTACTTCGCATTGGAGCGCGCCCGACTGCTCGCCGCGATCGACGCGTCCGTCCGGTACTTGCCCGTCAGGAAGCCGCTGGCGAGCGCGTAGTAGCAGACGACGCCGATGTCCTCGGCGATGCACAGGTCCGCGAGCGGGCCTTCGAATACGTCGCGGTCGTACAGGTTGTACAGCGGCTGGATCACCTCGTAGCGCGGCAGGCCCAGGCGCTGGCTCGTCGCGAGCGCGTCGGCGAGCTGCGCGGCGCTGTGGTTGGACGCCCCGAGCGCGCGCACCTTGCCCGCGGCCACCAGCCTGCCGAACGCCTCGAGCGTCTCGTCGAGGGGCACGGACGGGTCGGGGTTGTGCGCGAAATAGAGGTCGATGTAGTCGGTGCGCAACCGCTCGAGCGAAGCCTCGGCCGCCCGCACGATGTACGCCGCGCGCAACCCCTTCCGGTCGTCGCCCATCGGGTTGCCGACCTTGGTCGCGATGACGACCCGCTCCCGGCCACCGCGCTGCGCGAGCCAGTCGCCGATGATCGTTTCCGACTCGCCGCCGTGATTGCCGGGTGCCCAGGTGGAATACACGTCCGCCGTGTCGATCATGTCGAAGCCGGCGCCTATGTACGCATCCAGCAGCGCGTGCGACGTACGCAGGTCCGCGGTCCAGCCGAACACGTTGCCGCCGAACACCAGCGGTGCGGTCGTGAGGGAGCTCCTGCCTAGCCTTCGTCGTTGCACGGGATCACCCCATCAGGTACGCCCGGCTGTCCTCGAAGAAGTGCGGGCCGTCATCGGAGCGGACGGCGGTGCCGACGCCTTCGGCCGTCAGCACCTCGAGCAGCAGCGCGCTGGGCACGCCGCCGTCGATGATGTGGACCGAGCGCACGCCTTCGCGCACCGCGTCGAGCGCCGCTGTGAGCCGCGGGCGCATGCCGCCCTGTACGACGTCGTCGCGCAGCAGCGCCTGCGCGTCGCTGGCGGTGAGCACGTACGCGAGCTTGCCGTCGCGGCCGTGCACGCCGTCGATGTTGGTCATCAGCACGAGCTTCTCGGCGGTGAGCGCGCGCGCGATCTGCCCGGCGAGGTGGTCCGAGTTGATGTGGTAAGCGGTGCCGTCGCGGCCGACGCCGATCGGCATCACGACGGGAATGAACTGGCGGGACAGCATCAGCGTGATCAGCGACGGATCGATCGCGTCCACCTCGCCGACGAAGCCCATCGCGCCCGCGTCGGCGCCCGCGAGCGGCCGCGCGCGAATGAACGCGCCGTCCTGGCCGTCGAGGCCGATCGCCTTGGCACGGTGGCGGTTGATGAGGCCCACGAGCTCCTGGTTGAGCTCGGACAACGCCATCTCGATGACCGTCAGCGTCCGCTCGTCGGTCACGCGCACGCCGTTGCGCCGCTCGGTGGGGATGCCCATCCTGGCCGTCAGCTCGTCGACGCGCCAGCCGCCGCCGTGCACGACGACCGGCCGCATGCCGACCAGCTGCAGCAACGCGACGTCGCGCGCGAAGCCCTCGCGCAGCGCGGGATCGGCCATCGCGTGCCCGCCGAAGCGGATGACCAGCGTCTTGCCGTGGAACGCGCGGATGTAGGGCAGCGCCTCGGCGAGGACGCGGGCTTTGGTATGGGCGGACATGCGGGGAGCGGGCACGGCAAGTGGGGGCAAGCGGGTATCGTACCCCGGCGCGCTTGCGTTTCGCGCGCGCGGTCCCCACGTCGCAGGACGGGCCGTCCCGCGTGGACGGCGTACACTCGATCGGGCGCGCATCACCCGCGAGCTCGAGCAAATATGACCGAAACTTCCGGCTGGGCCTTTCCCGATGCCTACCAACCGCAGGCGGACGACGTCGCGTTCGACATCGACCGCGTGACGTCGTCGGTCGTGCGGCTCAAGGCGGAGGTGCCCGACGACGCGTTCACGGCGCCGATGCTCGGCACCGAGCGCGCGGGCAACGGCATCGTCATCGGCGACACGGGGCTCGTGCTGACCATCGGCTACCTGGTTACCGAGGCGCAGTCGATCTGGCTCACGACGGAGAAGGGGGGCGTGGTGCCCGCCTATCCGCTGTTGTACGACTTCGCAAGCGGCTTCGGCCTCGTGCAGGCGATGGCCCCGCTGGGGCTGCCCGCGCTGCCGCTCGGCAGCGCCGTGGACGTCGATGCCGGTGACGAGATCGTCGTCGTCGGCTTCGGCGGCCGCCCGCACGCGCTGAAGGCGCAGCTGTTCGCCAAGCGGGAGTTCGCGGGCTACTGGGAATACGTGCTCGACGAGGCGCTGTTCACCACGCCCGCGCATCCGGAATGGAGCGGCGCGGCGCTGGTCGACCGGCGCGGGCGCCTGGTCGGCGTCGGCTCGCTGTTCGTCCAGGAGCAGCACGACGACGAAGCGGTGCAAGGCAACATGTTCGTGCCCATCGACCTCGTGTCGCCGTTGCTCGCCGACGTCGCCGCGGGCGGCTCGGCGCGACCGGCGCGGCCATGGCTGGGTCTCTACGCGGCCGACGAAACCGAGGGGCTCGTCGTCAACGGCATCGCGCGCGCGGCGCCGGCCGATCGTGCGGGCGTCAAGCCGGGCGACGTAGTCGTCGCGGTGGGCGGCGTGCCGGTACAGGGCCTTGCGGAGCTGTTCCGCAGCGTATGGCGCACCGGCCCGGCCGGCGCGCCGGTGGACCTGACGCTGATGCGCGACGGCAAGCGCGTCGACGTGCAGGTCCAGTCGGCCGACCGCGCGAGCTTCCTCAAGAAGCCGTCGCTACAGTAGGGGGCCGGCCGGCCCTCGCGCTCCGCCGCGCCTGCGCGTCCGGCCGCGCCCGCGTTACCCGCCGCTACTTCGACGTCAGCGCCGCGGCGTCCGCGCGGTAGTCCCACCCGCCGCCTAGCGCCTTGGCGAGATCGACGAACGACTGGCGCAGGTTCTTCGCCGCCTCGATCTGCAGCGTCTGCGCCTGCAGCAGCTGGCGTTGCGCGTCGAGCACCTCGAGGTAAGGCGAGTAGCCCGACTGGTAACGCAGCGTCGACAGCTCCAGCGCGCTGGCGAGCGCGTTGGCCCGCTGCGTCTGCGCGGCGAGCGCGTCGCGCGAGTACGTGTTCTCGGCGATCGCATCATGCGCGTCGCGGAACGCGGACTGCACGGTCTGCGTGTACGTGACCAGCAGCAGGTCGCGCTGCGCCGTCGTGAGTTCGACGTTGCCCTTGATCGTCTGGAAGTTGAGCAGCGGCTGCGCGAGCCCCGCACCGATGCTCCAGACGGCCGCGGGGCCGCTGAACAGCGCCGACAGCGCGCCGGATTCCGAACCGTACGTGCCCGTGAGCGCGATCGACGGGAAGTAATCGGCGCGCGCGACGTCGATGCGCAGGTTGGCGGCCGCGATCTGCGCCTCGACCTGGCGGATGTCGGGGCGGCGCGCGAGCAGGTCGGACGGCAGGTCGCCGGCGAGCGGCGGCACGGTCACGTACAGCTTCAGCGTCGGGTCGCGCACGATCGTCGGCGTGAACACCTCGCGCGGCGAGCGGCCGAGGACCGTGGCCAAGGCGGACTCGGCGGTCGCCACCATCCGCCGCGCGGTCGCGACGTCGGCGATGACGCTCGCGTATTCCGCTTCCGACGCACGGAAGTCGTACTCGCCGATGACGCCGGCGTCGTAGCGGTCGCGCTGCAGGTCGAGCGCGTCCTTCCGGTACCTGGCCGTCTCCAGCAGCAGCTTGAGCTCGGCGTCGAGCGCCTGCAGCGTGAAGTATGCGGACGCGGTCGTTGCGGCCACCGACGTGCGCACCGTCTCGCGCGCATACGCGGACGCCAGCAGGTCGTCGCGCGCCGCCTTGTTCGCGTTGCGATACTTGCCCCACAGGTCGAGCTCGTACGACGCCGTGACGCCTGCGCGGTAGTCGTTGCCCACGGTCTGCACGCCGGGCACCGCGTACGTGGTCGACTGGCTGATCCGCGCGCGGCCGGCATCCACGTTGCCGGTGAGGCTCGGGAACAGCGGGCCCTGCGACGTCGTGACGAGCGCGCGTGCCGCGTCCACGCGCGCCATCGCGGTGGCGAGGTCGAGGTTGTTGGCGAGCGCTTCGGCGACGAGCTTGTCGAGCTGCGGGTCGTTGAAGCGCTTCCACCACTCGTCCAGCGCCAGCGTGTCGGGCGCGGTCAGCGGGGGCAGGTCGAGCTGCGGCGGGTCCTTGGCGACGCTCGCACAGCCGGCGAGCGCCACCGCGAGCGCGAGGGCGCCGACGCGGCGCGCGAAGGTGGCGTGGTTATGCATGAGTTCGGACATGATCGTCACACTCCCGAATGGCTGGGCGTGGCACCGCCCGCGGCCGGCGGCGGCTGGTGATGATCCAGCTCGTCGAAGATTTCCTGCGTCGAGCGGTTCTCGGTCACGTGCCGGTCGAAGATGATCTTGAAGAACAGCGGCACGAAGAAGATGGCGAGGAACGTCGCGGCCACCATGCCGCCGGCGACGCCCGTGCCCACCGAATGACGCGCGCCGGCGCCGGCGCCGGTGGACAGCGCCAGCGGGAGCACGCCGAAGATGAACGCGAGCGACGTCATCAGGATCGGGCGGAACCGCAGCCGGGCGCCTTCGACCGCCGCCGCGGAGGCCGACAGGCCTTCCTCGTGCTTGTACAGCGCGAACTCGACGATCAGGATCGCGTTCTTGGCAGCGAGACCCAGCAGCGTGACGAGGCCGATCTGGAAGTACACGTCGCTGGTGAGTCCGCGTCCCCAGACGGCGACGAGCGCGCCGAACGTGCCGAACGGCAGTGCCATCAGCACGGCGAGCGGCAGCGACCAGCGCTCGTACTGCGCCGACAGGATCAGGAACACCATGATCACCGCCAGGCCCAGCGCAAACGTCGACGCGCCGCCGGACTTCTTCTCCTGGTACGACGAGCCGCCCCAGTCGAAGCTGAAGTCCGTCGGCAGCACCTCGTTCGCGATCTGCTCGACGCGCGCGATCGCCTGGCCCGAGCTGTAGCCGGGTGCCGCCTGGCCGATGATCTTGACCGCCGGCAGGTTGTTGAAGCGATCGAGCGAGTCCGGTCCCGACGTGTACTTGACGGTCACGAGCGCCGACAGCGGGATCATCGCGCCGCTGTTCGAGCGCACGTAGACCCCGGTGATGTCGTCCGGCTTCTTGCGGAACTCCTTCTCCGACGACAGCAGCACCTGCCACGTGCGGCCGTACTTGTTGAAGTCGTTGACGTAGTAGGCGCCCATCGTCGCCGACAGCGCGTTGAAGATGTCGCTGATGGCGACGCCGGACTTCTTCGCCTTCTCGCGATCGACGTCGACGTACAGCTGCGGCACCGCCGCGTGCCACAGCGTCTGCGCGCCGCCCAGCATCGGGTCCGAATTGGCGCGCGCGAGGAACGCGTCCTTCACCTCGTTGAGGCGCTTGGCGCCGCCGTCGCCACGGTTCTGGATGTAGAACTCGTAGCCGCCCGTCGTGCCCAGGCCGAAGATCGGCGGCGGGTTGAACGCGAGCACCAATGCCTCCTTGATGCCGGCCGTCTTCATGAACAGCTCGCCGACCAGTTGCTTCGCGGTGACACTGCGCTCGTCCCACGGCTTCTGCGTGACGAATATCGTCGCCGCGTTGTTGCGGAAGCCGCCGCCGATGAAGTCGAAGCCGGTGAACGAGATGACGTCCTGGTTGTTGTCGTTGCTGCGGATGGCGGCCTCGACCTGCTCGACGACCTTCTGCGTTCGCTGCAGGGTCGCGCCGTCCGGCAGGATGACCGCGCTGATGTAATAGCCCTGGTCCTCGTCGGGGACGAGGCTGCCGGGCACGATGCGCCACATGAAGGCCGCCGCGGCCACCATGACGAGGAACAGCGTGACGCCCACGACGCCGCGCCGGATGAGCCATGCCACGCCGTGCGTGTAGCGGTTGCGCACGCCTTCGAACCAGCGGTTGAACGCGCGGAAGAAGCGGTTGGGCTCGGTGTGCGGCTTGAGGATCAGCGAGCACAACGCAGGCGACAGCGTCAGCGCGACGATGCCGGAGATCACCACCGAGATCGAGATCGTGACGGCGAACTGGCGGTAGAGCTCGCCCGTCAGGCCGCCCAGGAACGCGATCGGCACGAACACGGACACGAGCGTCAGCACGATGGCGATGATCGGGCTCGTGACCTCGCTCATCGCCTTGATCGCGGCATCCTTCGGCGCGAGTCCCTCCTCGCGCATGATCCGCTCGACGTTCTCGAGCACGACGATCGCGTCGTCGACGACGATGCCGATGGACAGCACCATCGCGAACAGCGTCAGCGTGTTGATCGAATAGCCGAGCATGTAGACGCCGGCGAACGTGCCGATCAGCGCCACCGGCACCGCAGCGAACGGGATGATCGCCGCGCGCCAGCTCTGCAGGAACACATAGACGACGATGAACACGAGGATCATCGCCTCGATCAGCGTCTTCACGACTTCACGGATCGAGACCTCGACGAAGCGCGTCGTGTCGTACGGGACCTTGTACGCGAGTCCTTCAGGGAACTTCTGCGCGAGCTGGGCCAGCAGCTTGTTGGACGCGTCGGCCACGGCCAGCGCGTTGGCGCCCGGCGACAGGAAGATACCGACGAGGGTCGCGGAATGGCCGTTGTAGCGGCCGTCGAACTCGTAGTCCTTGGACCCGAGCTCGACGCGCGCGATGTCGCCGAGTCGCACCGTCGAGCCGTCGGGATTGGCGCGCACGATGATCCGCTCGAACTCCTTGGGATCGGCGAGGCGTCCCTTCGTCGTGACGGTATAGACGAGATCCTGGCCGTTCTCGTTGGGCGCCTGTCCCACCTTGCCGGCGGCGAACTGCGCGTTCTGGTCGTTGATGGCCGAGATCACGTCGGCCGGCGTGAGCTTGAGCTGCGCGAGCTTGTCCGGACGCATCCAGATCCGCATTGCGTAGTCCTTGGCGCCGAAGATCTGCACGTTCGTCGTGCCCGGCAGGCGCTTGATCTCGTCGAGCACGTTCAGCGTGACGTAGTTCGACGTGAACAGGTCGTTGAACCGCCCGTCGGGCGAGTAGAACGCGACGACCTGCAGGAACGACGAGCTGCCGCGCTCGACGGTCACGCCCTGCCGGCGCACTTCCTCCGGCAGCCGCGACAGCACCTGGTTGACGCGGTTGTTGACGTTCACCGTCGCGATGTCGATATCGGTGCCGATGTCGAACGTGACCTGGATCTGCACGACGCCGTTGGACGCCGAGTTCGAGCTCATGTACATCATGTTCGGAATGCCGTTGATGGCATTCTCGAGCGGCGCGGCGACCGTCTCCTCGATGACGGTTGCGGACGCCCCCGGGTAGACGGCGGACACCGTGACGACCGGCGGCGCGATCTCTGGGTATTGCGCGATCGGCAGCGTGCGCAGCGACGCAAGGCCCGCGAGGACGATGAAGATCGAGATGACCGCCGCGAAGATCGGGCGGTCGATGAAGAATCGGGAGAGCATGGTAGGGGCCTTCGCGCGCGATGACGGCGATTACGACTTCTTCGCTTCGGCGGGCGCGGCCTTGGCGGGCGCGCCGCCGGGTGCGCCGGGGGCGCCACCGAGGATGATCGGTCCGTTCGGCATCACCTTGGCGATGCCGTCGACGAGCACGACGTCGCCGGCCTTGAGGCCCGACTCGATGACGAACTGGTTCTTGCCGCTGGCGTCGACCCAGTCGCCGAGCACCACGGGCCGCGGCAGCGCGATGTCCTTGCCGTCCTTGTCCTTGCCGGCGACGTAGACGAACTTGCCCTGCGCGCTGTCGAGCACCGCCGTCTGCGGCACGACGATCGCGTTCTTGCGCGTCGCACCGGTCAACGTGACGCGGACGAACTGCCCGGGCTTCAGCGCGAGGTCCTTGTTGGCGATCTCGGCACGCAGCTCCACGGTACCCGTCGACGGGTCGACGCGCGTGTCCGAGAAGTTGATCGTCCCCTTGCGCGGGAACGTCGTGCCGTCGCCCAGCTTGATCGCGACGTCGTACGCGTTGTTGGCCGGCAGCGCCAGCCGGCCTTCGGCGACTTCGCGGTTGAGCTTCAACTCGGCGGTGTCGGACACGTTGAACGTGACCCAGATCGGGTCGACCTGGGACACGACGGTCAGCAGCGTCTGGTTCGCCGTCGCCAGCGCGCCTTCGGAGACCTGAGCGCGGCTCGACAGGCCGTTGATCGGGGAGACGGCGCGCGTGTACCCCAGGTCCAGCCTGGCGCTGTCGACGTTGGCCTGCGCGGCCTTGATCGCCGCCGCCGCGAGATCCGCGTTCGACTGCGCGTCGTCCGCTTCCTTCTGGCCCACCGCATGACGCTCGGCCAGCGGCTTCAGCCGCGCGTATTCGCGGTCGGCCTGCGCCTTCTGCGCCTGGGCCCGTGCAAGTTCCGCTTCCGCCGCGGCCACCTTCGCCTCGTACGGCTTGGGATCGATCGTGAACAGCAGCTGCCCGGCCTTCACGGCGCTCCCTTCCTGGTAAGCGCGGTGCTCGACGATGCCGGTGACGCGGGCGCGGACCTCGACATCCTTCGAGCCGATGGTCTGCCCCGTGTATTCGAACGACACGGGCAGCGAGACCGGCTGCACGGTTTCCGTGGTCACCTGGGCGGGCGGGAAGCCATGGAACCCGCCACCCCCCTGCTGCTGGCCGCAGGCGGCGAGCGTGGCGGAAGCGACGGCGGCTACTAAGAGAAGACGGCGCGACGACGGGCGGGACATGGATGTTCTCCGGGGCGAGAGGCGCGCGGCGACCGCATATTTGTGCGCCGCAACTTGACGAGGACCGTCAAAATACATACATTCGTGCATGTTTGCAACCCTGCGCGGTGCAGGGATTTGGCAGGCCGCGGCGACGCGGCGGCACTAGAAGGCTGGCCATGGCGCGCAAGACCCGGGAAGAAGCGGCAGAGACACGCGAGGCGTTGCTGGACGCGGCCGAGCAGGTGTTTCGTGCCAAAGGCGTCGCGCACGCCACGCTGGCCGACGTCGCGCACGCCGCCGGCCTCACGCGCGGTGCCGTCTACTGGCATTTCCGCGACAAGGCGGCGCTGTTCGAGGCGATGTGCGACCGCGCGACGCTGCCGATGGAAACGATGTTCGACGCCCGCCGGCCCGCGGCCGACGTTGAGGATCCCCTCGGCGTGCTGCGCGACAACGGCGTGCGCGTGCTGCTGCACCTCGCGAGCGACGCGCGGATGCAGGCCGTGTTCGACGTCGTGTTCCACAAGTGCGAATTCACGGACGACCTGGCTGCGGTCTCCGAGCGTCACCAGCAGGAGGACGACACGTGCCAGCAGCAGGTCATCGCGCTGCTCGAGCGTGCGGTCGTGGTGGGCGACCTGCCGGCCGACACCGACACCGCGCTCGCGGCGGACGCCATGAAGGCGTTCATGCTGGGCATCATGCACGAGTGGGTGCGCGAGCCCGACGCGGCACGGCTTGCCGCCACGGCCCCGGCGATGATGGCGATGTTCATCGCGGGTTTGAAGGCCGCGCCGCCGCGCCGCGCGCCGCTGGTGGCGGCCGCCAAGCCGCGCGCGGCACGCGTCGCGGGCGGCACGCACGCGGGTGCCGACTAGCGACCGCGTCGTATCATCGCGGGATCGCGTTCCTTCCACTCCCGCACATGACCACCTTGAAGACGATCGGCGTCATCGGCGCCGGCACGATGGGCAACGGCATCGCGCAAGCGTGTGCCACCAGCGGCCTTGCCGCGATCATGATCGACGTCGCCGACGCCGCGCTCGACAAGGGCAAGGCGACGATCGCCGGCAGCCTCGAGCGCCTGGTCAAGAAGGAGAAGCTGACGGCGGCGGACCGCGATGCGGCGCTCGGCCGCGTCACCACGTCCACCGACTACGGCAAGCTCGCCGCGGCCGACTTCATCATCGAGGCCGCCACCGAGCGGCTCGAGTTGAAGCTCGACATCCTGAAGAAGGTCGACGCGATCGCGCGGCAGGACGTCATCATCGCGACGAACACGTCGTCGATCTCGATCACGCAGCTCGCCGCCGTCATGAAGCGGCCGTCCCAGTTCCTGGGCGTCCACTTCTTCAACCCGGTGCCGATGATGGCGCTCGTCGAGCTGGTGCGCGGCCTCGCCACCGACGACGCGACGATCGCCACCGCGGAGGCGTTCGCGAAGACGCTCGGCAAGACGCCCATCGTCGTCAAGAACAGCCCGGGCTTCGTCGTCAACCGCATCCTGTGCCCGATGCTCAACGAGGCGATCTTCGTCTACCAGGAGGGCCTCGCGAGCGCGGCCGCGATCGACGAGGGCATGAAGCTCGGCTGCAACCATCCGATCGGCCCGCTCGCGCTGTGCGACATGATCGGGCTCGACGTGCTGCTCGCCGTGATGAACGTGTTCTACGCGGACTTCAAGGATCCCAAGTACCGGCCGGCGCCACTGCTGCAGGAAATGGTCGCGGCGGGCTGGCTTGGCCGCAAGACCGGGCGCGGCTTCTACGCGTACGAAGGCAAGTAGTCAGCCAGCCACGCGGACGGTCACGCTGCCGATGCCTTCCAGCTCGGCCGCGATCACCGTCGGCGCGGTGACCGGGAACGGCTTGATCAGCGTGCCGGTCGTGACCACCTGGCCGGCGCGGATGCCACCGAGCGGCAGGTTCCCCGCGTTGGCACAGGCAACGATCGGCGCGAACGGATCGCCTTGCGGGTGCACGGCGGCGCCGGCGAACGCGGTGTCGCCGTCCAGCGTGTAGCGCACCGCGAGCTTGCGGACGTCCAGCGTCCCCAGGCCCTTGCGCGCCGCGCCGACGATGTAGCCGGCGTTGGCTGCGTTGTCGGCGACGAGGTAGAGCAGCGGCGTCGGGCCGTCGACGACGTAGCGGCCGCGCACGAGCTCGACGCCGACGATGGCCTCCTCGACGAGGCTCGCGATGTCATCGCGCGTGTAAGGTTGTCCCGGCCGTGGCGCAAGGTCGTGGCGCATGCGGAACGCGATCTCCACTTCGACGACCCACGGGCTGCCCGCGGTGGGCATCCGCCACGTCGAGCCGCTGGTGCGCGTCAGTTGCGCGTACAGCGGGCCCGCCATCGGCACGCCTTCGCCCGAGATGCCGACCTTCCAGCCCGCGATGTCGGCGTGCAGCGCGTGTGCCACGGCCTCCTGCGTCGCGTAGGCGGCAGCGAGGTCGGCGGGCGCAGGTGCCGCGGCGAGCGGGAACTGCTGCGGCGAGCGGTGTCCGGCGACGAGATTCTCAACGAGCGTGGTCATGGCTGGGGGGGGGCGCGGGATCGCGGTCCTCGTATTGTCGCAGGCCGTCGAGGGCGAGCACGCGAATCGCGCCATATTCGACGGCGATGAGCCCCGCCTGCTCGAGCCGCTTCAGCGCCTGGTTCGCGCGCTGGCGCGACATGCCGGTCAGCTGCGCGAGCTCCTCCTGCGACAGCGGCAGCGTGGGCCCGATGTCGGGATACAGCACCGGATTGAAGAGCCACGCGAGGCCGCGCGCGAGCCGTGCGTCGGGGCCGAGCAACCGCTCGTGCTCGACCATCGCGATGAACTGCGCAAGCCGCTCGTTGAGCTGCACGAGCAGGAAACGGTTGAACGCGACGCTTTCGTCGAGCAGCAGCATGAATGCTGCGCGGCTGACGTACGCGACGGTGGTGTCGCGGATGGCGACGATGTCGTAGCGGCGCGGCTCGTCCTTCAGCAGCGACCCTTCGCCGAACCAGCCGCCGTTGCGGATGCCGGTGAACATCGTCGGCTTGCCGTCGGGGGACACGCTCGCCATCTTCACGAGACCCTCGACGATGCCGATCCAGTGCTCGACGCGCTCGCCCTTGCGGCAGACGTAGCCGCCGGCCGGCACCCGCTTGACGAGCGTATTGGCCACGATCGACGCGCGCTGGGCGGGCGTCAGCGCGCGGGTCCAGGGGCTCGCGTCCAGCAGGGTCTGCAGCGTGGCGTCGGGCATCGGTGCGGGCGGTCGTGCTGCACCGCGGGAGCATTTGGTGCAGTGCAAATTGTCGCATGGACGACAACGCCGGCGTCCATCTGCAGGCATGCTGCACGCACGGGCGAGGCCTTCGCGCTACGATGGCTCGCCCCCGCGCCCGATGCCGCAACCGACGGCAACCGCGCGGCACCGCATCCCGCCCTCA
This sequence comes from Pseudomonadota bacterium, assembly GCA_018241745.1. Classification (GTDB taxonomy): domain Bacteria; phylum Pseudomonadota; class Gammaproteobacteria; order Burkholderiales; family Casimicrobiaceae; genus VBCG01. The sequence goes on from JAFEDG010000140.1 coordinate 55,262, forward strand.
CGGGACGCGTTCTGGAGGAGTCATGGACGACACGCTCGGCACGTTTCCGCGCCGGCTCATGCATCACGCTGCCGTGCGGCCGCGCCACGCCGCCACGCGCGAGAAGGACCTCGGCATCTGGCAGACGTGGTCGTGGAGCGACGTCGCCGCCGAGGTGCGTGCGCTTGCGTGCGGGCTCGCGGCGCAAGGCTTCGGTCCCGGCATGCACCTCGCGATCATCGGCGACAACCGGCCGCGCCTGTATTGGGCGATGGCGGCGGCGCAGTGCCTCGGCGGCGTCGCGGTGCCGATGTACCAGGACGCGCCCGCCAACGAGTTCGTCTACGTGCTGAACGACGCGGCGATCGCCTACGCGATCGTCGAGGACCAGGAGCAGGTCGACAAGATGCTGGAGGCGCTGCCGGACGTGCCGACGCTCGCGCACCTGTACTACGACGATCCGCGCGGTCTGCGCAACTACAGCGGCGTCACGAGCTACGAGGCGCTGACGGCGCTCGGCCGCGACTACGACCGCGCGCATCCCGGGTTCTTCGACGCGGCGGTCGCCGCCGTCAAGCCCGACGACGTGTCGGTGATGCTGTACACGTCCGGCACCACCGGCAAGCCGAAGGGTGTCCGCCAGACGCACGCCGCGTTTCTCGCCGCCGCCGACGGCAGCGTCGAGTTCGACCACCTGACGCCCGACGACAGCGTGCTCTCCTACCTGCCGATGGCCTGGGTCGGCGACCACCTGTTCTCGTACGCGCAATGGATGGCGTGCGGCTTCACGATCAACTGCCCGGAATCCGGTGACACGGTGCTCACGGACCTGCGCGAGATCGGCCCCACGTATTACTTCGCGCCCCCGCGCGTGTTCGAGAACCTGCTGACGCAACTGACGATCAGGATGGAGGACGCGGGACGCATCAAGCGCGCGGTCTACCGGCACTTCATGGCGGTGGCGCGGCGCTGCGGCGCGGACATCACGGCCGGGCGCCCGGTCGCGTTCGGGGACCGCGTCCAGTACGCGCTGGGCCAACTGTTGGTCTATGGGCCGCTGCGCAACGTGCTGGGCATGAGCCGGATCCGCGTCGCGTACACGGCGGGCGCCGCGATCGGCCCCGACCTCTTCCGCTTCTACCGCTCGATCGGCATCAACCTGAAGCAGTTCTACGGCTCCACGGAAACGTGCGCGTACATCTGCATGCAGCCGGACGGCGCCGTGAAGCTCGACACCGTCGGTGTGCCCGCGCCGCGCGTCGACGTGAAGGTCGCGCCCAACGGCGAAGTGATCGCGCGCGGGCCCATGGTGCTGAAGGAGTATTACAAGCGGCCCGACGCGACGGCCGAGGCGATCGACGCCGACGGCTGGTTCCACACCGGCGACGCGGGCTTCTTCGGCGACGACGGCCAGCTGCGGATCATCGACCGCGCGAAGGACGTGGGCAAGCTCACGGACGGCTCGCTGTACGCGCCCAACTACATCGAGAACAAGCTCAAGTTCTTCCCGCACATCAAGGAAGCGGTCGCCTTCGGGCAGGGCCGCGATCGCGTCTGCGCGTTCGTCAACATCGACATGGGCTCGGTCGGCGACTGGGCCGAGCGGCGCAACCTCGCGTACTCGGGCTACGCGGACCTCGCGGCCAAGCCCGAGGTGCTCGCGATGGTGGGCCAGTGCGTCGAGGACGTGAACGCCGCGCTCGCGGCCGATCCCAACCTCGCGGGCGCGCAGGTCGCGCGCTTCCTGGTGCTGCACAAGGAGCTGGACCCGGACGACGACGAGCTGACGCGCACGCGCAAGGTGCGCCGCAGCTTCATCGCGGAGAAGTACGCGGTGCTCGTCGACGCGCTGTACGCCGGTCGCAAGACGCAGCACATCGAGACGGAGGTCAAGTTCGAGGACGGCCGGCGCGGTGTCGTCGCCGCCGACCTCGCGATCCTCGACGCGAAGATGTTCCCGCGCGCAGTGCATGCCGCGCCCGCCGGTAGCCCGCCGCGCGCCGAGAAGGCGGCGGCATGAGCGAGGTCGCGCCGGTGACCGCGACGTCGCGCCCGTCGGCGCCGCGCGCCAGCGCGCGCACGGCAGGCGGCGTGATCCTCGCCGTCGACCACATCTCGCTCGCGTTCGGCGGCGTGAAGGCGCTGACCGACATCAGCTTCGACGTCCGCGAGCACGAGATCCGCGCGATCATCGGTCCCAACGGCGCCGGCAAGAGCTCGATGCTCAACGTGATCAATGGCGTCTACCGGCCGCAGCACGGCACGATCACGTTCCGCGGCGTGCCCCGCCACGACGTCAACACGCATGAGGCCGCGGCGCAGGGCATCGCGCGGACGTTCCAGAACATCGCGCTGTTCAAGGGCATGAGCGTGCTCGACAACATCATGACGGGCCGCAACCTGCGCATGAAGGCCACGTTCGTCGAGCAGGCGCTGTGGATCGGCCGCGCGCGCAACGAGGAGCTCGCCAACCGCCACAAGGTCGAGGAGATCATCGACTTCCTCGAGATCCAGCACATCCGGCGCACGCCGGTCGGGCGGCTGCCGTATGGCCTGCAGAAGCGCGTCGAGCTCGCGCGCGCGCTCGCGGCCGAGCCGGTGCTGCTGCTGCTCGACGAGCCCATGGCCGGCATGAACGTCGAGGAAAAGCAGGACATGTGCCGCTTCATCCTCGACGTCAACGAGCAGTACGGCACGACGATCGTGCTGATCGAGCACGACATGGGCGTCGTCATGGACATCTCGGACCGCGTCGTGGTGCTGGATTACGGCAAGAAGATCGGCGACGGCGTGCCCGCCGACGTGCGTGCCAACCAGGCCGTCATCGACGCCTACCTCGGGGTGGCGCACTGATGTCCTTTTTCTTCGAAGTGCTGATCGGTGGCCTGCTGTCCGGCGTCATGTACTCGCTGGTGGCGCTCGGCTTCGTGCTGATCTACAAGGCGTCCGGCGTGTTCAACTTCGCGCAGGGCACGATGGTGTTCTTCGCGGCACTCACGTTCGTCGGCTTCACCGAGCTCGGCCTGTCGTTCTGGGCCGCGCTGCCGGCGACGCTCGCCGCGATGGTCGTGCTGGGCCTCGTGATCGAGCGCGGCGTGCTGCGGCCGCTCGTGAACCAGCCGCAGATCTCGCTGTTCATGGCGACGATCGGGCTCGCCTTCCTGCTCGAAGGGCTGTCGCAGCTGCTGTGGGGCTCGGAAGTGCGCGGCCTCGACATCGGCATCCCCGACGAGCCGATCGCGTGGATTTCCGACCGCTTCGGGCTCAACATCTCGCGCTTCGACCTGTCCGCGGCGCTGATCGCGGCCGTGCTGGTCATTGCGTTGGCGCTGTTCTTCAGCCGCACGCGCATCGGCCGCGCGTTGCGCGCGGTCGCGGACGACCACCAGGCGGCGCTGGCGGTGGGCATCCCGCTGCAGCAGATCTGGGCGATCGTGTGGGGCGTCGCCGGCGCGGTCGCGCTGGTCGCGGGCCTCCTGTGGGGCGCGCGCAACGGCGTGCAGTACGCGCTGACGTTCGTCGCGCTGAAGGCGCTGCCGGTGCTGATGCTGGGCGGCCTCGAGTCGATCCCGGGCGCGATCGTCGGCGGCCTGATCGTCGGCGCATCGGAGAAGCTCGCCGAGGTGTACATCGGACCGTACGTCGGCGGCGGGATCGAAGGCTGGTTCCCGTACGTGCTCGCGCTCGTCGTGCTGCTGTTCCGGCCGGAAGGCCTGTTCGGCGAGAAGATCATCCGCCGGGTCTAGGAAAGCCAATGCTCTACCGCGAAGCCGGCCAGTTCAAGACGAGCTACCTTGCCGATTCGGCGATCTTCCCGATCCGCCAGGACCGGATCGGCATCGCGCTGATTCTGGCGATCGCGTTCGTCGGCGTGCCGCTGGTGGCGACGCCCTACTTCTTCTCGGCGATCCTGATCCCGTTCCTGATCCTGTCGCTCGCCGCGATCGGGCTCAACATCCTGACCGGCTATGCAGGCCAGCTGTCGCTGGGGTCCGCGGCCTTCATGGCGGTCGGCGCGTTCGCGTCGTTCAACTTCATCGCGCGCATCCCGGGCATCCCGATGCTCGTCGCGTTCGCCGCCGGCGGGCTCGTCGCCGCGGCCGTGGGCATCGTGTTCGGGCTGCCGAGCCTGCGCATCCGCGGCTTCTACCTCGCGGTCGCGACGCTCGCGGCGCAATTCTTCATCATCTGGTTCCTGACCAAGGTGCCGTGGGTGACGAACTACAACGCGTCGGGCGTCATCACGGCGCAGCCGATCGTGATCCTGGGCTACCGCTTCGACTCGCCACCGGCGAAATACCTGCTGGTGCTGTCGATCGTCGCGCTGATGGCGCTCGCCGCCAAGAACATGACGCGCGGCAACCTCGGCCGCAAGTGGATGGCCATCCGCGACATGGACGTCGCGGCGGAGGTGATCGGCATCCCGCAGATGCGCACGAAGCTGCTCGCGTTCGCCGTGAGCTCGTTCTACTGCGGCGTCGCCGGCGCGCTGTTCGCGTATGCCTACCTCGGCACCGTCGAGCCGGAGGCTTACAACCTCGACCTGTCGTTCCGCATCCTGTTCATGGTGATCATCGGCGGCGTTGGCACGATCCTGGGCTCGTTCCTCGGCAGCGCATTCATCGTGCTGACGCCGATCGTGCTCAACACCACCGTCACGTGGCTCGATGCGCATACGCCGGTGCACATCCCCGCGAGCGCCGGCTCGAACCTCGAGGTCGTCGTGTTCGGCGTGCTGATCATCGCGTTCCTGATCCTCGAGCCCCATGGCCTCGCGCGGCTGTGGAGCATCGGCAAGGAGAAACTGCGGCTGTGGCCGTTCCCGCATTGAGGCACGAGAAGAGGCCATCGTTTGTCATCGATAGGAGGACTGACATGAAGTTGATCAAGACGTTGCTGTTGGGTGCCGTCGCGGCCTGCGCGCTCGCCACCACCCCGTCGTACGCGCAGCAGTTCATCCCGATCCTGTCCTACCGCATCGGCCCGTACGCGGCCGGCGGCAGCGGCTACTTCGGCGGCGCCATCGACTATTTCAACCTGGTGAACTCGCAGGGCGGCATCAACGGCGTCAAGCTCGTGTGGGAGGAGTGCGAGACGGAGTACAACGCCGCGCGCGGCGTCGAGTGCTACGAGCGCCTGAAGACACGCAACGGCGGCGCGTCGACGGTCGACCCGCTGTCCACCGGCATCGCCTACGGCCTCATCGACCGCGTCGCGCAGGACAAGATCCCGATGACGACGTTCGGTTACGGGCTCGGCGCGTCGGCCGACGGCAACGTGTTCCGCTGGGTGTTCCCGCTGGGCACGACGTACTGGGACCAGGTCGCCGCGATGGTGGCCTACCTCGAGCAGAAGGAAGGCGGCGCCGGCAAGCTCAAGGGCAAGAAGATCGCCTACATGTACCACGACTCCGCGTACGGCAAGGAGCCGATCGGCACGCTCGACGCGCTCGCCGCAAAGAACGGCTTCGAGGTCATCAAGATCCCGATCACGCCGCCCGGCACGACGCAGGAATCGCAGTGGCTGCAGGTGCGCCAGCAGAAGCCCGACTACGTGATCCTGTGGGGCTTCGGCGTGATGAACCCGGTGGCGCTGAAGACGGCGGCGAAGACGGGCTTCCCGCGCGAGAAGATCGTCGGCGTGTGGTGGGCGGGCTCGGAAGAGGACGTGATCCCCGCGGGCACCGCGGCCAAGGGCTACGTCAGCGCCGCGTTCTCCGCGCCCGGCACGAGCTTCCCGGTGATGCAGGACATCAAGACGAAGCTGTACGCCAACGGCAAGGGCAACCTCGAGGATCCGGCGCGCATCGGCTCGATCTACCACACGCGCGGCGTCGTCTACGGGATCCTGATCACCGAGGCGATCCGCAAGGCGCAGGACAAGTTCGGCAAGGGCAAGGTAATGACGCCCGAGCAGGTGCGCTGGGGCCTGGAGCACATCGACCTGACCGACGCGCGGATCAAGGAACTGGGCGCGGCCGGCATGTTCCCGCCGGTGAAGACGTCGTGCTCCGATCACGAAGGCTCGGGCATGGTGAAGTTCCAGGTGTGGGACGGCAACGCGTTCAAGCCGGTCACGGGCTTCATGGCCGGCGACCGCGCGCTCGTGCGCAAGCTCGTCGAGGAAAGCGCCGCCAAGTACGCGGCGGACAAGAAGATCACGCCGGTCGACTGCAGCAAGGAAAACTGACGGCGCGACGCCTCCTCCGGTGGCCCGGAGGAGGTTCGCGACAGCGCGGCCCAGGAGCATGTCGCGCTGTCGCGAACCGGCGAGGAGAACGATCCGATGAACGCGCACGCCGCCACTGCCCAATCCGCCGCGCCTGCCGCTGCGCCGGCGGTGCTCGTCGTCAACAATATCGAGGTCATCTACGACCACGTGATCCTCGTGTTGAAGGGGGTCTCGCTCGCCGTGCCCGAAGGCGGCATCGTCGCGTTGCTCGGTGCCAACGGCGCCGGCAAGAGCACGACGCTGAAGGCGATCTCGAACCTGCTGCGCGCCGAGCGCGGCGACGTGACGAAGGGCTCGATCGAATTCCGCGGCACGCGCGTCGACAGCCTGACGCCCAACGCGCTGGTGAAGCTCGGCGTATGCCAGGTGATGGAGGGGCGGCATTGCTTCCAGCACCTGACGGTCGAGGAGAACCTGCTGGCCGGCGCGTTCACGCGCACCGGTCGTGGCGAGGTGGCCGCTGCGCTCGACAAGGTCTACACGTACTTCCCGCGGCTCAAGGTGAGGCGCGCGAGCCTCGCCGGCTACACGTCCGGCGGCGAGCAGCAGATGACGGCGATCGGCCGCGCGCTGATGGCCGCACCGACGATGATCCTGCTCGACGAGCCGTCGATGGGGCTCGCGCCGCAGATCGTCGAGGAGATCTTCGAGATCGTCCGCGACTTGAACGCGCGCGAACGCGTGTCGTTCCTGCTCGCGGAGCAGAACACGACGGTGGCGCTGCGCTACGCCAACTACGGCTACATCCTCGAGAACGGGCGCGTCGTCATGGACGGCGATGCGACGGCGCTCGGCGCGAACGAGGACGTCAAGGAGTTCTACCTCGGCCTCGCCAGCGGCGAGCGCAAGAGCTTCCGCGACGTCAAACACTACCGCCGCCGCAAGCGCTGGCTCGCGTGACGACGATGGCAGACGCGCATTACGACGCGCTGGAGACGCGCGACCCGGCCGTCCGCGAGGCGGCGCAGATGGCGGCGCTCCCGCAGGCCGTGGCGCGCGCCAAGGCCACGGCACCCGGCTGGGCGGCGCGGCTCGCCGACGTCGACGCTGCGGCGGTGACGAGTCGCGCTGCACTGGCCGCGCTCCCCGTCACGCGCAAGTCCGAGCTTGGAGACCTGCAGCGCCAACGTCCGCCGTTCGGCGGCCTCGCCACCGACGACGGCCGCGACGCCGCGCGGCTGTTTGCCTCGCCCGGGCCGATCTACGAACCGGAAGGCCGCGACGCCGATTACTGGCGGCTGGCACGCGCGCTGTTCGCCGCCGGTTTCCGTCCTGGCGACCGCGTGCACAACTGCTTCTCGTATCACCTGACGCCGGCCGGATCGATGCTGGAGACGGGCGCGCTGGCGCTCGGCTGTTCGGTCTGCCCCGGCGGCACGGGCCAGACGGAGTTGCAGGTACAGGCGCTCGCCGGCCTGGGCGCCGACGGCTATGTCGGCACGCCGTCGTTCCTGAAGATCATCCTCGACAAGGCGGACGAGCTCGGCGTCGCGCTGCCAAGATTGACGAAGGCGCTCGTCTCTGGCGAAGCCTTCCCGCGCTCGCTCGCGGATGCGCTGGCCGCGCGCGGCATCGCCGGCTATCAGGTCTATGCGTCGGCGGATCTCGGCAGCATCGCGTACGAGACGGTCGCGCGCGAAGGCCTCGTCGTCGACGAGGGCGTACTCGTCGAGATCCTGCGCCCCGGCACCGGGGACCCGGTCGCGGCAGGCGAGGTCGGCGAGGTCGTCGTCACGGCGCTCACCAACCGCCAGTACCCGCTGATCCGCTTCGCCACCGGCGACCTCTCGGCGTTCATGCCGGGCCTCTCCGCTTGCGGGCGCACGAACGCGCGGATCCGCGGCTGGATGGGCCGCGCCGACCAGACGACCAAGGTGAAGGGGATGTTCGTGCACCCATCGCAGGTGGCGGCCGTGCTGCGCCGGCATCCCGAAGTGGTGCGCGCCCGGCTCGTCGTCGACAACCCCGAGGACAGCGACCGCATGACGCTCGTCTGCGAGGCGACGGGTACCTCGCCCGCGCTCGCCGAGGCGCTCGTCGCGTCGTTGCGCGACCTCACCAAGCTGCGCGCCGACGTGCGCTTCTGCGCACCCGGCAGCCTGCCCAACGACGGCAAGGTCATCGAGGACGCGCGCGTCTATCGCTGAGCGCGCGGGACCGATGTTAGGATGCGGCCTTACCCCAAGGCCGCCATGTCGACCGCCTCGACCCCTTCCGATCCGCTCGCGCCGCTCACGCCCGGCACGCTGCGCGAGATCGCAGCCAGTGGTGTGCTGCGCACGTACCCGAAGAACACCGTCATCATCAACGAAGGCGACACCGGCGAGACGCTGTTCATCGTCGTGTCCGGCCGCGTGCGCGTGTACTCGAGCAACGCGCAAGGCCGCGAGTTCGTCATCGACTTCCACGGCGTCGGCGAATACGTCGGCGAGATGTCGCTCGACGGCTCGCCGCGTTCCGCGTCCGTGATCACCGTCGAGCCGACGACCTGCGCTCTGGTGAGCCGCGCGCAGGTCCGCGAGTTCATGGCGACGCACCCGGAATTCGCCGAGCACCTCGTGCAAAAGCTGATCCACCGCATCCGCGTGACGACGGAAAACGCGAAAAGCCTTGCGTTGTCCGACGTCTACGGCCGGCTTGCGCGGCTGTTGAACGCGCTCGCGCCGGCCGGCGACGGCCCGCGCGCGCTGCCCGAAAAGCTCACGCAGCAGGAAATCGCCGACCGCGTGGGTGCGTCGCGCGACATGATCAGCAAGCTGCTCAAGGACCTCGTCGCGGGCGGCTACCTCAGCGTCGAGGATCGCACGATCACGTTGCTGAAGCGGTTGCCGTCGGGCTGGTAACGCCGTTCCTCCGCCCCCGCGCGGCGCCGCCGGCGGTGCTTCGCGGGCGTGAATTTTCCTGCCCGCCCGCACGTCAGAATCGAACCGCTGCGGACGTCTTTTTCAGTCGCCCCGCGCGCCGGTCCTGCGCGACATTCGTTGCCACGGCGCGCGGACTGCGCCGATGGAGACGACGATGGACGACTTCGACGGCAACAGTGAACTCGAACGCAGCGTACGCGCGGCACTGCGCGGTTGCGTCGCTGCGGTGGCCTTCCTCGCACTGGTCGCGGCGCTCGGCCCGCTGGACATGACGGCCGACCAACCCGGTCCTCGCGTCCACATGGCGCTGCAGGATGCGGTGGCCACCGCGGCCGCAGCCGCGCATGTGTCGGCACCTGTCGCGGCAAGCGATGCTGCGACGTTCCACGGCGTCAGCTTCGTGACGGACGCGGGCGCCGCGCCCGACCCGGTCCCGCAGGATTGACGCAGGAAAAGCCGCAGGACGTGAAACGTCGCGCGCGATTGCGCGACATCAAGGAGGATGAGGCGACGAGGATCGAAGTCGAATCCCGTCGCGCCACCCTCCGAGCGAGCCGAGGGGGTGCCCCTGACGGCGCGCATGTTCTCGTGAAGCGTAGTCAGGGGCACCCCATCGGCCGCGGGCGCCGGGGGCGCAGCGGGACGGGTCAGATCCCCCCGAAGCAGATGTACTTGATCTCGACGAACTCGTCGATGCCGTACTTCGAACCTTCGCGACCCAGTCCCGACTGCTTCATGCCGCCGAACGGCGCGACCTCGGTCGTGATGAGCCCGGTGTTTACGCCGACCATGCCGTACTCGAGGCGCTCGGCGACGCGCCACACGCGGCCGATGTCGCGCGAATAGAAGTACGACGCAAGCCCGAACTCGGTGCGGTTGGCGAGCTCGACGACCTCGTCATCCGTCTTGAAGCGGATCAGCGGCGCGACGGGACCGAACGTCTCCTCGCGGAAGATCTTCATGTCGGGCGTCACGTTCGCGAGCACCGTGGGCTCGAAGAAGAGGCCGCCTTGCGGCGCGGGCTTGCCGCCGGTGACGACCTTCGCGCCGTGCGCCGTCGCATCGGCAATGTGGTCCTTCACCTTGTCGATCGCCTCGGCGTTGATCAGCGGGCCCTGCGTGACGCCGGATTCGGTGCCGGCACCGACCTTGAGCGCCTTCACGCGCTCTGCGAGCTTGGCGGCGAACGCGTCGTAGACCTGGTCCTGCACGAACAGTCGGTTGGCACACACGCAGGTCTGGCCCGCGTTGCGGTACTTGGAGATGATCGCGCCGTCGGCGGCCGCGTCGAGGTCGGCGTCGTCGAACACGATGAACGGCGCGTTGCCGCCCAGCTCGAGCGACAGCTTCTTGATCGTCGGCGCGACCTGCTTCATCAGGATGCGGCCGACTTCGGTGGAGCCGGTGAACGACAGCTTGCGGACCGTCGGGTTGGCGCACATCTCGCCGCCGATCGCCGGCGCGTCGCCGGTGACGATGTTGACGACGCCGGGCGGGAAGCCCGCGCGCTGCGCCAGTTCACCGAGCGCAAAGGCGGACAGCGGCGTCGCTTCCGCCGGCTTGATGACGATCGTGCAGCCCGCCGCGAGGCCCGGCGCCACCTTGCGCGTGATCATCGAGCACGGGAAGTTCCACGGCGTGATCGCTGCGCAGACGCCGACCGGTTCCTTGACGACGACGAGCCGGCGGTCGTTGCCAACCGTCGGGATCGTGTCGCCATACACGCGCTTGGCCTCCTCGGCGAACCACTCGACGTACGCGGCGCCGATTGTGACCTCGCCCTTCGCTTCCGCGAGGGGTTTGCCCTGTTCGGTGGTGAGGATCAGCGCGAGGTCGTCCACGTGCTGGAGCATGAGGTCGTTCCACTTGCGCAGGATGGCGCTGCGCTCCTTGGCGGTCTTCGCCTTCCACGCCGGCCACGCGCGCGCGGCGGCTTCGATTGCGCGCCTCGTCTCGTCGCCGCCGAACACGGGCACCGACGCGACCAGGCCGCCGTTCGCCGGGTTCACGACTGGCATCGTCGCGCCGTTGTCGGCGCTGATCCACTTGCCGTCGACCAGGCATTGCTGGCGCAGCAGCGAAGGATCCTTGAGGGCAGGGACGGAACGCTCGAGAGTATCGGGGGGCATGGCGGGCTCCGGAAGGTGGACAGCGGTACGCGCGACGATGCGGCGCGCCCCGCGGCGGGCGGACTACGATTATAGACGCCGGCTGGCGGCGTTCGTTCCGGCGTCCGTCGCGGCGGCCTTGGCAGGCGCGGGCTTCATCGACACCATCATCACGCCGGCGAGCACCAGCGCGGCGCCCGCGAGCTGCAGCGCGTTGACCGCCTCGCCGAGCACCATGGCGCCGAGCACGATCGTGAACACCGGGCCCAGCGAGCCGACGAGCGATGTCTGGTTGGCGCCCAGCCGCCGGATCGCGACGGCGATGAGCCACGTGGGCACGACCGTGGACGCCACGGCCATCAGCAACGACAGGGCGTGGATCGACGGCGGCACGGCGAGCGCGGACGTGGGTCGCGTCAACGCGAACTGCACGAGGACGAACACCGTCGACACGAGCATCGCCCACGCGATGAAGCGCGTGGCGCCGATGCGTGCGATCACCGGGCCCGCGGCGACGAGGTACACGGCATACAGCAGCGCGCTCGCGAACACGAGGCTCCCGCCGAGCGCGAGGCCGTGCGCGTCGCCGCTCACGGCGAGGTCGTGCCAGAACGCCAGCACGATGCCCGCATAGGACAGCAGCAGCGCGAGCACGTGCCGGCGCGTGATCGGCGTGCGCAGCCACCACGCTGACAGCAGCACCACGATCGTCGGGTACAGGAACAGCGTCAGCCGCTCGAGGCCCGCGCTGATGTACGCGAGGCCCATGAAGTCGAGCAGGCTCGCGAGGTAGTAGCCGACGAAGCCGAGCAGCACCAGCCGCCACCAGGCGCCGCCGGTGAGCGGCGCCGCGCCGCGGCCGGACCACCACGCCATCGCGATGAAGAACGGCGCCGAGTAGAGCATCCGCAACGCCAGCAGCGTCACCGCGTCGAGCGCCGGGTCCCACGCATAGGCGAGCTTGATGATGATCGCCTTGACGGAAAACCCGAACACGCCGAGCGCCGCGCAGAGCGACCCGGCGAGACGCTCGCGCGCCGTCATCGCCAGTGGATCAGGCCGCTGCCCGCGGTGGCGAGGATCAGGAGGCCCATCGCGATCCGGTACCACGCGAACGGACGGAAGTCGTGCCGGCTCACGTAGCGGATCAGCCAGCGCACGCAGGCGAACGCCGCGACGAACGCCGCGGCGAAGCCGACGCCGAGCAGAGGCCAGCGTCCGGCCGTCAGCAGCGACGGGTCCTTCCACAGCGAATACACGGTGGCGCCGACGAGCGTCGGCACGGCGAGGAAGAACGAGAACTCGGTGGCGGCGGGGCGCGACAGGCCGAACAGCATGCCGCCGATGATCGTCGCGCCGGAACGCGACATGCCCGGGATCAGCGCGAGTGCCTGCGCGCAGCCGATCTTCAGCGCGTCGAGCGGCGTCATCGCGTCGACGCTGTCGACGCGGACGACGTCCGGATGCAGCCGCTGGCGGCGCTCCGCCCACAGGATCAGCAGCGCGCCGACGATGAACGCGGCGGCCACCGGCGCAGGCGCGAACAGGTGCGCCTTGATGGCCTTGGAGAACAGCACGCCGAGTATTGCCGCGGGCAGGAACGCGATGACGATGTTGACGGCGAAGCGCTGTGCGCGACGGTCGCTGCCGAGCCCGCGCAGCACCGACGCGAAGCGCGCGCGAAATTCCCAGCACACGGCGAGGATGGCCCCGGCCTGGATCACGATCTCGAATGTCTCCGCTTCCGTGCCGGTGTAACCGAGCAGCGACCCCGCGATGATCAGGTGGCCGGTGCTGGAGATGGGAAGGAACTCGGTCAGCCCCTCGACGATGCCGAGGATGACGGCGACGGACAGCGTTAGGGATTCCAAGGCGGCGTGCGACGGTGGCGGGAGCGACGGATTGTCGCACGCGCGCGTGCTTCTGCTAGTCTCGCGCCTCGTGAAGGAGGGGAGATGAGGATCCGCAACCTGTCGTGGCGCGACGCGCTGGTCGTCGGGCTGCCGGTCGTGGCGCTGTGCGTGCTCGCCGTGTGGCTGACCGCGCACTTCGTGCGGCCCGCGCCGCCGTCGCACCTCGTCATGTCCACCGGCCCGGCGGGCGGCACCTACGAGGTCGCCGCGCGTCGCTATCAGGCGATCCTGAAGCGCAACGGCGTCACGCTCGAGCTCAAGCCGTCCGCCGGCTCGGTCGAGAACCTGCAGCGGCTGCAGGACGGCAGCGTCGACGTCGCGCTGGTGCAGGGGGGCATCGCACTGAAGGCGGTGCCGCCAGACATCGATCCGGATGACGCAGCGATCCAGTCGCTCGGTGCGATGTACTTCGAGCCGTTGTGGCTGTTCGATCGCGCGGCCCCGGCGCCGACCGCCAGCCTGGCGTCGTTCGCCAGCCGCAGGATCGCCGTCGGTCCCGAAGGCAGCGGTTCGCGCGCGTTGGCGAGCGAGTTGCTGCGGCTGTCGGGCGTCGGCCACGCCGACGCCGACCTGTCGCCGCTCGCGGGCGACGACGCGGCAGCGGCGCTGGTCGCGGGCAACGTCGGGGCCGTGTTCATGGTGTCGGGGCTTGCGGCGCCTGCGATCAGCCGCCTGATGCACGAACCGGGGGTGGCGCTGGTGGCGCTCACGCACGCGGATGCATTCGCGCGGCTCCTCTCGTTCGTGACGCCGGTGACGCTGCCGCGCGGCATCGTCGACGTGCGCGCAGACCTGCCCGACCATGACGTGCACACGGTCGCCGTCACGGCCAACCTGCTGGTCCGCGGCGACATGCACCCGGCGTTGATGTACCTGCTGCTGGACGCGGCGAGCGACGTGCATGGCGGCCACTCGCCACTCGCGGACACCGGCTACTTTCCGAACCTCGGTCGCCAGGACGTGCCCGTCGCGGCGGAGGCGACGCGCTTCTACAAGCAGGGCAAGCCGTTCCTGCGCCGCTACCTGCCGTTCTGGCTCGCGAACCTCGTCGACCGGATGCTGGTGGTGCTGATCCCGCTGCTGGGCGTGCTGCTGCCCGCGATGCGCTTCGTGCCGAGCCTCTATACGTACCGGCTGCACGCGCGCATCACGCGGGGCTACGCGTCGTTACGGGAGCTGGAGGCAAGGATGACGGGGTCGCACGACGACGAGAGCGTGGATCGGTGGCTCCAGGAGCTCGACCGGATCGAGGCGGACGTCAACGCACTGCACCTGCCGACGTGGTTCTCCAAGGAGTCGTACGACCTGCGCGCCGCGATCGACCTGATCCGCGAGCGGCTCGGCCATCCGGAGGCGAAGGCGGTTCCCGCGCTGCGGCGGGACAGCTGACGGCGGCGCGGCCGCGGTCAGCCGCCGTGCCGCTTGGCGTTGAGCTCGGCCAGCACCTGCGCCACCATGTCGTCGTGATTGGCCGGGACCGCGCCTGCGGGCGTCAACTGGTCGACGACGTGCGGCAGTGCCTGGGCCATGCTGCTTGCAGCCTGCTGCGGTGACATGCCGAGCTTCTGCGCGATTTCCGTCAGCGGCCCGGAGCCCAGCATCTGCTGCAACGCGCCTGGGTCGAGCGGCATGTTCGTCGCGCCGGGTTGCAGCCACGACTGCACCTGGTCGCCGTGACCCTGCTGCTGCAGTTGCTGCAGCACCGCGTTGAGGCCGCCGCTTCGTTGCAGCATGCTGAAGACCGCCATCAGTACCGGCGCCGCCGCGGCGAGGCTCCCGAGGCCACCGAGGCTGCCCGCCGACGGCTGCTGCTGACCGGACGGAAGGCCGGGAAAGCCGCCCTGGCTGCCACCTTGCATGCCGGACAGCACGCTGCCGAGTATTCCGTCGAGCAAACCCATGTCGGACTCCCTGTCGATGAGAAGGATCAGCGCGCCGCCTGCTGCACGGCGACGTGCATCTGTGCCACCGGATAGCCGGCCGCGCCGAACGTCGCACGGATGACCTTGTTGGTGTCGAAATACACCTGCCAGTAATGCGCGTTGTTCACGTACGGGCGCACGGCGAGCACCGGGCCGCGCTCGTTGAACGTGAGGATCGAGACGTCGGGCGCCGGATCCTTCTCGACGTTGGGGATCGCAGCGAGCGCGGTCTTCAGCCGTGCGACCGCATCGTCGGGGTCGACGCTGTGGTCGAGCTGCGCGGTGAGTTCCACGCGGCGCCACGGATTGATCGAGAAGTTCTTGATCGTGCCGCCCATGACCTTCGCATTGCCGACCATCGTGTGCACGTTGTCCGGCGTGTCGATGCCGGTGGTGAACACGCCGATGGCACGCACCGTACCTTCGACGTCGCCGGCCAGCACGTAGTCGCCCACCTTGAACGGGCGCAGCACGAGGATGAACGCGCCGGCCGCGAAGTTGGACAGCAGGCCGCCCCAGGCGGCGCCGACGGCGATGCCCAGCGCGGCGATCAGCGCCGCGAACGACGTGGTCTCGACGCCGAAGTAACCCAGGATCCCGATGACGAGCAGGATGTTGAGCGCGATCGATACCGTGTTGCCGAGGTAACGGATGATCGTGGGCTCGATCTTCTGTCGCTCGAGCGCGCGCGTAAGCAGCGCGGTGACCAGGCCGATCAACCAGCGGCCGACGATGTAGATGACGATCGCGCCGGCGATCTTGAGCGCGACGGCGATCAGGATGGGCTTGGACGTCGCCCAGAAGCTCGTGAGCTGGGTTTCCATGGAAGGGGGTCTTGGTCTTGTCGGCGGTGGACGTTGCGGCGCGCGGCCGGCCGGTCAGGGACGGATGTAGGTCCAGCCCTGTTGCTGCTTCTGCATCAGCTCGACGACGCCGGCCTTGGCATAGCTGATGTTGTTGAGCATGTCCGTCTTGGTGAGCTTCTGGCCGTGCATCGTGTTCTCGCACGCGACGAAGCGGACACCCGCGTCGATCGACTGGTCGACGCGTCCCGCCACCGGCGAATCCATCTTCAGCATGCCGATGCCCGGGCCGTAGGCGACGATCTCGATGGCCACGTTCTGCGCGCCGAGGTCCGCCTGTACGTTGGTCGCGTTGTTGAGCGCGAGATTCCACTTGGCCGGATCAGCGTCGCTGACCTGGATCACGAGCTTGTTCGGAGGCAGCGGCTTGGCGGGCGCGGCCCCCTGCGCGAGCGCGAGCGGTGCGGAGGCGAGGCCAAGGACGAAGGCGGCAACCCACGGCAGGCGGGTGGCGCGGACGATGCGCAGCGTGTTCATGGGGGCTCCCGTAAAACCGGCGGGGGACGAGTGTAACGCAGCGTGGAGCCCTCTGCTATCGTGCACCATTTCCGCTACGCTGCCACGGACCCGACCATGCAAACCGACGACCTGAGCCTCGCGCTGTTCTGCGATTTCGAGAACATCGCACTCGGCGTGCGCGACGCCAAGTACGACAAGTTCGACATCGGCAAGATCCTCGAGCGGCTGCTGCTCAAGGGCTCGATCGTCGTCAAGAAGGCCTACTGCGACTGGGAGCGCTACAAGAGCTTCAAGGGTCCGATGCACGAGGCCAACTTCGAGCTGATCGAGATCCCGCACGTCCGCCAGTCCGGCAAGAATTCGGCCGACATCCGGATGGTCGTCGACGCGCTGGACCTCTGCTACATGAAGTCGCACGTCGACACGTTCGTCATCATCAGCGGCGATTCCGACTTCTCGCCGCTCGTGTCCAAGCTGCGCGAGAACGCCAAGCGCGTGATCGGCGTCGGCGTCAAGAACTCGACGTCCGACCTGCTGATCGCGTGCTGCGACGAGTTCATCTATTACGACGACCTCGTCCGCGAGAAGAAAAAGGCCGCGCCGCGCCGTGCCGCGAAGGGCGCGACGACCAGGGCCACGAAGGGCGGCGCCGCGACGTCGAAAAAGGCGGACGACGACGTGCCGGCGGGTACCGAGCCACGCAGTGATGACGAGCGGCGGCAGTCGGCGCTCGACGCGGTGATCGATACGCTGGAGGCCCTCGTGTCCGAGCGCGGCGGCGACGAGCGCATCTGGGGCTCGATGATCAAGCAGGCGCTGAAGCGGCGCAGCCCGGGCTTCAACGAGGCGTTCTACGGCTATCGCTCGTTCAACGAGCTGCTCGAGGACGCGCGCGCCGCGGGACTCGTGTCGCTGGAAGCCGACGACAAGTCGGGTGGGTACGTCGTCAGGCTTTCCGCCGTCGACTGACGCTGCGCGTGGCTCGCGCGGCGCGGGCTTGTCGCGGCACCGGTGCCGCCGGGTCGGGCGGGGCCCCGACGCCCAGCAGCGCCGCGAGGCGGCGCGCATTGTCGGGCGCGTGCACCTTGTCCGTGTTGTCGAAATAGCAGAACACGTCGCGCGCCGCACGCCGGGCGGGCGCCGCTCCCACGCGCACTGCGCCTTCCACCTCCCCGCCGCCGCGCCACGCCGCGATGCGGCGCGCCCATTCGGCGAGCGCCGCGTCGTCGTAGCGGCTGCGATACAGCTCCGTGGCACCGTGCAGGCGGACGTAGACGAAGCTGGCGGTGACATCCTGCAGCTCGGGCCAGCGGCCGCCGGTATCGGCGACGACCCAGGCGATGCCATGCCGGCGCAGGAGGTGCATCACCGCCGGGGAGGCAAACGTCGGATGACGCGCTTCGAGCGCGTGACGCAATGGCCGCGCATCGCCGAAGCGCAGCGACGGCGTGTCGACGCGTTCGTCGTGGCGCCGGGCGAGCCGTGCCGCCGCGCGCGTGTCCATCGGCAGCAATGCGAGGAACGCGGCAAGTGTCGGCGCGTCGAACGCAAGGTTGGGCGGCAGTTGCCACAGGATCGGCCCTAGCTTCGGCCCCAGCCGCCCGATGCCGGACGCAAAGAAATTGGCGAGCGGACCCTCGACATCACGCAACCGCTTGACGTGCGTGATGAACTTGGGCCCTTTCACGGAAAACACGAAGCCCGCGGGCGTCGCGTCGTGCCAGGCTTGCCAGCTGGCGGCGCGCTGCAGCGAATAGAACGAACCGTTGATCTCGAGCGTGGTCAGCTGGCGCGATGCGTAGGCAAGCTCGTCGCGCTGGACCAGTCCGGCGGGGTAGAACGTACTGCGCCACGGGGGATAGCGCCACCCGGAAACGCCGATGCGCACGCTGCCTGCTCGAGCCATGCACGATTGTGCGCGCGTGCGGCGCGCGGCCGGTTGCGTGCGCGCTCAACGCGGAAGCCGGGCACGCGCGGGGCGCGGGCGGGCGTCCCGCCTGATCGATGCACTGACGCCGATCGCGCCAGGCAGCCCCACCAGCACCCAGGAAATCGCGTCGAGCCAGCCATCGCCGGCCAACGCGACGACGAGCCCCACCGTGCTCGCCGTCCCGGCGACGAGCGGCCACGTCCACACCCAGCCGCGACGTCGCGGCTGCCGCCCGTAGTCGCGGTCGAGGACCGCCACGCGCGTCCCGCGCCGCTTGGCGAGCCACAGGTAGATGCCGCTGCCGAGCACGACGATCGCGACGACGTCGAGCAGCGCCCAGAGGACCTTGAGCGGCGTGCCGCCGTAGTCACCGAAATGCAGCGGCTGCGAGAGCAGCAGTGCCGACACGTACCAGGGGAGATCGCGGGAATCGGTGAGGTCGCCGGTGCGCGCGTCGACCAGCGCGGGCTTCAGTAGCCGGGACGTCAGCGGCGTCGTGCCGTGCATGAAGACGGCATAGTGATGCGGGCTCGCGAACGGCGTGCCGGGAAACGCGACGAACGCGAACGTCCGCCCCGGCATCGCACGCTCGGCGGTGTCGAGCGCATGCTGCAGCGAACCGACCTCGCCCGGTGCGAGCGGCGGCTGCCCCCGGTAAGGTGCGGTCATCGCGGCCATCTGGTCGTACTGCCAGTACTTGACGACGAGGTCGGCCCACGTGTTGACGACGCCGGTGAACCCGACGACGCAAACCCATGCCACCGTCACGATGCCCAGCACGTTGTGCAGGTCGAGCCAGTAGAGCCGTCGCGTGCGTCGCCGCACCGTTGCGAAGGCGAGCTTGCGCATGTAGGGCTTGTAGACGACCACGCCCGACACGATGGACGCGATGAACACGAGCCCCATCAAGCCGAGGAACAGCTTGCCGGGCAGGCCGGCGAACATGTCCGTGTGCAGCGTCAGCAGGACGTACATGACGCCGCTCTGGAAATCGGGCTCGGCGAGAACCTGGGCCGTCCGGTTGTCGATGACCAGGAACTTGAGCCCTTCCTGTGTGACTGGATCCCTGCCCATCGTCGCGCCGACGACGTCGGGATTGTCGTCGTCCGGGTACATGTACTGGATCACGTAGCCCGGTTGCTTCGCCTGGGCCGCCGACACGATGCGGTCCAGGCTCGCGCGTGGCGTCGACGCCGGCATCGGCGGCACGTCGTAGGCGCGCGTGGCCGCCCCGATCTCCTCATGGAAGATCAGCGGCAGGCCGGTGATGCACAGGAACAGCATGAACACCATGCAGACGAGGCTCGTCCACGTGTGGGTCCACGTCCAGCGGCGAAGTGCGCGGGGCGTCATTCAATGAATAAGAATGATTCGTGTTCAGCATAATACCCGAGAACCTGCTGCAGCGAACATGTGGACCCGGGACGGCCGGCGGGACGGCGAACGTGACGCGGGTGCCCTCTTGCTTCCCGTCGCTCGCAAGCCGACGATCACGTCCCATGACTGCGCTGCATCAGGCCGCGACGTCGTCCGCGTCGTGGCGCGTGCGTATCGCGCTCGCGCTGAAGGGCATTGCCTACGAGACGCGCTGGTTGTCGCTCGAACGCGACGAGAACCTCGCGCCGGGCTACGTCGAGCTCAACCCGGTGCAGCAGGTGCCCTGCCTCGCCATCGACGGCCTCATGCTGACCCAATCGGTCGCGATCGTCGAGTACCTCGACGAGACGCGGCCGGATCCCCCGTTGCTGCCGGTGTCCGCGGCCGACCGCGCGTACGTGCGCACGGTGGTTGAGATCGTGAACTCCGGCATCCAGCCCATGCACAATCGCGCCGTTCGTCGCGCGCTGGTCGAGCGATACGGCGCGGAGGACGATGCGCGCGCGTGGTCGCGGTACTGGATCGAACGTCGTCTCGCAGCGCTGGAGCGCGTCGTCGCATCCCGCGCGGGCCGGTACTGCCTGGGGGACACCGTGACCAGCGCCGACGTGTTCGTTTACCCGCAGTTGATGACGGCCGCGCGCTTTGCCGTGGACACGACACCGCTGCCGGTGCTGCTCGGCATCGCGGAGCGACTGCGGATGCTGCCCGCGTTCCGGGACAGTCATCCGCCCATGGGAGGATGAGTTGACCGTGCTCTACGACCCGGCACGCCACGAACCGTTGCAGGCTCGGCCTTGGGACGCGGACCTGGCGCGGGACACGATACGGCACATCGTGCGCGACACGGAAGACCGATTCTCGGCGGATCGCTACTGGCCGCTCCATCCGCGCGACGCGAACGGCGACGAGGGGCCCGACCCGGTCGCCACGCCTCTCTATTACGGGGCCGCCGGCGTGATCTGGGCTCTGCACTACCTGCAAGCGGTGGGTGCCACCCGGCTTTCGCGCAGCTATTTCGACGACCTCGAGCGCCTGCTCGCGAGCAACCGCGCCTGGCTGCACGCTGCGGGAAGCCAGGACCACGCTTCGTACTTGATGGGCGACACCCCCATCGAGCTGATGGCCTACGGCAACCGGCCCGACGCGGCACGCGCGGATCGGCTGGCCGCGCTCATCGCAGGCAACGTCGACCATCCAACGCGCGAATTGATGTGGGGTTCTCCGGGCACGCTGCTGGCAGCGTTGTTCCTGCACGAACGCGATGGCGACGCACGCTGGGCAGACCTGTTCAGGCAGACCGCGGCGAAGCTATGGTCGCAGCTGCTGTGGTCGAACGAGCAAGAGTGCCATTACTGGACGCAGGACTTGTATGGCATCGAGTCCACGTACCTCGACGCCGTCCACGGCTTCGTGGCCACGGCCTTGCCGCTGGTTCGCGGTCGCCACCTGTTGCGCGCGAGCGAGTGGGGAGCGTGGCGGGCCTGCATCGTCAACACGATCAGGAAGACAGCCACTCAGCACGGCGACCAGGCCAACTGGCCCACGCAACTGATACGACCGGAAGACCGTCCGTCGCGGGCGCTGATGCAGTACTGCCACGGCGCCCCGGGATTCGTCGTGTGCCTGGGCGATTTCCCAGGCGACGACCTGGACGACCTGCTGCTGGCGGGCGGCCGCGCGGTGTGGGCCGCGGGACCGTTGACGAAGGGCTCGAACCTCTGCCACGGCACCGGGGGTAACGGCTACGCGTTCCTGAAGCTGTATCAGCGCACCCAGGACCCACGGTGGCTGGAGCGTGCTCGCGCATTTGCGATGCACGGGATCGCGCAGACCCAGGCGGACGCAGTGCTCCATGGCCAGATGCGGTACTCGCTGTGGACCGGCGACCCAGGATTCGCGATCTACCTGTGGGATTGCATGCGCGGGGAAGCGAGCTTTCCCACGCTGGACGTGTTCTACGCGTAAGACCGCGGATCGGGGCGCGAGCGCCGCGCGTTCCGGCGTTATGTCTTGCTGTAGATCTCCGCCCCCTTCTTCACGAACTCGACGGCCTTGGCCTCCATCCCCTTGCCCAGCGCATCGCCTTCGGCGAGCCCCTGCTTCGCCGCGTAGTCACGCACGTCCTGCGTGATCTTCATCGAGCAGAAATGGGGGCCGCACATCGAGCAGAAGTGCGCGAGCTTGGCGCCTTCCTGCGGCAGCGTCTCGTCATGGAACTCGCGCGCCTTGTCCGGATCGAGACCGAGGTTGAACTGGTCGTCCCAGCGGAACTCGAAGCGCGCCTTGGATAGCGCGTTGTCGCGCATCTGCGCGCCGGGATGGCCCTTGGCCAGGTCCGCCGCATGCGCGGCGAGCTTGTAAGCCATGATGCCGTCCTTGACGTCGTTCTTGTCCGGAAGGCCCAGGTGCTCCTTGGGCGTGACGTAGCAGAGCATCGCCGTGCCGTACCAACCGATCATGGCCGCGCCGATCGCGGACGTGATGTGGTCGTAGCCGGGCGCGATGTCGGTGGTCAGCGGCCCCAGCGTGTAGAACGGCGCCTCGCCGCACAGCCGCAGCTGCTCGTCCATGTTGTGCTTGATCATGTGCATCGGCACGTGGCCGGGGCCTTCGATCATCACCTGCACGTCGTGCTTCCATGCGATCTGCGTGAGCTCGCCGAGCGTGGCGAGCTCCGCCATCTGCGCCTCGTCGTTGGCATCGTAGATCGAGCCGGGGCGCAGGCCGTCGCCAAGCGAGAACGCCACGTCGTACGCCTTCATGATCTCGCAGATTTCCTCGAAGTGCGTGTAGAGGAAGCTTTCCTTGTGGTGCGCGAGGCACCAGCCGGCCATGATCGAGCCGCCGCGCGAAACGATGCCGGTCATCCGCTTCGCGGTCATCGGCACGTAGCGCAGCAGCACGCCGGCGTGGATCGTGAAGTAGTCGACACCCTGTTCCGCCTGCTCGATCAGCGTGTCGCGATAGATCTCCCACGTGAGCTCGGCGGCCTTGCCGTCGACCTTCTCGAGCGCCTGGTAGATGGGCACGGTGCCGATCGGCACTGGCGCGTTGCGGATGATCCACTCGCGCGTCTCGTGGATGTTCTTGCCGGTGGACAGGTCCATCACCGTGTCGCCGCCCCAGCGGATGGACCACGTCATCTTCTCCACCTCCTCGCCGATCGACGACGACACGGCGGAGTTGCCGATGTTCGCGTTGATCTTCACGAGGAAGTTGCGGCCGATGATCATCGGCTCGCTTTCCGGGTGGTTGATGTTGTTGGGCAGGATGGCGCGGCCGCGCGCGATCTCGTCGCGGACGAACTCGGGTGTGATCGCCTTCGGGATCGCGGCGCCAAAGTCGTGGCCGGGATGCTGGCGAAGGATCATCTCCGGCATCGTCGCGAGCATCTCCTCGCGACGCAGGTTCTCACGGATCGCGACGAACTCCATCTCCGGCGTCACGATGCCGCGTCGCGCGTAATGCATCTGCGTGACGTTGGCGCCGGGTTTGGCGACACGCGGCTTGCGCGTCAGGTCGAAGCGCATGCCGGCGAGCGCCGGGTCGGCGAGCCGCGCGGCGCCGTACGCGGACGTCGGACCCGCGAGCTCGACGGTGTCGTCACGCTCGGCGATCCAGCGCGCACGCAGCGGCGCGAGGCCGCGGCGGATGTCGATACGCGCGTCCGGGTCCGTGTAGGGGCCCGAGGTGTCGTAGACCGTCAGCGGGGGGTTCTTCTCGGCCGGCGCGCCGGGCGTGCGGACGGGCGTGTCGCTTTGCGTGATCTCGCGCATCGGCACGCGGACGTCGGGGCGCGAGCCTTCGACGTAGATCTTGCGGGAGGCGGGCAGCGGTGCGACCGCGGCGGCGTCGACCTTCGCGTCGCGCGCGAAGAAACGGTCGTTGGCATTCATCGAGGAGACTCCTTCGCGCGGGGCGCGTCCTAAAAGACGGCGCGAGAAGGCGATGCGGGCGATGCACGCTTCCCTCGCGCCGGTATTACCCGGATCAGGTTCCAAGGGTTTGTCTCACCCGCCGCCTCGCGGCAGCAGGACCCCTAGCGTCAGCCGGGTAAGGTACTCCGAAACGCCATGCCGGGCAAATTCCGGCGAGCAGGCCGGATCTCGCCAAGCGGAAAATTCACGGTGAACGGCCGTTGCGTTGGCCACGGCAGGCGCTCACCATACGGAACGGGGCGCCGCCAGGGAGGGCAGCATGGGTCAGCGAAGCATCCGGATGATGATGGCGGTCGCAGCGGCTGCCGGAATGACAACCGCCACCGCCGCGACGTACACCTACCCGGGCGCAGCGCCGTGCGCCACGACCCTGCAGGCCTGCGTGGACGGTGTCGGCGCGAACGATACGATCGAAGTCGCGCAGAACGTGCAGATCCCGGAATTCGTCACGATCAGCCAATCGCTGGCGTTGACCAATGCGCCTGGGTACACGCCCAGCGTCCAAGGTTTACTCGTGTTGGCCACGACCACCAGTGTCACGTTCGCCATGCACGGGTTCACGGGCACGCAGCTGCGTGGCGTTCTTGGCGCCGGCGGCGGCAGCCTTGCAGTCACGGTGACCGGCAATGCGTTCCAGGGCGGCGACTACCAGTCTGGCGTCGAGATGTACGACAACAACGCGAACCCGGGCAGCGTGCTGACCGCGCTGATCAGCGGCAACACGTTCGCGCAATCGTCGACGTCGGTCTGCGCGGACGCGCTGTCGGTCGTCGCGACCAGTGCGCAGATGAACGCGACGATCACCGGGAACCAATTCACGATGGGCTATCTATCGCAGTGCGGCGCGATCGACGTCGTCGCAGGGGGCGCTGGCGGCGGCACGGCGCTCATCGGCCGCAACCTGATTCAGGGCGCGGACTTCGACTACGGCATCATGTTCCGCCACTTCGGCGCCAATCCGACGGATACGACAACCCAGCTGTCCGGAACGATTACCAACAACCTCGTCGTCGGCGAGAGCGGCAACACGGGGGCACCGGGGGGGATCGTGCTCTCCGCGGACGGATATAACGCCAAACTGTCCGCGCAAGTCATCAACAACACCGTAGCCGACGGACGCATCGGCGTGCTGGTATCCGCGCGCACCGACCTCGGCGCCGCGCTCGGCGGCAGGCTTGCCAACAACATCGTCGCGGGCAACAGTAGCTACGACATCGGCATCGACCCCGGCCTCGCCGGGTTTGTTGCCGATCACAACATGACCAGCGGCAGCACCCACTACGGTTCCGCGTTCGGCCCCGGCAACCTCTCTGGCAATCCGGACTTCGTATCGCCGACGGGGCCCGGGGGCAGTTACCAGCTGCAACTCGACTCGCCGGCGATCAACTCCGGCGACACCAGTGCGCTCGATCCGTCGCTGACGCTGGACCTCGCGGGGAATGCGCGCATCGTTTCGGTGATCGATCGCGGCGCCTATGAATCGGCGTCGACAGCGCCGCCGATACCGGTGCCCGGTCCGCAGCCAGTGCCGACACTCGAGCGCGGCGCGCTTGTCGCGCTGCTCCTGCTGTTGCTCGCAGTGTCTTCGGCCACGTTGCGCCGCCGTCGCTGACCACCCCCGGGCCCCGTCCGCGGAACGCGGGCGGCGCGTAACCGTGCAAATGAGCAGCGCGTTGGACTGGTAGTCTCGACACCACGCCCACCGGCGTGGCGGCCCGCAATGACGCGGGCTCCCTTCTCGGGAAGCACCCACCATGGCGTACTCATCGGCCGTACGCACGTTCGCGTGCGCGGCGGCATTACTCACGACCCCGTCGCTCGCCGTCACGCTCGTCGACATCGGGCCGTGCGCGGGCCTGACCGACAACTCGGCGCGCCTTGCGTGCTACGACCGCGTCGCCGGACGCGAAGGATCGCCACCGCCGATCGCGGTGGCAGCGCCATCGTCGTCCGCGCCTGCGGCGGAGGGCGCCACGGCCGAGCGGACGCCTGCGACGTCGTCACCGGCGCATGCGGCCGCGGCGGTCGGCAGCGCCGCGGCGCGCTCCGTCACCGGACAGGCGGAGAACATCGCGACGCCGCCGCCGCCCGCGCCGTCGCTGCTCGGCGAGGCATGGGCGCTCGACGACGACGCCCGCGACGCGCGCTTCAACCTGCGCTTCCACAATCCGAACTACGTCGCGCTGCGCTGGAGCGACAACGTCAACGACCAGCCGTATTCGCCGAGCGAGGGCCAGTCGCCGGCGCTGCCCGCGCCGCTGCAACCCAACGAGCTCAAATTCCAGGTGTCGTTCAAGGCCCGACTGTGGGAAACCGAGAACCGGCGCTTCGCGACGTGGCTCGGCTACACGCAGCAAAGCAACTGGCAGATCTTCAACGAACGGCTGTCGCGGCCATTCCGCGAGACGGACTACATGCCCGAGATCATGTTCGCGCTGCGGCCGGACCTCGAATGGGACGGCTGGCGCTGGCGCCTGCTGAACATCGGCATCGCGCACCAGTCGAACGGGCGTGCGGACCCGCTGTCGCGCAGCTGGAATCGCGTGTATGCGCAGTTCGGCATCGAGCGCGGCGACTTCGCGCTGTACATCAAGCCGTGGTACCGGCTCCACGAGACCGCGGACGACGACAACAATCCCGACATCACCGACTACATGGGCCACGGCGAGGTGCAGGCGTTCTACCGGACCGAAAAGGGCTTCGGCTTCACGCTGACGGGGCGTTACAACGCACACACGCACAAGGGCGCCGCGATGTTCGAGGCGTCGACGCCGCCGCTGCTCGGCCCGTTGAAAGGTTACCTGCAGGTGTTCACCGGCTACGGCGAGAGCCTGATCGACTACAACTGGCGGCAGACGACGATCGGCGTGGGCCTCACGCTCAACGACATCCTCTGAAATCAGGGTCCGACCCCGTTTTCAATTCGGCGACTTCGGCGTCTTGCGCTCCGGAATCGACGCACTGCGCGCGACGATCATCAGCACGCCCAGCAGCACGAGCATGACCGGGATGATCAGCCGGAACGACCAGTCCCGGTTGTCATGCAGCCACCACGCGATGCCGATCGCGATCAGGAACGGGCCGGACACGACGGAGGTCTTCGTGAGGCCGTCGGCGACCAGCACCGCGACGCCGGCGACGATGAACCCCCCGCTGACGAGCAGGCTGCGGTCCGGGATGATGCCGAAGTACCAGGCGAGCGAGACGAGGCCGATGACGATCAGCGTGATGGGCAGGGCGTTGTCGCGCATGGCGGACTCCTCGGGCGGGGTGGGCGCGAGCATAGCAAGCGACCGCGGGCAGCGCGAGCGGGCGCGGTGCGCGGCGAGGTAGAATCGAGGCCGCAGCGCGGGTGTAGCTCAATGGTAGAGCAGAGGCTTCCCAAGCCTACGACGAGGGTTCGATTCCCTTCACCCGCTCCAGCGCAAATCCACCAGCAGGAACGAAGCCGCGAGTGCCAGGATCGCCACGGCGAACGCGCGCCGCGCGACTTTCGTCCTCGACGCATCGGAAAGCCAGGACCGCGCATAGCCTCCGGCCAGTACGATGGCAAGGTGGATTACCGTCGCGATCGTCGCGCTGATCGCCGCCAGCACCAGCGCTTCACGCAGTCGCAACGTCTGGCCGTGCATGAACTGCGGCACGACGACCGCAAAGAACATGTAGGCTTTCGGGTTGAGAAGGTTGATCAGCAGCCCGGTCAAGAATGCGTGGCGCGGGAAGCGCGTCACCACGGCGGCCGACTCGCTGTGCTCGGCGGACATCCAGGTCCTCACGCCGATCCACGCCATCATGATCGCGCCCGCAATGCGCAACGCGTTCCATAGCGCCGGCGCCGCGGCGAGCAATGCGGTGAGCCCCAGTGCCGCCAGCAGGCCGTTGGCGAGGAGCCCCAGGCCGACGCCTGCCACCGCCATCAGGCCGCTGCGCCTGCCTTCGATTGCGGCGAGCCCCGCCAGCCACGCCATGTTGGGACCGGGCGTCAGTTCGATGAGCAGGACGGCAAGTGCGAACCCGGCGATGTCCATGTGCAGGTGAGCCTGCTTACGCCGGTGGCGGTGCAGTGCTCCCGCGGACGACGAGCTCGAACGGCAGCGACTCGAACGCCGCATGCGGGCGGCCCACGAGCCGCGCGATCACCTGCTCGCCCGCCGCGCGCCCGATGTCGACGATCGGCGTGCGCACGCTCGTGAGGGCTGGCGTCTGCGTCGCGCCGAGGTCGGTGTTGTCGATGCCGGTGATCGACAGGTCGTCGGGAATCCGCACGCCGCGGTCGCGGCACGCGAGCATGCCGCCCACGGCGAACACGTCGTTCGTCGACACCACGGCGGTCGGCGGCGCGTCGAGCGCGAGCAGCTCGTGCATCATCGCGCGCGATGCCGCGAGGTCGATGGGTCCGTACCGCGCGCGCGATTCGTCGAACGCGATGCCCGCCTGGGCCAGCGCCGCGCGCATGCCGAGGCCGCGCTCGATCGCGCGGTCGTTGTCGGTAGTCACCGCGGACAGCAATCCGAAGCGGCGATGCCCGAGGTCGATCATGTGCCGCGTCGCCGCGTACGCCGCGGCACGGTTGTCGAAGCCGACGCTCGGATGCCGGCGCATCGGATCGACGCCCCACGTCAGCACGTACGGCCGCCCGTAGTCGTCGAGCAGCGCGAAGAGCCGCGGATCGTGGTGCAGCCCGACGTATACGAACGCGTCGACGCCGTGGCCGACGAGCTGCTCGGTCACGCGCACCTCGGCGGCGAGGTCGTAATGATGCTCGGCGAGTACCAGCGAATAGCCCTTGGCGTCGAGCACCGCCTGCAACGCGCTCGTCGTACGGGCGTATAGCGCGTAGTCGACCGATGGCACCACCGCGCCGACCATCTGGCTGCGGCGGCTGCGCAGCGCCCGCGCCGCGCCGTGCGGGACGTAGCCCAGCTGGTCGATGGCCTGCCGCACGCGCGCCAGCGTCTCGGGCTCGACGCGCCCCGGGAAATTGAGCGCGCGCGACACGGTGGCCGTCGATACGCCGGCGAGCCGCGCAACGTCCTTCGCGCCCGAGCGCACGGCAGCGGTGGACGCGGGAGACCGGCCGAAGGGAGCACCCATGCCGCCAGAGCATACTGGACATGCAATCGATTGCAAGCTGCACCGCGACGAGACTTAAAGGATTGTGCGCTGCAAGATTGACACGCCGGCGCCGAACCGGAATCCTGCCATGTAATCGAATACACACAACCACCGACGGGCAAAGCCCGCTCACCTCCAGGAGGCTGCGATGCGCAACAACGAGACCAAGGGACCGGCGAAGCCTGCGCGCCGCCGGGTGATCAAGCAAGGTGCGGCGCTGTCCGCCGCCGGCCTGCTCGGGCCGGTACTGTCGTCCTCGGTGTTCGCGCAAGGCGACGACCTCGCGCCGTACAAGGCGGCCAGGATCAACTGGCGCCAGGCGGAAGGCCAGGAGATCACCGTCGCGGTGATCCCGGCGAGCTATTTCGAGAACCTCATCTCGCTGCAGCCGCAGTTCGAGGCGCTGACCGGCATCAAGCTGCGCTTCGAAAAGGTGCCGCCTGGCCAGATCCGGCAGAAGGCGGTGCTGGACCTGTCGTCCAAGACCGGCACGTATGCGTCGCACGCGTCCGACCCGATGTACTACCCGCTGTACGTCGCCAACAAGTGGGTCGAGCCGCTCGACACGTATCTCAACGACGCGTCGCTGACGGACAAGGCGTGGTTCCAGTTCGACGACATCATCAAGGCGTGGCGCGACGCCAACTCGATGAACAGCAAGCCCTACGGCGTCCCGTACGACGGCGAGGTGACCGTGCAGGTCTACCGCAAGGACCTCTACGCGGCGAAGGGCCTCAAGGCCGCGGCGACGCTTGACGAGCTCGTCGCCAACGCGAAGGCGCTCAACGATCCTGCCAACCGCATGTACGGCATCGCGCTGCGCGGCTTCGCGGGCGCCGGCCAGAACATGTACATCTACCCGTCGATCCTGAAAGGCTTCGGCGGCAACTGGGGCAGCGGCGGCAAGGTCGTCGTGAACTCGCCGCAGCACGTCGCCGCATTGACGTGGTACGTCGACACGCTGACGGCCTACGCGCCGCCGGCCGTGCGCAACTGGAACTGGCCGGACATCGCCGACGCGTTCTCGCAAGGCACGCTCGGCACCTACGTCGACGCGCACTCGTCGGCGGCCGTCATCAACAATCCGGAGAAGTCCAAGGTCGTCGGCAAGATCGCCTACGCGACGTGGCCCAAGGGGCCGGCGGGGCAGTGCGCGACGTCGATCTGGAACTGGGGCTTCCCGATCAACGCGGCGCTCAACGACAAGCAGAAGAAGGCGACCTGGCTGTTCATCCAATGGGCCGCGTGCGCCGAGACGCAGGCGCGCACGTCGTGGAAGTTCGCGGGGCCGGCGAAGCGCTCGGGCATCAACCGTGTGTCGCTGTGGAAGTCGCCGGATTTCGCGGCGGCGATGAAAGGCATGGGCGACAACTTCATCCCGGCGGCGCTCGACTCGCTGGAGCACGATACGGACGTCGACTGGCGGCCGCGGGTGCCGCAGTGGCCGGCGATCGGCGACACGATGGGTACCGCAGTGCAGGCGGCGCTCGTCGGCCAGAAGAAGCCCAAGGAGGCGCTGGACGAGGCGCAGGCGCGCATCGACCAGATCATGAAGGGCTGATGGCGTGACCGCAGCGGCGCGTCCTGCGCGCTCACTGGCCGCGCAGGAGCGCCGCTTTGCGTTGGCGCTCCTCGCGCCGGCGCTCGTCGTCCTGTTGCTGACGACGACGGCGCCCCTCGTCTACCTCGCGTGGACGAGCCTCAACCGGATCGACCTCGCGATGCCCTGGCTGTCGGGCTTCGCGGGCGTCGACAACTACGCCAAGATGGGCAGCGACCCGCGGTTCTGGAATTCGCTGCTGCTGACGGCCGTGTATACGGCGTCCACCGTCGTGCTGCAGGTGATCCTCGGGCTGTCGCTCGCGCTGCTGGTGCTGCAGATCCCGCGCGGCCAGGGCGCGCTGCGGATCGCGGCGATCCTGCCGATCGTGCTCGCGCCCGTAGTCGTCGGGCTGTTCTGGCGCACGCTGGTGCTCGCGCCGGACTTCGGCCTCGTCGACATGACGACGCGCGCGCTGGGCCTGGGCTCGCACAACTGGCTCGGCGACCCGCAGCTGGCGCTCATTTCCGTCATCGCGATCCACACGTGGCAGTGGACGCCGTTCGCGTTCCTGGTGCTGCTCGCGTCGCTGGCGACGCTGCCGCCCGACGTCTACGAGGCCGCGCGCCTCGACCGCGCCAGCGCGTGGCAGCGCTTCGTCCACATCACGCTGCCGCTGTTGCGCCCGGCCATCGTCATGGTCGTGATCCTGCGCACGATGACGGCGCTGTCGGCGTTCGCCGCGATCTTCGCCGCGACGGGCGGCGGCCCCGGCTCCGCCACTGAAATCCTGAACCTCTACGCGTACCGGACGTCGTTCACCGAGCTCAACCTCGGCTACGGCTCGTCGCTCGCGGTGGTGCTGCTCGCCATCACGCTCGCGATCTCGTTCCTGATGTTCCGGCTGCGGAGGGCGCGATGAGGACCGCGACCACCGCCGCGGCCCGTCGCCGCACGCGCAACCTCGTGCTCGCCGCGATCGCCGGCGTCGGCGTGGCCGTGTGGGTGTTCCCGGTGCTGTGGGGCCTCCTGACGTCGTTCAAGACGGAGCGCGACGTGCTCGCATATCCACCCGCCGTGTTCTTCACGCCGACGCTCGCGAACTATCGCGAGGTGCTCTTCGGCGCATCGTCGATCCTGCCCAACCTGTGGTCGAGCTTCGTCGTCGCCACGGCAGCGACGGCGCTGACGATGCTGTTCGCGATTCCCGCGGCCTACGCGCTCGGCCGCCTGCGCTACCCGTACAAGCGCGCGTCCGGCTTCTACGTGCTGGTCACGCAGATGCTGCCGCCGGTGGGCCTGATCATCCCGTACTACCTGGTGCTGCAGAAGATCGGCGCGCTCGACACCTACGTCGGGCTCGCGGTCATCTACCTGACGTTCGCGCTGCCGTTCGCGATCTGGCTGATGGTCTCGTACTTCGAGGACGTGCCACTCGAGATGGAGGAAGCCGCGCTGCTCGACCGCGCCGGTCGCATGCGCGCGCTGTGGCACGTGATCCTGCCGCAGGTGCGGGGTGGCATCGCGGTGACGACGATCTTCGTGTTCCTCAACGCGTGGAACGAGTTCCTGTTCGCCGTCGTGCTCGGCGGCAACCGCGTGCGGACCGTGACGGTCGCGATGTTCAACTTCATTTCCGTCGAGCAGACCCAGTGGGCCAAGGTGGCCGCCGGCGCGATGCTCGCGATGCTGCCGGTGATCCTGATCGGCATCTTTGCGCAACGTCACATCGTGAAGGGATTGACCGTGGGTGCGGTGAAGGGCGGAGGGCGGCGATGACGGCCGCCGCGCGGGGCAGCGTGCGCCTCGAAGGCGTCGTCAAGCGCCACGGCACGACGACGGTGCTGCACGGTGTCGACCTCGCGATCGAGCCGGGCGAGTTCTTCGTGCTGCTGGGGCCGTCCGGGTCCGGCAAGACGACGACGCTGCGGATCCTCGCGGGCCTCGAGGACGTCAGCGCGGGACGCGTGCTGATGGATGGCGAGGAGGTCACGCATGCCGAGCCTGGCGAGCGCGACGTGGCGATGGTGTTCCAGAGCTATGCGCTGTACCCGCACATGACGGTGGCCGGCAACGTCGGCTTCCCGCTGAAGATGGTCGGCACCGACGCGGCAACAATCGAGCGCGCCGTGCAGGAAGCGGCGGCGAAGGTCGGCATCGGGCACCTGCTTGCGCGCACG
This sequence comes from Pseudomonadota bacterium, assembly GCA_018241745.1. Taxonomy (GTDB): domain Bacteria; phylum Pseudomonadota; class Gammaproteobacteria; order Burkholderiales; family Casimicrobiaceae; genus VBCG01. The sequence continues at coordinate 87,684 of JAFEDG010000140.1, forward strand.
CCGGGCCAGCTCTCCGGCGGCCAGCAGCAACGCTGCGCGCTGGCGCGTGCGATCGTGCGCCAGCCGCGGCTGTTCCTGCTCGACGAGCCACTGTCCAACCTCGACGCCAAGCTGCGGCTGGAGACGCGGCTCGAGCTGCACGCTCTGCAGCGCGCGCTCGGTGCCACGACGGTCTACGTGACGCACGACCAGGAGGAGGCGATGACCCTTGCCGACCGCATCGCAGTCTTCATGGACGGGCGCATCGTGCAGGTCGGCACGCCGCGCGACGTCTATGCGCGCCCGCAGTCGGTCGCGGTGGCCGGCTTCATCGGTACGCCGCCGATGAACCTGCTGCCGGCGCGCTGGGAAGGCGACGCACTGGTCGTCGACGGCCAGCGGCTCCCTGCGCCGTCGCGCGCGCCGGTGCCGCGCGACGTGACGCTCGGGATCCGTCCCGGCCACGTGACCACGGCCACGCAGGGCGTCGCCGCTCACGTGGAGCGCGTCGAGGACCTGGGCGACGCCAGCATCGTCACGTTCGTCGCAGGCGAGCACCGCATCAAGCAGAAATCCGAGCGCGCGGCGACGGTACGCGAGGGCGACACCGTCGCGCTCGCGTTCGCCACCGACTCGCTGCATCTCTTCGATCGCGCCACCGGCGCGCGCCTCTGAACTTTCACACGAGCCCATCCATGGCCACACCCGCCAAGCGTCCCAACGTCGTGCTGATCCTCAACGACGACATGGGTTATTCCGACATCGGCTGCTACGGCGGCGAAGTGCAGACACCCAACCTCGACCAGCTCGCGCAAGGCGGCCTGCGCTTTTCGCAGTTCTACAACACGGCGCGCTGCAGCCCGTCGCGCGCGTCGCTGATGACGGGCCTGCACCCGCACCAGACGGGCATCGGCATCCTCACGTACGACTCGGGACCCGAAGGCTATGCGGGCAACCTCAACCATCGTTGCGTGACGATCGCGCAGGTGCTGAAGGCAGCCGGCTACCGGACGTACATGAGCGGCAAGTGGCACGTCGCGTCCAACCTCAAGACGCCGACGGATGCCTGGCCGATGCAGCGCGGCTTCGACGCGTTCTACGGCACGATCATCGGTGCCGGCAGCTTCTACGACCCCAACACGCTGACGCGCGGCAACGAGAACGTCGAGCACGAGGCCAGGGAGGATCCGGCGTTCTTCTACACGGACGCGATCAGCGACCAGGCGGTCGACTACATCGATGCGCACGCGCGCGAGCACGCGGACGCGCCGTTCTTCGCCTACGTCGCATACACGGCGCCGCACTGGCCGCTGCACGCCCATCCGGAGGACATCGCCAAGTACAAGGGACGGTTCGACGCCGGCTGGGACGCGCTGCGCGAGGAGCGGCTCGCGCGGCTCGTCCGCGCGGGGATCCTCGACGCGCGTTGGCAGCTGTCGCCGCGCGACCCGACGCAGCCGCCATGGAGCGAGGCCGACGAAAAGGCGTGGCGCGCGCGCTGCATGGAGGTGTACGCGGCGCAGATCGACCGGATGGACCAGGGGATCGGCCGCATCCTCGGCGCGCTCGCGCGCAACGGGATGACCGACGACACGATCGTCATCTTCCTCGCCGACAACGGCGCGTGCGCGGAGGACATCCCGACCGACCTCGCGCCCGAAGTGATCGAGCGCGAGCTCGTCGACCAGCTGATGATCGCCCGCTCGCACACGCGGACCGGCGAGAAGGTGAAGTTCGGCAACGACCCGGCCACGATGCCGGGCGCCGAGGACACGTACCAGAGCTATGGCGTCGCGTGGGCCAACCTGTCCAACACGCCGTTCCGGCTGTACAAGCACTGGATCCACGAAGGCGGCATCTCGACGCCGCTGATCGTACAGTGGCCACGCGGCATCGCCGCACGCGGCGAGATCCGGCACACGCCCGGCTACCTGCCGGACATCATGGCCACGCTGTGCGAGCTATGCGCCGCCGATTACCCGGCGACGCACGGCGGTCACGCGATCCTGCCTCCCGAGGGGCGGTCGCTGGTACCGGCGTTCACCGACGATGGCGTCGTTCGCGAGCCGATGTTCTGGGAGCACGAGGGCAACAGCGCCGTCCGTATCGGGCAATGGAAGCTCGTGCGCAAGCACCCGGGCGGCTGGGAGCTGTATGACATGACCGCCGACCGCACCGAGCTGCACGACCTCGCCGCGAGGCACCCGGACCGCGTCCGCGAGATGGCCGCGCTGTACGAGGCGTGGGCGCGGCGGTGCGGCGTGCTCGACCGCGACAAGGTCGTCGCGCTGATGCGCAGCCAGGGCGTCACCAAGGCGTTCTGGGAGAAGGCCGAGGAATAGGGTCCGACCCTATTTCCTGGCCGCCCACACCGGGACGGGAGGGGCGACCGCGATGGCAGGCAGGGTCGGACCCGGCGTGAATATTCGACACGCGGGCAGTTAACCGGGGCGCCCCCGGCTAGAATCGGGCGGCGCGCGACGCGCTCGGCCCGGTGGGCTCGTGGCGGCGCACGGGTCGCTGGCACTGACATTGCTGGCGGGTACGGACATGAACGCGCTGGCCATGCCCAAGCCGCTATCCTCCCTGCCGCTGTCGTCGATCGCGATGATCGTCGCCTCGGTGCTGTGCTTCTCGGTGCTGGACTCCACGGTCAAGTACCTGTCGCCGCGTTACCCCGTGCCGCTGATCGTCTGGCTGCGCTGGGTGGTCCAGGCCGTCGCGCTGGTCATCGTCTGGGGCCCGACGATGGGCCGCGAGCTCGTCCGCACCGCGCAGCCGCGGGTACAGCTCGCGCGCGGGCTCGGGATCATCGCGTCGTCGATCCTGTTCACGACCGCCTTGAAGTACCTGCCGCTCGGCGAGGCGACCGCGCTCAACTACTCGACGCCGCTGATGGTGGCCGTCCTGGCCGCGTTCGTGCTCCACGAGAAGCTCACCGGATCGCAGCTCGCGTTCATCGGCGCCGGCCTGGTCGGCATGCTGCTGATCGTGCGGCCGGGCTCGGCGGTGTTCCAGCCCGCAGCGTTCTTTGCGCTCGGGTCCGCGTGCTGCTACTCGGTGTTCACGATCCTCACCCGCACCGTCGGCGGGGACGACCCGCGCGTGTCGCTGTTCATCCCCGCCGTCGTCGGCGCGGCCGTGATGACCGGCATCGTGCCGTTCGTCGACCGCCCGCCCGAGATCCGCGCGTTCGACGTGGTGCTGCTCGTCGTGGGGAGCCTGATCGCGACGTGTGGACATTTCCTGTTCATCCTTGCGTTCCGCCAGGGCCCGGTCGCGTCGCTGACGCCGTTCAGCTATTTCCAGATCGTGTTCGCGACGCTGATCGGCTGGTTCATGTTCGACACCTTTCCCTCCGGATGGGCGCTCGCCGGCATGCTGATCATCGCGGCCAGCGGACTTCTGATAACGTTGCAGGCGCGCCGGCAGCAACGCCTCGACGTCGTGACGACGACCGGGCCTGCGGCCGTCGACTAGCCACTACACTCGAAACACACCAGGCACCCCGCGCCCGCCGGGCGCCATACGGGGAGGAATCCATGGACAAGCCACGCATCGGCTTCGTCGGTGTCGGCCTGATGGGGCACGGCATCGCGAAGAACCTCGTCGAAAAGGGTCACCTGCTGACCGTCCGCGCGCACCGCAACCGCGCGCCGGTCGACGACCTGGTCAAGCGCGGCGCGCGCGAGGTGCAGACGCATGCGGACATCGCGCGCGACGCCGACATCGTGTTCCTGTGCGTGACCGGCGCGCCGCAGGTCGAGGAAGCGGTGCTCGGCAAGGACGGGCTCGCATCGACGGCGCGCGCAGGCATGATCATCGTCGACACGTCGACGAGCGAGCCGGCGACGACGGCGCGGATGCGCGAGACGCTCGCCGCGCAGGGTGTGCGCTTCGTCGACGCGCCGCTGGCGCGGACGCCGGTGGAAGCCGAGGCGGGCAAGCTCAACATCATGGTCGGCGCCGACGACGCGACGTTCGCCGAGCTGCAGCCGGTCCTCGCCACGTTCTGCGAGAACATCATCCACGCCGGGCCGGCGGGCCACGGCATCGTGCTCAAGCTCGTCAACAACTTCGTCGCGCAGGCCATCTGCACGGCCACCGCCGAAGCGTGCGCCGTCGCCGTGAAGTCCGGCCTGTCGCTGACCAAGCTGCACCAGGTGATCTCCGCGGGGGCGGTCAACTCGGGCCTGTTCCAGATGGTCGTCGGCAAGATGCTCGAAGGCGGCCACCTCGACGGGCTCAAGTTCACGCTCGTCAACGCGGCCAAGGACCTGCGCTACTACACGCATTTGACCGAAAGCCTGATGATGCCGTCGATCGTCGGCGAAGCCGTGCACCAGAGCCTCGTCACGGCCAACGCACTGGGTCTCGGGGACAAGTACGTGCCGTCGTTGCTGGAGGCGCAGGAGAAGCTGACGGGCGTGAAGATCGTCGGGGCGAAGTAACGCGGCCCGCAGGGCCACCCCGCGGTCAGCCCTTGACGGCGCCCGCGGTGATGGCGCTGACCAGGTGGCGCTCGAGCAGCGCGTAAAGCACCATCACCGGCAGCGCGGCGATGACGGCCGCGGCCATCAGCTCGTTCCACTGCACGCGGTACTCGCCGACCATGTTGGCGATGCCCACCGACAGCACGTACATCGACGCGTCGGTGGTGAGGACCAGCGCCCACACGTAGGAATTCCACGCGATCAGGAACGTGAACAACGCGACCGCGACGAGGCCGGGCCGCGCGAGCGGGAGGATGACGCGCACGAACGTGGTCCAGGCGCCCGCGCCGTCGATCGTTGCCGCCTCGTCGATCTCGCGCGGGATGCCGCGGAAGAAGCCGACCAGCATCCACACGGAAAACGGCAGCGCGAACGACGAATACGCGAGCACCAGCGCCCAGTACGTGTTCAGCAACCCGAGGTCCGACATCAGCCGGAAGTACGGAATGATCAGCAGCGTTTCCGGCAGCATCTTGGTGAAGAGCAGGAACAGCACGAACGGCGTGGCGCCGCGCGGGAAGAAGCGCGTGAGGCCGTAGGCGGCCAGCGCGGCGAGCAGCACGGACAACGCGGTCGTGCCCAGCGCGACGACGAGGCTGTTGACGAAATAGCGGCCGACCGGCCGGTCGGTGAGCACGGTGCGGTACGCGTCGAGTGACCAGTGCGCGGACACGAAGGTCGGGGGCGACGCGAACACTTCGGTCGCCGGCTTCAGCGACGTGTTGAGCATCCAGTAGAACGGGAACAGCGTCACCGCGAGCGCCACCAGCGCCACGGCCCACAGCACTACGGTGCGCAGCGCGGACGGCGGTGTCATCGCGCGTCCCCGGCGTCGCGGTCGATCCGGGTGATTCGGATGTACACGACGACGAGCGCGAGCACGATCGCGAGCAGCAGCACGCCGATCGCCGCCGCCTCGCCGAAACGGTTGCCGCGGAATGCGGTGTTGTACAGCAGGACAGGCAGCACTTCGGTCGCGCTGGCCGGGCCGCCGCCGGTCATCACGCCGATGATGTCGTAGTGGCGGACGGTGTTGATGACGTCGAGCGTCGTCGCCACCACGACCAGGTAGCGCAGGTTGGGCCACGTGACGTAGCGGAAGCGCTGCCACGCGTTGGCACCGTCGAGCGCCGCGGCTTCGTACTGCTCCTGCGGCACCGTCTGCAGCCCGGCGAGCATCAGCAGCATGACGAATGGCACGCCGCGCCACACATCGACGGCCACCACCGATGCGAACGCCGACAGCGGCTCGCCAAGCCAGGCTTTCGGCGATCCGATGAGGCCCGCGCTTTGCGCCAGGTAATTGACGACGCCGAACTGCGGCTCCAGCAGCCACAGCCAGACCGTCGCACCCACGGCCGGCGCAACCATCCACGGCGTCAGGAACGCGATCCGCAATGCGGTCCGCGCCGTGCGCAGCTCCGCGAGCAGCAGCGCCAGCGCCAGGCCCAGCGCGACGTGCAGCAACACCGACGACGCCGTGAACGCAGCGGAGCGCGCGAGCCCGTGCCAGAACGTCTCGTCGGCGAGGACCGTCGCATAGTTGGCGACGCCGACGAAGCTCGAGCGGAGCCCGCGCACGCGCAGCAGGCTCGTCCACACGGCGCTGCCGAGCGGCACGATGACGACGGCCGCCAGGAACAGCGCGACCGGCGCGACGAACAGGTAGCCCGTCAGCCGCTGGCGTTGGCGCGGCGCAAGATCCACGGGCGGACGCCGCCGTGCGTCAGATGTCGTTGAGCTTCTTCGTCACCTTGGCGTCGAGCTCGCGGAAGATCTGGTCCGTCTTGTCGGGATCGAGGAGCGCCTTCTGCACCGCGTCGACGATGTCGTTGGCGGCGATCTCCGCCCACGCCGGGTGCGGCAGCGGGTAGCTGCGCGCATGTGCGCCCATCGCGACGAATTGCGCGAGCATCGGGTCCGCCTTGATCTCGGGCGCGTCGGCGATATCGTTGCGCATCGGCATCCAGTTGGCGACGACGGCGCGCTCGATCGACCACTTGCGGTCCGCGTCGAACTTGATGAACTTCCAGGCCGCTTCCGGGTACTTGCACGATGCGGAAATGCTCGACGCCGTGACTGTGGCGAGCGTCGGCGCGTCGGGCACGTTGGCCGGGTTGGACGTCGCGAACAGCTTGCCCTTGAGCGCCGGGTTGTCGCCGACCACCTTGGCCACCGACCAGTACGCGTTGCGCATCGTCGCGATCTTCTGCTGCGCGAACAGGTTGGTCTGCTCGAGGTAGTTGGTCGTCGTCGGCGCGGGCGCCGCGATGCCGCCCTTGCGCGCGAAGCCCAGGTAGGTCTTGATCGCTGCGAGGCTCTTCGGGTTCTTGGCGAACGTCGCCTCGGTCATGTCGGCATTGAACGCCTCGCCGCCGTTGGCCCAGATCCACGTGAGCAGCACGCGCGTCGTCGTGTCCGTCTTGCCGCCCAGCACCGCCATCGCCCAGTGGTCGTCACCGGTGAGCTTCCTGCCCCATGCAATGTACTCGTCGAAATTCTTCGGCGGATGCGCGGGATCGAGGCCCGCTTTCACGACGAGATCGCGGTTGTAGATCTCGCCGTACGTGCCGCCCCAGATCGGCAGGCCGTACAGCTGGCCCTTCCACTTGGCCGCGGTCAGGATGTCCGGGTTCCACGCGGAGCGGAACGAGGCGGGCTCGGCGTTCCAGAACTTGTCGAGTGACAGCAGATAGCCGTTGTAGGCAGCCGTGGTCAGGTCCACGCTGACGATGCACGGCGCTTGCTTCGCCTGCGCGGCCGCGACGAACTTGGTCCAGTGATCCTTGCGCGCGACCAGCACCGGCTCGACCTTGATGCCCGGGTTGGCGGCCTCGAATTCGGCGATCGTCTTCTTCCAGATCGGCTCGTACTGGCTTTCGGTCAGGTTGGCCGTCTGCCACTGCAGCACGATCGGGTCGGCGGCGCGCGCGGCGCCGGAGCACAGCGCGGCGGCGACGGCTAGCGAAAGGGCGAGGCGCGTGGCGCCAGCGATGCGGACGTTCATGCTTGTCTCCTCCGGATTACCAGTACAGCGAGCCGGCGCGCTCGCTACGCGGTTGCGGGCGCGCGGCCATGTCGGCCAGCGCGTCGAGATTGGGTTCGATGCCGAGTCCCGGCCCGTCGGGCAGGATGAAGTCGCCGTTGTCGAAGCGTATCGGCACGCTCGACGCGCGGTCGCGCAGCGCACGCTGCGGTTCCATCTGCTCGAGGATCAGGAAGTTGGGAATCGACGCGGCGAGGTGCATTGCCGCAGCCGTGCAGATCGGACCGCCGGGATTGTGCGGGGCCACCGGCACGTACCACGTGTCGGCCAGCGCCGCGATCTTGCGGATCTCCGTGAAGCCGCCGGCGTGCATCAGGTCGGGCTGCACGATGCGGCAGCCGCCGCGTTCCAGGATCTCGCGATACTCGAAGCGGGACAGCAGGCGCTCGCCGGTGGCGATGGGCGTCGTCAGGTTGCGCTGCAGCTCCGCCATCGCGCGCGCATTCTCGAACGGGATGGGCTCCTCGAACCAGCCGGGCCGATAAGGGCGCAGTGCGGCGTCCAGCATCGGCGCGGTCCGCGGCGACAGGAACTCGCTGCACTCGATGAAGATCTCGGCGTCACCGGCGCCGGCGCGCGCCGCTTCCATCAGCGCGGCAGCGCGGCGCAACTCTGCCGCCTCGTTGGCCCGCAGGCCTTCGGCGGTGAACGGTCGGCATTTGAACGCCTTGAACCCACGCTTCACCGCCTCCTGTGCGCCCGCATAGGCCTTTTCCGGCGTATCGGCGCCCTGCAGCCAGTGGCTCGCATAGCCGCGCAGCCGCGTGCGCAGCGCACCCCCCAGCAGCCGCGCCACGGGCACGCCCAGCCGCTTGCCCTCGAGGTCCCACAACGCGATGTCGAGCGCCGCGAGCGCCGTCTGCGACACGGCGCCGCCGCGCCAGCGCCACGCGTGATAGAGCCGATGCCAGTGGCGCTCCGGCCCCGCCGGGTCCTCGCCGACCAGCTGCGGCGCGATTTCACGGATCGCCGCGTCGACGGCGTCGATCGAGCCGTGCAGCGAGCCCTCGCCCCAGCCGCACAGGCCCTCGTCCGTGTCGATGCGGACGAACAGCCAGTTGCACCAGTCGACCCAGTAACGGAACGTCGTGACGGCAGTGATTTTCACGGAGCTTGATGAAACGTTTCAGGCAGGCGAAGATACGCGCATTGCCCGCGCGTTGCAATGCTGCGGCGCGGCACGCCCGCCCTACGATGACGACCCGCCCGCGCCCCACGATCGTCGACGTCGCCCGCCACGCGGGCGTCGCGCTCGGCACGGCGTCCAACGTGCTGAACGACCGCGGCAACGTGAGCCCGGAACGCGCGGCGCGGGTGCGCGCCGCGATGGCGACGCTCGGGTACGTCCCCGACGGCGTTGCGCAGAGCCTGCGGCGGCAACGCTCGCGCGTCGTCGGCATCTGCGTGCCGTCGACGTCGAGCGCGTACTTCGCCGCGCTGCAGGACGCGTTCGAGGACATGGCGGCACAGAAAGGCTACGAGTTGATGCAGGTGCTGTCGCGCGGTGACGCGGCGCTCGAGTTGCGGCGCGTGGAAGCGCTGCTGTCGCGCCGCGTCGACGGCGTGATCCTGATCCCCGCGACGCCGCCGGAAGCGACGTTCGCCGCGATCGCGCGCTCGCGCGTGCCGGCGGTGATCGTCGACCGACCCGCGGCAGATACGCGCTTCGACTACGTGACCATCGACGAGCGCGCCGCGATGCGCGAGGCGACGCGCCACCTGCTGGCGCTGGGCCACCGGCGCCTGTTGTTCGTCGTTCGCTGGCCCGCGCTGGTGACGACGCGCGAGCGGATTGCGGGCTACCGGGCCGCGCTCAAGGGCACTGGCGCCGACGGCACAGTGCTGGCGCGCGATGCCGACGACGCCGTGTTTGCGCGCGACCTGCGCGCCGCATTGACGGGCCCGGGCCGCGCGACGGCGGTCATCGCGAGCAACAGCGCGCTCGCGCTGCCGTTGCTCGCGGCGGCGCGTGCGCTGCGCATCGCGATGCCCGGCGCGCTGTCGGTGCTCGTGTTCGACGAGCCCGATTGGGCGGCGGTTGTCGACCCGCCGCTCGCCGTCGTCCGCCATCCCACGGCGCAGATGGCGCGCACCGCATGGGAGCTCTTGATCCGGCGCATCGACGCGCCGCGCGCGAGGCCGCAGCGCGTCGTGTTCGACGCGACGCTGGTGCCGGGCCCGTCGGCCGCCGCGCCTCGCGTAGGATAGCGGCCTCCCGCCATCCCGCGATCCCGCGCCCCGATGTCATCAACGGACCTCGCCACGTTCCGCGATTTCGCGCTCGCCGCCGCCACGCGCGCGGGTGACGCGATCCTCCCGCATTTCCGCCGCCCGATCGTCGTCGACGACAAGGGGGGCGCGCGTGGCTACGATCCCGTGACGGAGGCCGACCGCGCCGCGGAGATGGTGATCCGCGACGCGATCACCGCGCGCTATCCCGACCACGGCATCCTCGGCGAGGAGCACGGCCGCGCGACCGGCACGGCGCCGTGGACGTGGGTCATCGATCCGATCGACGGCACGCGCAGCTTCATCACGGGCCAGTTGCACTGGGCCACGCTGATCGCGTTGCGCGACACGGCGAAGCCGCGCGTCGGCGTCGTGCACCAGCCGTTCGTGGGGGAGACGTTCCACGCGATCGACGGCGGCCCCGCGCTGTGGACGCGCGCCGGCGAGACGCGCACGTTGACGACACGCCAATGCGCGCGCGTGGAGGATGCGATCCTCGCGTGTACGACGCCGGACATGTTCAAGATGGCCGCTACCCGCGGGGCGTTCGACCGCGTGTCGACGCGCGCCAGGCTGACGCGCTTCGGCGGCGACTGCTACGCGTACTGCCTGCTCGCGATGGGCCTCATCGACGTCGTCGTCGAGTCGTCGTTGCAACCGTACGACGTGCAGGCGGTCATGACGATCATCGGTGCCGCCGGCGGCGTGATGACCGCGTGGGACGGCGGCGCGTGCGACGACGGTGGCAACGTCGTCGCGTGCGGCGACCCCGCGCTGCATCCGCGCGTGATGGCGCTGCTCGCCGGCTGACATGAACCTGCTGCTGCTGGGCGGCACGCGCTTCGTGGGCCGCCACGTCGCGGAGCTCGCGACGCGCCGCGGCCACGCCGTGACGACGTTCACGCGCGGCCGCGAGGCCGCGTCGCCGCATGCGGTGCGCGCGCTCACGGGCGACCGCGATCCGCGCATCGGGGCGGGGCTTGCCGCGCTCGCGGGGCACCCGTTCGACGCAGTCGTCGATCTCTCGGGCTACGTTCCGCGCGTCGTGGGCGCGTCGGCCGCCGCGCTCGCTGATCGCGTGCGTCGCTACCTTTTCGTGTCGTCGGTGTCCGTGTATGCGGACCTGTCATACCCGGACGCGGATGAATCCGCGCCGCTGGCGACGCTCGCCGATCCGGCCACCGAGGACGTGCTGCCCAACTACGGCGGCCTCAAGGCAGCGTGCGAAGCGGTGGTCAGGGATGCTTGCGGGTCGCGCGCGACGATCGTGCGGCCGGGCCTCATCGTCGGCCCGTTCGACAGCACCGATCGCTTCGGCTATTGGGTCGCGCGCTTCGTCCACCCGCACCTGCTGGGTAACCGTGGCGCGGAAGCGGTTGTCCCCGCGCCGCCGTCGCGCGCGTTGCAGTTCATCGACGCACGCGACCTCGCCGCGTTCATCGTGGATCTCGTCGAGCGCGACGTCGGCGGCACGTTCAACGCCGTAAGCCCGCCGGGGCAGTGGACGTTCGGCGTCCTGGCGGCCGCGCTGCATGCCGCCGCGGACGCCCCGCCCGGTATTGCCTGGGTGGACGACGACGTCCTCGTCGCGCAGAAGGTCGAGCCGTGGACCGGCCTGCCGCTGTGGCTGCCGGCCGCCGAGCCCGATCATGCCGGCTTCATGCACGTGTCGACGGCGCGCGCGCTGGAGGCGGGCCTCGGGACGCGGCCGCTTGGTGAAACCGTTGCGGACACGGCTACCTGGCTCGCCGCGCGCGACAACGCGGCCGCGTGGAAGCACGTGCTGACAGGGTCGGCGGAGCGTGCGGTCGTCGACGCGGCGCGTCGGCGCACGCGGGCATAACGATATAGCGGGCCGGCAACCGGTCCGGACCGGGGCGATTTATCATCCGTCTCGCGGCCGCGCATCGCCGCGCGCCCGCCCCTACCGCAGGAGATGCCGATGAAAGCGAACAACATCCTCGAGACGATCGGCCGCACGCCCGTCGTGAAGGTCAACCGCCTGTTCGGCGGCGGTCACGACGTGTGGATCAAGCAGGAGCGCGCCAATCCCGGCGGCTCCATCAAGGACCGCATCGCGCTGGCGATGATCGAGGACGCGGAGAAGCGCGGCATCTTGAAGCCAGGCGGCACGATCATCGAGCCGACGTCGGGCAACACCGGCATCGGGCTTGCGATGGTCGCTGCGGTGAAAGGCTACAAGCTCGTGCTCGTGATGCCGGACAGCATGTCGATCGAGCGCCGCCGGCTGATGCTGGCGTACGGCGCGACGTTCGACCTCACGCCGCGCGAGAAGGGCATGAACGGCGCGATCGCGCGCGCGAAGGAACTGATCGAGCAGACGCCCGGCGCGTGGATGCCGCAGCAGTTCGAGAATCCGGCGAACATCGACGTGCACGTGCGCACGACGGCGCAGGAATTGCTCGCCGATTTCCCGCAAGGGTTCGACGTGTTGATCACCGGCGTGGGCACCGGGGGCCATATCACCGGCGTCGCGCAGGTGCTGAAGCACAAGTTCCCCCAGCTCAAGGTCTACGCGGTCGAGCCCACGGCGTCCCCGGTGATCAGCGGCGGCAAGCCGTCGCCGCATCCGATCCAGGGCATCGGCGCGGGCTTCATCCCGAAGAACCTGCACACCGACCTGCTCGACGGCGTGATCCAGGTGGAGGCCAACGACGCGAAGGAGATGGCCCGCCGCGCGGCGCGCGAGGAGGGCATGCTCGTCGGCATCTCGTCTGGCGCGACGCTGCAGGCGATCAAGCAGAAGCTGCCCGAGATCGCCGCGGGCGCCACCGTCGTCGGCTTCAATTACGATACCGGCGAGCGCTACCTGTCGACGCCGGAGTTCCTGCCGACGGAGTAACGCGTTGCCAAGGCCAGGGAGGGCCGAATGCATGCGCTTCCGGCATTAAGGTGGCTTGTCGTCGGCCTGGCCGCCGCCATGCCGCACGGCGTGCACGCGATACGCTACGTGGCGACGGCGATCCCGGCCGATCATGTCGGGGCGCTCGCCCTCAATGAGCGCGCGGTCGTCGTCGGTTCCGGCGTGCCAATCGGCAGCCCGCAGACGAGCGGGCCCTCGACCTTCATCTACGACAGCGGCGTCATCCGCTTCTATCTTCCCGCGGATGCGGTCGCGGGGTTTGCCAACGGCGTGAATGCCGCGGGCGTCGTCATCGCGAACATCAGCTATGCGCAGGGAGGCCCCCCTTCGCGCGGGGGAATCGTGTGGAGCGACACGTTCACGCCGATGGCTACCCTGGGTGGGCGCGGTGGCGCGCTTTACGGGATCAACGACCATGAGGTCGCTGTCGGCATGGCCGACCTCGCTGGCGATGCCCACCATCATGCCGTGATCCGGTCGGCGGACGGTCGTCTGCAGGACCTGGGCACGTTGGGCGGCCTAGACAGCTGGGCGATGTCCATCAACAACAGCGGCTGGGTGGTCGGCGCCGCGGCAACGGACGATCCGGCGGTCTACCAGCACGCATTCCTGTATGCGGGCGGCACGCTGCAGGACCTGGGAACGCTTGGCGGTCGTGACAGTATCGCGTTTGCCGTGAATGCGTTAGGGAGAGTCGTCGGCGGCGCCGAGCGCGTCGAAGGCCTGGAACATGCATTCGTCTACTTCAACGGGAGCATGCGCGACGTGGGGACGCTCGGCGGGGATTACAGCGAGGCCCGTGGCATCAACCTTGACGGCTTGATCGTCGGCAATGCATTCCCGCCGGTACCGCCCGGTGACGCCTCGTCGCCGCGGGCGTTCGTCAGTATCGACGGCGCGAATTTCGACCTCAATGCGCTGGTGGTCAACCCGGACGCCATGGACGGATTCGTGCTCGACCAGGCGGTCGCGATCAACGGCCAAGGGCAGATTGCGGCCATCGGCGGCAAGTACGACGGTGCCGCACTCAGCCGTGCGTTCCTGCTGACCCCCGTGCCCGACCCGGAGGTCCGGGTGCGCGTCGTCGAGTACTACTACCCGCCGTTCGACCATTACTTCATGACGGGCGACGCCGACGAAATCGCGCTGCTCGATGCCGCGCGACCGCCGTTCGAGCAGTGGGTCCGCACGGGCTATTCGTTCCTCGCGTATGCGCCGGCGACAGCGCCACCGGGCACGGCTGGATTCTGTCGCTTCTTCAGCGCGTCGTTCGCGCCCGAGAGCTCCCACTTCTTCGGCGCGCAAGGGGGAGACTGCGAGCTCGTCCTGGACAACTTTCCCGCCTGGCAGCTCGAGCGGCTCGCGGCATTCAATGCGCAGGCTGCGACGGAGCCTTCCGCCTGCGGCCCGACGCAGCTGCCGGTCTATCGGTTCTACAACAACGGCCAGGGCGGGGCGCCGAACCATCGCTTCGTCACCGACGCGGCCGAAAGGGCGCGGATGTCGAATGCCCGGTGGACGAACGAAGGGGTCGTGATGTGCAGCGCGTCCCCCTGACCGCGTACGAGGCAGGTTCTAGATCGGCAGCGCCGTCGTCTCCTTGACCGTCTCCAGCACGAACGCCGACTGCACGTTGACCACCACCGGTAGCGCGAGCACCTTCTCCATCAGGAAGCGCGCGTAGCCGTCGAGGTCGCGCGCGACGACCTTCAGCGAGTAGTCCCATTGCCCGGTCAGCGCGTAACCGGTCAGCACCTCGGGCCACTTCTGGACCGCCTTGCGGAACGTCGAGCGCGCGTGCTCGGCCTGCTTGTCGAGCATCACGTCGAGGTGCGCAGTGACGGCGAAGCCGACCTTCTTCGGATCGACGATCGCCGCATAGCGCGCGATCACCCCACTCTCCTCGAGGCGCTGCAGCCGGCGCAGGGAGGGCGCCGGCGACAGCGACAGCTTGCGCGCGAGGTCCGCGTTCTGCATGCGCCCGTGCTCCTGCAACAGCTGCAGCAGCCGGACGTCGGTGCGGTCCAGGTCGGGAAGGGCGGCCATCATTGCTCTCCTGATCGCGCGATGGAGCACGAATATTGCGCAATTGATCACAAATACGCAATGAACGTGCGCCAGCGATGCAGCTTGAATGCCTAAACTGGCGCTCCCGGGCCAGCCGTCCTATGCTGCCCGTCCGCACGAGGAGTCTTCGCCATGCCCCAAGCCAGCACGCAATCGTTGTGGGACAACCCGGTCGGGACCGACGGGTTCGAGTTCATCGAATACGCGGCGCCGGACCCCGTGGCGCTCGGCCAGTTGTTCGAGCAGATGGGTTTCACGGCCATCGCGCGGCACCGCTCGAAGAACGTGCTGCTGTACCGGCAGGGCGGCATCAACTTCATCGTCAACGCGGAGCCGGACTCGTTCGCGCAGTCGTTCGCGCGCGTGCACGGGCCGTCGATCTGCGCGATCGCGTTCCGCGTCAAGGACGCGGCGCTCGCGTACAAGCGCTGCGTCGCCAACGGCGCATGGGGCGTCGAGAACCACCCCGGCCCCATGGAACTCAACATCCCCGCGATCAAGGGCATTGGCGATTCGCTGATCTACCTCGTGGACCGCTACGCCGGCAACGGCAATGGCGTGTCGATCTACGACATCGACTTCGTGCCGCTGCCCGGCGTGGACCAGAACCCGGTCGGCGCGGGACTCGTCGCCATCGACCACCTGACGCACAACGTGCATCGCGGCCGCATGGACGAGTGGGCGGGCTTCTACGAGCGGCTCTTCAATTTCCGCGAAGTCCGCTACTTCGACATCGAAGGCAAGCTCACCGGCCTCAAGTCGAAGGCGATGACCAGTCCCGACGGCAAGATCCGCATTCCGATCAACGAAAGCGCCGACGACAAGAGCCAGATCCACGAGTACCTGGTCGCCTATCGCGGCGAGGGCATCCAGCACGTCGCGCTGGCCACGGCGGACATCTACGAGACCGTCGAGTCGCTGCGGGCGCGCGACGTCGCGTTCCAGGACACGCCGCAGACGTATTACGAGATGCTCGACAAGCGACTGCCCGGCCACACGGAGGACAGCGCGCGCCTGGCCGCCAACCGGATCCTGCTCGACGGCGCGCCGGCCAAAAACGAGATGCTGCTGCAGATCTTCACGAGCACGGTCATCGGGCCGATCTTCTTCGAGATCATCCAGCGCAAGGGCAACGAGGGCTTCGGCGAAGGCAACTTCCAGGCGTTGTTCGAGTCCATCGAACTCGACCAGGTGCGGCGCGGCGTCCTCTGACCGCCCGCGTCCGGGCGCGAGGCTTGGAATGCGGCGGCGGCGTCCCCACGTGCACCGATGCGGGGTGGAACGGCCGGACGTCCCGCGCCAAGGGGGTGCAATTCCCTGCATTTCTTGTTAAAATTCCGTCCCTTGCAGTGAGGCTCGACGGTAAGTGCTTACTCCTATCGGATTCTCCCTCCTGCGCCAGCTCTCGGATGGCGCGTTCCACTCCGGCGAAGACCTTGCCGCCAAGGTGGGGCTAACGCGCGCCCGCGTGTCGCAGGTCCTGAAGCAGGCGGAAACCGCCGGGCTCGCGCTCGAGCGCATCCGCGGCCGGGGCTATCGCCTCGTCGCGGCGCCGGATTTCCTGGATGCCAACGCGGTGCGCCAGGCGCTCGTCGAGTTCGGCGCGCGCGTCGCCAAGCCGGGCACGATCACGCCCAAGCCGCAGCCGCTGCTGGACGACGACCTCGGCATCAACGGCGTCGAGAAGACGACGATCGACTACTCGCCGCCGGCGCTGCAGGTCGAGATCGTCGACCAGCTGGATTCGACGTCGACCGAACTGCTGCGCCGTTCGCAGCGCCGTGACATCCACGGCGCCGTGCTCGCCGCCGAATGGCAGACGGCGGGACGCGGCCGGCGCGGCCGCACGTGGACGGCCGTCGCGGGCGGCAGCCTCACGTTCTCGCTGGGCTGGCGCTTCGAGCAGGGCGCGGGCTTTCTCGCCGGGCTGTCGCTGGCCGTCGGCGTCGCCGTCGCGCGCGCGCTCGAGAAGGAAGGCTACGAAGGCGTCGAGCTCAAGTGGCCCAACGACCTCATCTACCGTCACCACAAGCTTGGCGGCATCCTCGTCGAGCTCAATGGCGACGCGCTCGGCCCGTCGACGGTCGTCGTCGGCGTCGGCCTCAACATCCGGCTGCCGCGGGAAGTGAAGAAGGACATCGCGCAGGCGGTCACCGACCTCGGTGCCGTCGCGGGCCGCGGCGCACCGCCGATCGACCGCAACCGCCTGTTTGCACGTGTCGCGCAGGAAGTCGCGTCCACGCTCGCCGGCTACGCGCAAGGCGGCTTCGCCGCGTTCGCACCCGAATGGCAGCACCGTCACGCCTACCAGGGCAAGCCGGTGAAGCTGATCCTCCCCGACGGTGCTGCCGTCAAGGGCACGGTGGCGGGCGTCGACGCCAGCGGTGCGCTGGTGCTGGCCGACGGCCCGCGCCGTTCCCGCTTCCTCTCCGGCGAGATCTCACTCCGCCGCGCGTGATCCTCTGCCTCGACGTCGGCGCGAGCCGGATGAAATGGGGCCTCGCGGGTCCCAACGGTTGGGTGCAGCAGGGTGTGGTGGGCAATGCGGACATCGGGACGCTGATCCTGCGCGATTGGCAGGCGATGCCGCGCCCGTCGCGCGTCGTCGGCGCCAACACCGCCGGTGAAGCGCAGCGCGTGCGCATCGAAGGCCAGCTCGCGCGCTGGCGCGCGAACATCGAGTGGATACGGCCGCGCGCGGAAGGCGGCGGCGTCGTCAACGAATACGCGAAGCCCGCGACATTGGGTGCAGACCGCTGGGCGGCACTGGTCGCCGCGTATCGGCGCACGCGGCGCCGCCATCCGGACGGTGCTCCCGCCGTCGTCATCGACGCGGGCACATCGATCACGGTCGACGCGCTGACTGCCGACGGGCATTTCCGCGGCGGGCTCCTGCTCCCCGGATTGCAGGCGATGCTCGGCGCGCTCGCGGAAGCGGCGCCCACCGCGCGGCTGGCCGGCGGCGCGTGGCGCGAGTGGCCGCAAACCGATGCCGACGGCGCGATGACCGGCGTCATCGACGCGGCGTGCGGCGCGATCGAGCACCTGCGTACGCGCGCGGATCCGGCCCCTGGCGCCGTCCGCTGTTATCTCGCCGGCGGTGCCGCGCGCGAGATCGCCCCGCATCTCGCGGCGCCCGTCGAGCTCGTGGATAATCTGGTGCTCGAAGGCGTGCTCGCGCTCGCCGGCAGCTGACCGTCCCCCGGATCGATGCGCATCGTCCTGATCCTGCTGTTGCTCGCCAACCTGACGCTGTTCGCCTACACGCGGCTCGACCGCGTCGGCAGCGGGGAGGGCGTGCGCCTGACGCAGCAGGTGCAACCCGACAAGATCAAGCTGCTGACGCCACGCGAAGTGGCGGCGCTCGGCCCTGCCAAGGTGACGGCGCTTGCGGATGTTTGCATCGAATGGGGCCCGCTGAGCGATGCCGATCGCACGCGCGCGCTGGGCGACCTGGCGCCGCTGGGGCTCGGTCCGCTGCTGACGCAGCGCAAGGTGGACGTCCCGGGCGCCTTCGCGGTCGTCTCCGACACGTTTGCCAATCGCGGCGCGGCCGAGCGGCGCGCGGCGGAAATCCGCACGCGTGATCGCGACGAGGTGACGGTCGCCGACGCGGGCAAGGGCCAGTACCGGCTGTCGTTCGGCACGTTCCGCACCGAGGACGCCGCGAAGGCGCGCGTTGCCACGCTCGCGTCGTTCGGCACGCAAGGCGCGCAGATCGTGCCGGCGCAGACGACGTTGTCGCAAACGATCCTGCTCGTGCGCGACCCGCCGGCGCCCGTCGTGGCCAAGCTCAAGGACCTGCAGCCCGGCTACCCGGGCGCGGACGTGAAGATTGGAAGCTGCGAAAAGACCGCCTGAGCGTGCGCGGGGCGAGGCTGATGCGGCCGGCAACGCCGCTGTCCCCGCTGCGCACACGGAACCCGACGACGCGGCCCTCGTCGCCACCGCGCAGGCATTGGTCGGCGAGTACGCGTTGATCAAGCCCAAGCTGACCGCTGCGGCCGTCGCGTCCGCGCTCGTGAGCGGGTCCGGCCACGTGTACACAGGGGTGAACCTGGACCTCGCGTGCGGCATCGGGTTCTGCGCCGAGCATTCGGCGGTGGCGGAGATGCTGAAGGCACGCGAGACCCACGTCACGCGCATCGTCGCCGTCGACGACAAGCGCATCGTGCCGCCGTGCGGGCGCTGTCGCGAGCTGCTCGTGCAACTCGACCGCCGCAACATCGATTGCATCGTGTTGCTGCCGGGACCTGCGCGGACGACGCTGCGCGCATTGCTGCCCAAGGCCTGGCTCGAGCACCTGTTCGTCAGCGAGTAGATGGGTTCGGACCCCATCGTCGATGTGCGGCAGGCGACCACCGCCGCGGACATCGCCGTGGCTGCGCAGCTCTTTCGCGGCTATGCGGACAGTCTGCCCATCGACCTCGGCTTCCAGGGCTTCGACGCCGAGCTTGCATCGTTGCCCGGCAAATATGCGCCGCCGGCCGGCCGGCTGTACGTCGCGTGGCGCAGCGGCAAGCCGCTCGGCTGCATCGCATTGCGGCCGCTCGCAGGGTCGGCCGACCGCGGCGAGATCAAGCGCCTGTACGTGCTCGCCGCGGCCCGCGGACTGGGGCTCGGGCGCCGGCTCGCACAGCAGGTGATCGCCGACGCGGCCGCGATCGGCTATCGCGCGCTGGTGCTCGATACGCTGGGCACGATGACCGCGGCGCTGGCGCTGTACCGCTCGCTCGGCTTTCGCGACATCCCCGCGTACTACGACAACCCGGTGCCCGGGACCGTGTACCTGGAATTGGGGTCCGACCCTATTTATTCCCGGAATAAATAGGGTCGGACCCGGTCGCACGCACGGCGAAGCGACGCTCGCCGCCGACCACCGCGCGCGGCGACGTGACGACCTCGACCGTCGTGAAGCCCGCCGCGCGGACGAGCGCGACGACCTCGTCTTCCGCGTACCACGTCAGCGCATCGCGGACGTCCTCGCGCACGGCGATGCTGCGCCCCACGCGCCGCTCGTAGCGGATGTGCCGGTCGATACGGCGGCCGTCGCGATCGACGAGGGTCTCGCTGCGCGCTACCAGCGTCGCATCGCCGTCGACGGCGGTGCGGATCTCGACGAGGGTCCCGCCCGGCGCGTGTTCCGCTTCCGCCGGCACGACGAGGTCCAGCAGCAGCACGCCCGGTGCCACGAGGTGCGCCGCGACGCGGGCCACGAGCGCAAGCGCCGCGGTGGGATCGACGATGCGCTGGAAGCGGTCGCCGCCGATGTAGGCGGCGCCATGGCGGAAGGGAAGATTGAGCTCGGCCGGCGGCTGGCGCACGAGCTCGACGGCGGCGATCGGTCGCGGGGCGATGGCGAGCCGCTCGGCGCAGAGCGCAAGCGCGCTGGCGGAAGCGTCGACGCCGTGCACGGGGCGGCCGGCGACCGCCAGCGGCACCAGCATGCGGCCGACGCCGCAACCGACGTCGAGCAGTGCAAGCGAGGAACCGGCAGCAGCGTCCGCGACCCACGCGACTTCAGCGGCGTCGGCCGCGGATTCGCAGGCGAGCTCGAAGCGATCGGCCAGCGCGGTGGCGGCGCCGGCGCGCACGCCCGTCGCCGTCAGGACTGCTCCCAGGGCAGCCCGTCGTGACGCCAGCCCGATTGCGTGCCGCGATGCCCGTCGTCGTCGAGCGGGCCTTCGAAGCCGTCGAGCACGTTGTAGACATCCGTGAATCCCGCGGACTCGAGCGCGAGCCCGGCGTCGACGGAGCGATGGCCGCTGCGGCAGATCAGCAGCACCGGCTGGTCGGGCTGCGCGAGCCGCTTCACCTCGTCGACGAAGTGCGGATTGATGTCCCAGTCCGGGGCCTCGTTCCACGCGACGAGCTCGGCGCCGACCGGATGCCCGACGAACAGGAATTCCATCTCGCTGCGGCAATCGACCAGCACTGCGCGCGGAGTCTTCTGCAGGAACGCGTGCGCGTCCTTGGGCGATAGATGCTTCATGGGCAGTGAAGTCTACCGCACCGCAGCGCCCGTCAAGCGGCGCGGGGCGTCGCGTTGACTTTACGAGGCACCGCCCATACGCTATCGAGAGCGCCGATTTGAGACGTGGCCCGGTGCAGAGGGCCGCGAGAGCTTGCGGGCGCTATACAAATGCAGCTAAAGCGGTGTTGTCCACGACCCGCGTTGGCTGCCTTGCCGGCCCAACCGGGTTTTTTGTTGCCCCATGCCGGGGCGTGGAATGAAGCGATGCAACCGGACCGTACCGCCCAACTCGCCCGCCTGCTGGACCAGCGCATCCTCGTGCTCGACGGCGCGATGGGCACGATGATCCAGCAATGCCGGCTGGGCGAGGCGGACTTCCGCGGCGGGGCCAGCGGCCACCTGCATGCGCACCCGCACGACCTCGCCGGCAACAACGACGTTCTGTCGCTGACGCGGCCGGAGACGGTCGCGGAGATCCACGACGCCTACCTCGAGGCGGGCGCCGATATCATCGAGACCAACACGTTCAGCGCGACCGCGATTGCGCAGGCCGACTACGGCCTGGAAGGCGAGGCGCGCGCGCTCAACCGCGCGGCCGCGGCCATCGCGCGCAGGAGCGCCGACGCGTGCACGGCGCGCGACCCGTCGCGGCCCCGCTTCGTCGCGGGCGCGCTCGGGCCCACCAACCGCACGGCGTCGATCTCGCCGGACGTCAACGATCCCGGCGCGCGCAACACGAGCTTCGACGCGCTCGCGGCCGCGTACGCGGAAGCGGCGGAAGGCCTGATCGACGGCGGCGCCGACATCCTGCTCGTCGAGACGGTGTTCGACACGCTCAACGCAAAGGCCGCGCTGTATGCGATGGACACCGTGTTCGAGCGGCGCGGTGCACGGCTGCCGCTGTTCGTGTCGGGGACGATCACCGACGCGTCGGGCCGCACGCTGTCGGGCCAGACGCCCGAAGCGTTCTGGAATTCGATCCGGCACGCGCGTCCGCTGGCGGTGGGCCTCAACTGCGCGCTGGGCGCTGCGCTGATGCGCCCGTACATCGAGGAAATCGCGCGCGTCGCGGACTGCTACGTGCTGTGCTATCCGAACGCAGGCCTGCCCAACCCGATGTCCGACACCGGCTACGACGAGTCGCCGGCGCAGACGTCGTCGCTGCTGCACGAGTTCGCGACGTCGGGCTTCGTGAACCTCGTCGGGGGCTGCTGCGGGACCACGCCTGCGCACATCCGCGCCATCGCGGAGGCCGTGCGCGGCCTGCCGCCGCGCCGCCTGCCTGCACCCGCGGCACGCAAGGCCGCGTGATGCGCGGGTCGCGGTCCGCGCGGCGCGTCGTGGCGCCCATGACCCGCGTCGCCGGCGCGTCCGATCGCGCGCGATGAGTGGCGACGGCATCCTGCGCCTCGCCGGGCTCGAGCCGCTGGCGATCGGCCCCGATTCGCTGTTCGTCAACGTGGGCGAGCGGACCAACGTCACCGGCTCGCGCGCCTTCGCCAAGCTGATCCTGGCCGGCGACTACGCGGGCGCCGTCGAAGTCGCGCGCCAGCAGGTGGGCAACGGCGCGCAGGTCATCGACGTCAACATGGACGAGGCGATGCTCGATTCCAGGGCGGCGATGCAGCGCTTCCTGAACCTGATCGCGTCCGAGCCCGACATCGCGCGCGTGCCGGTGATGATCGATTCGTCGAAGTGGGACGTCATCGAGGCGGGACTCAAGTGCGTGCAGGGCAAGCCGATCGTCAACTCGATCTCGCTGAAGGAAGGCGAGGCGTCGTTCATCGCGCAGGCGACGAAGGTGCGTCGCTACGGTGCCGCGGCGATCGTCATGGCATTCGACGAGGCGGGCCAGGCGGATTCGCTGCAGCGGCGCATCGCCGTGTGCCGTCGCGCCTACGACATCCTCGTCGACCGCGTGGGCTTTCCGCCCGAGGACATCGTGTTCGACCCGAACGTGTTCGCCATCGCGACCGGCATCGACGAGCACGCGAACTATGCGGTCGACTTCATCGAGGCGACGCGCTGGATCCGCACGCACCTGCCGCACGCGAAGGTGTCGGGCGGCATCTCGAATGTCAGCTTCAGCTTCCGCGGCAACGAGCCGGTGCGCGAGGCGATCCACACGGTGTTCCTGTTCCACGCGATCCGCGCGGGGCTGACGATGGGCATCGTCAACGCGGGCCAGCTCGGCGTCTACGACGAGCTCGATCCCGAGTTGCGCGAGCGTGTCGAGGATGTCGTGCTCAACCGCCGCGCCGACGCCACCGAGCGTCTGGTCACGTTTGCCGAAACGGTCAAAGGCGGCGGCCGCAAGGTTACCGAGGATCTCGCGTGGCGCGACGAGCCGGTCGAGGCGCGGCTTGCGCACGCGCTGGTGCGCGGCATCGCGACGTACATCGTCGACGACACGGAGGAGGCGCGGCTGGCGATCGCCGAGCGCGGCGGCAAGCCGATCGAGGTGATCGAGGGGCCGCTGATGGACGGCATGAACGTCGTCGGCGACCTGTTCGGCGCCGGCAAGATGTTCCTGCCGCAGGTCGTGAAGAGCGCGCGCGTGATGAAGGCGGCGGTCGCGCACCTGATCCCGTTCATCGAGGAAGAGAAACTGCGTGCCGGCACGGCAGGGCAGTCGAAGGGCCTCGTCGTGATGGCGACCGTGAAGGGCGACGTGCACGACATCGGCAAGAACATCGTCGGCGTCGTGCTCCAATGCAACAACTTCGACGTCGTCGACCTGGGCGTCATGGTGCCGGCGCAGAAGATCCTTGCGACGGCGCGCGAACGCAACGCCGACGCGATCGGCCTCTCGGGCCTCATCACGCCGTCGCTCGAGGAAATGGCGCACGTGGCCGGCGAGATGCAGCGCGAGGGCTTCACGGTGCCGCTGCTGATCGGCGGCGCGACGACGTCGCGCGTGCACACGGCGGTCAAGATCGCGCCGCACTACGCAGGGCCGACCGTGTACGTGCCCGATGCATCACGCGCGGTCGGCGTTGCCACGAACCTGCTGTCGTCGACGCAGCGCGACGCGTTCGTCGCGGACGTGGCGCGCGACTACGACCGCGTGCGCGCGCAGCACGCCGCCAAGAGCGGCCCGAAGCTCGTCGCGCTGGAGGCGGCGCGGGCGAACGCGTTCACCACCGACTGGCACGCGCATCCGCCGGCGCAGCCTGCGTTCGTCGGCAAGCGCCCGTTTCGCAACGTCGATCTCGCGCTCCTCGTGCCGTACATCGACTGGGGCCCGTTCTTCCAGACGTGGGATCTCGCCGGCGCGTTCCCCGCCATTCTCGACGATCCGGTCGTCGGCGACGCCGCGCGCAACGTCCATGCCGACGCGAAGCGCATGCTCGCGAAGATCGTCGACGGTCGCTGGCTCACGGCGCACGGCGTCGCCGGCATCTGGCCCGCCGCGAGCGCCGGCGACGACATCGTGTTGTGGGACTCGCCGGCGCGCGACCGCGCGGCGCTGACGTGGCGCAACCTGCGGCAGCAGAACGCGAAGGCCGAAGGCAAGCCCCATTGGTGCCTCGCCGACTTCGTCGCGCCCGCAGCGAGCGGCGCCGACGACCACGTCGGCGCGTTTGCCGTGACGACCGGCATCGGCATCGAGCGCAAGCTCGACGAGTTCGCGCGTGCCGGCGACGATTACTCCGGCCTGATGCTGAAGGCGCTCGCCGACCGGCTCGCCGAGGCATTCGCCGAATGGCTGCACGCGCACGTGCGCCGCGAGCTGTGGGGCTATGCGCGCGACGAGACGCTGGACACGCAGGCACTGCTACGCGAGGAGTATCGCGGCATCCGGCCGGCGCCCGGCTATCCCGCGTGCCCGGACCATGCGGTCAAGGGCGCGCTGTTCGAACTGCTGGAGGCCGACCGCCTGGGCATGAGCATCACGGAGAGCTTCGCGATGCTGCCTGCCGCGTCGGTGGCCGGGTTCTACCTTGCCCATCCGGATGCGCGCTATTTCGCCGTCGGACGCATCGGCGACGACCAGCTCGCGGACTTCGCGACGCGCAGCGGGGTCACGCTCGACGACGCGCGGCGCCGCCTCGCGCCCAACCTCGGCTGACGCTAGCGGATGTACTGGTCGACGTGGGCCGCGCCGAGGCCGACGTCGGCGTAGTGCCGCCGGCACATGTCGATCTTGGTGAACACGTCCTCGTAGCCCATCGCCTTGCCCCAGGGATCGACGTAGTACATGACGCCGTTGACCTGGAAGTAGGTGATCATCTCCTCGACGTCGTCGGGCACGACCAGCGTGTGCGTCTCGCCGGGCGGCTCGAACACGTAGCTGCCTTCGGTGGCCACCCAGTCGTGCTCCAGGTAGTGCCAGCGGCCGCGCAGCACCAGGCCGTGCACCGGCGCGGGATGGCGATGACGGCTCAGCACGCCGGACCTGCGGACCTTCAGCAGGTTCATCCAGTAGCCCTGCGACACGTTGAGGCACAGCGGCCGGAACCAGACGTTCTCGGCTTGCGGCACCCACTCGCGGTCGTCTTCGGGAATCGCGTGCGGCACGACGATGTCGCGGCGCGCCTCCGCGGGCATGGGCAGCTGGTAACGCATCCGCGCCGGGTCCGTGCCCGGATCCTTCGGCTGCGACATGGGGTTGTCCTCCGCTGGCGACTTGACCGACCGCGGCGCGGTGCCCATCATCCCGTGGCCACGCGCGCGTGCGACGCATCGAGCTTACCTGCGCGCCTCCGCGCGGGTCAACGTGCTCGTTCCGCGCGCGCGTAGTAACCCGCTCCGATCGATGAACGCGAACCCTACACCGCGCGACGCCAGCTTTCGTGCCGACCTTTTCGCGGGCTCTGTCGCGATCGTCGTTGGCGGTACGAGCGGCATTGGCGCCGCGATTGCCGCCGCGTTCCGCGCGACCGGAGCCGACGTACGCGTCACCGGCGGGACGGTGGCGGACGTGGCGGCGGCGCACGACGCGACGGCCACGACGCTCGACGTGCGCAGCGATGATGCCGTCGCCGCGTATTTTGGCGCGCTGCAGCGCGTCGACGTGCTCGTCAACTGCGCGGGCATCATCCGCCGCCACGACGAGCTCGACCCGCGGGTCTTCGCGGACGTCGTCGACGTGAACCTCGCGGGCACGATGCGCTGTTGCGCGGCGGCGCGACCGCTGCTGGCCGTGCGCGGCGGCGCGATCGTCAACACGGCGTCGATGCTGTCATTCTTCGGCGGCGGCATCGTGCCCGGCTATGCCGCCAGCAAGGGCGGCGTCGCGCAGCTGACCAAATCGCTCGCGATCGCCTACGCGGCGGACGGCATCCGCGTCAACGCGATCGCGCCGGGCTGGGTGCGCACGGCATTGACCGCGGCGTTGCAGGACGATGCCGCGCGCAACGAAGCCATCCTCGCGCGTACGCCGTTGCGCCGGTGGGCCGATCCGGACGACATCGCCGGTGCCGTGGTGTTCCTCGCGTCACCCGCCGCGGCGTTCGTCACCGGGGCCATCCTGCCCGTGGACGGCGGCTACCTGGTCGCGTGAACGGCCGCGGCTGACGCGCTCACCACGCATCCCGCTGCCCCAGTACACTTGACGCGCGTCAGCGCGCGCTTGCCGCGAGCCGCGGCATGCTGCCCCGCACGCTGAAGCGCACCGCCGCGCATTCGCGGCCGTCCGCGTCGACGAGCGCCAGCCGGTGCGCCCCTGGCGTCGGTTCCCAGTCGACTTCGGCCTTGCCTTGCGCGACATCGCGGCCGTCGAGTTCCCAGCGCATGTCGGCCGTGACGCCGCTGCCTGAGAGCAC